>JBOGXF010000210.1:0-20344 GCA_050694275.1 Actinomycetota bacterium | reverse complement strand
AAGATCGCGGCCCCCTCGCTGGGAAGGGTGGAGACGATCGATGCGAAGATCAGGATGGACATCCCGTTGCCCACGCCGCGCTGGGTGACGAGCTCGCCGAGCCACATGATGAAAGCGGTTCCCGCGGTGAGCGACAGCACGATGAGCCCGACGCGCAGGGGCGTGAACTCGGGAATCAGATCGACGGGGGCACCGCCGGCTCCCTGTATCCCCCCGCGGTGAAAAAGAAAAGCAAGGCCGGTCGACTGCAGTATCGCCAGGATCACGGTGAGGTATCGGGTCCATTGGGTGATCTTCTTGTAGCCGGACTCCCCTTCTTTCGACCACGCCTCGAGCTTCGGGATCACCACGGTGAGCAGCTGCATGATGATCGAAGAGGTGATGTACGGCATGATCCCGAGGGCGAAGATCGCCATCTGGGTCAGAGCCCCGCCCGAGAACAGATTGATGAAGCTCAGGGCGCCCCCCGGCGTACTGGCCGCGAAGCGCTGCGCAGCCTCGACGTCGATGCCCGGTGTGGGGATGTGAGCTCCCAGCCGGTATACGGCGATGATGAGCACCGTGAACAGGATCTTCGTACGAAGATCCGGAACTTTGAACGCGTTTACGAACGCTTTGAGCAGATTCACTTCGCAGCCCCAGGAGAAGTCTCGATCAGCTCGGGCGTGCCTCCGGCAGCTTCGATCTTCTGTCGCGCTGATGTGGAGAACGCATGCGCTCTGATCGTGATGGCGCGATCTATCTCGCCCGTTCCCAGCACTTTAACCAGGCGATCACGCTTCTTCAGGAGCCCGGCGGCGCGCAGCTCGTCTGGCCCGATGTCGGTTCCCTGGACCTCCGCGAGCTCGGACAGGTTGACGACCCCGTAGATGCGTCGACTCGGAGGGGTGAACCCCTTGAGCTTCGGCACGCGGCGCGTCAGCGGCATCTGCCCGCCCTCGAAGAATGTCTTCATCTTCCCGCGCGCCTTCGTGCCCTTGGTTCCTCTGCCGGCGGTCTTGCCGCGTCCCGAGCCGTCGCCACGCCCTACACGTTTACGCGCCGAGCGTGCTCCCGGCGGTGACTTCAGTTCATGAGGCTTCATTTCTTGAACTCCTCCACCTCTACGAGGTGACTAACCGCGTTAATCATCCCTCGGATCTCGGGCCGGTCCTCGTGGACGACGGATTGGCCTAGTCGCGTGATCCCCAGCGCCCGGATGGTGCCGCGCTGCTTCGCTCCGCGATCGGTCGCGCTCCGAATCTGGGTCACTCTCAGCTTAGCCACAGCCGTCCCTTATCGATTCTCTACCTCTGCACCCCGGCGGGAGTTGCCTCCCTGAGCAGATACGGAGGTGCCACCTCTTCCGCCAGCTTCCCCCGCTTGCGCGCCACGTCGTCGGGGGTCTTGATGCTCTTGAGCCCCTTCACCGTGGCATGCACGATGTTGAGCGGGTTTTTTGACCCAAGTGATTTTGACAGCACATCGCGAATACCGGCGCATTCGATCACGGCCCGCACCGGCCCTCCGGCGATGACCCCGGTACCCGGCGAGGCTGGCTTCAGGAGGACCACCGCAGCCGAGTCCTCCCCGGTGACCTCGTGGATGATCGTCTGCCCGACCATCGGGACCCTGAAGAAGCTCTTCTTGGCCTCCTCGATGCCTTTCTGGATCGCGGCCGGGACCTCGCGTGCCTTTCCGTAGCCGACTCCGACCTGCCCGGCTCCGTCGCCGACCACGACCAGGGCGGTGAAGGAGAACCTCCGGCCTCCCTTTACGACCTTGGCGACGCGGTTGATCGAGACGACCCTCTCCTCGTACTGCGAACGTTCGTCGTCCCGTGGTCCGCGACCGGAGCGGGATCCTCCTCGAGCCATCAGCTGCTCCTCCTACTTGTGAGCACAAAGCCCGTCGGCGCTGTTGGCGCGGGGCCGAGACCTTTGCACTCATTGGTGAACGTCAAAGCTGTAAACCTCCTTCTCGCGCCCCTTCGGCGAGAGCGCGAACGCGACCGTGGTACTTGAATCCACCCCGGTCGAACGTGACGGCGGAAACGCCCGCCTTCTTGGCTCTTTCGGCAACGGCCTTGCCGACCGCCTTGGCTCGCTGTTTGGGAGAGCCGGATCCGTTGGCGTCCTTGAGCGTGGACGCGGCGGCAAGGGTTCTGCCGCCGAAGTCGTCGATCACCTGGGCATAGATATGGCGATGCGACCGGTAGACGGCGAGGCGCGGTCGTTCGGGGGTCCCGACGACCTTCTTGCGGACCCTGCGGTGACGCCTCCTGAGCGCGGTCACCTTCCGTTTTGCATCCATCGTCAGGCTCCCACCGCCTTGGCTGCCTTCCCCGCCTTACGACGGACGTATTCGCCCTCGTAGCGGATGCCCTTGCCCTTGTACGGCTCGGGCTTGCGGATCGCTCGGACCTCGGCCGCGGTCTGACCGACGAGCTCCTTGTCGATGCCCCGTACCACGATTCGTGTCGGTTGCGGAACGTCGAACTCGATTCCTTTGGGAGCCGCCTTCGTAACCGGATGCGAGAAGCCGACCTGCAACTCGATGTCGTTTCCCTTTTTCGTCGCGCGGTATCCGACCCCTTGAATCTCGAGCGATTTCTCGAATCCCTCGGTGACTCCCCGGACCATGTTGGCGATGAGGCTGCGCGTGAGCCCGTGAAGAGCCCTCACTTCGCCCTCGTCGCCCGCGCGTGTGACACGGATCTCGCCGTCTTCCTGGGCGACCGTGATCCCCTCGGGAAGAGGACGCGATAGCTCGCCTTTGGGGCCTTTGACCGCCACCGATCCACCGGCGATCTTCACCTCCACCCCGGAGGGAATCGTTATCGGTGCTTGCCCTACTCGTGACATGAATTCCCCTTACCAGACGTAAGCCAGGACCTCGCCGCCTGTGTTGCTGCGGCGTGCCTGCTGGTCGGTCATGACGCCCTGCGACGTCGAGACGATTGCCACTCCAAGCCCACCCAACACACGTGGAAGCTCGGCTGCTCCCTTGTACACGCGCCGGCCCGGTCTGCTGATCCGGCGAAGCCCGGCTATCGCCGGCTCGCGCTCGGCCGAGTACCTCAGTACCACCCGGATCGCCGGATGGCTTCCGTTCTCGACAACCTCGTATCCGTCGACGTAGCCCTCCTCGGCGAGGATGCGCGCGATGCTCTCCTTGATCTTCGACGCAGGTATGAGAACGTCGTCGTGATCTGCCTGCGCCCCGTTGCGGAGACGGGCGAGCATGTCGGCTATGGGATCCGTCATCGTCATGATTGCCTCACCAACTCGACTTCGTTATGCCGGGTATCTCGCCGTTGTGCGCCATCTGACGGAAGCACAACCGGCAGAGCCCGAAGCGTCGGTACACCGCGCGCGGACGCCCGCATCGAGCGCAGCGCGTGTAGGCCCGCACCCTGAACTTGGGCTTGCGTCTCGCTTTCTCTTCGAGTGCCTTCTTAGCCATGTCCGTCTCTAACCTTCCGTCGTCAGTTGCCTGAAGGGGAATCCGAGGGCGGCGAGCAACGCCGCACCGGACTCATCGTCTTTAGCCGTCGTTACGATGGTGATGTCCATACCTCGCGTCATGTCGATATCGTCATAGTCGATCTCAGGGAACACGAGCTGTTCGTTTACTCCAAAGGTGTAGTTGCCGGCCCCGTCGAACGACTTCGGATTGAGGCCTCGGAAGTCCCTGGTGCGCGGCAGCACCACGGATAACAGGCGATCGAGGAAGTCCCACATTCGATCGCCTCGGATCGTCGTCGCGGCGCCGATCGGCATGCCGGCACGGAGCTTGAAGGTCGCCAGCGATTTGCGAGCCCGTCTGACCGCCGGTTTCTGGCCGGTGATGATCGTGAGGTCCTTGACCGCGCCGTCCATGATCTTTGCGTCGCGGGGCGCCTCCCCCACGCCCATGTTGACCACGACCTTTGCCGGCTTGGGCACCTCCATGATGTTCTTCAGGCCGAGCTCTCCTTGCAGTTGCTTTCGGAGCTCATCCCGATAGCGCGCCTTGAGACGCGGCACATAGCCATCGGCGGCCGGCTTCTTCTTTTCGGTCTTGCTCTCGGTTTTCGCCTTGGCTGCCATCACAACTCCGTTCCGCACTTCTTGCACACTCGGACCTTTGCGCCCGATTTCTCGATCCTGTATCCGGCCCGCGTCGGACCGTCTGTCGGACATACGAGAGCGACGTTCGAGAGGTCCACCGGCGCTTCCTTGTGGCTGATGCCGCCCTCCTGACCGCCGCGCCGGTTCATGCGGATCTTCTCGTGCCGGGTGATCGTATTGACGCCCTCGACGAGTACCTTCCCTCGCTTGGGAATGACCTCGAGCACGCGGCCCTGGGCGCCGATGTCCTTGCCGGCGATGATCTCGACCCTGTCTCCCTTTCTTACTTTCACGGCCATCACAACACCTCCGGGGCGAGCGAGATGATCTTCATGAATCGTCGCTCGCGCAACTCACGAGCAACGGGTCCGAAGATGCGCGTTCCGCGCGGCTGCATTGCGCTGTCCACGATCACGACCGCGTTGTCATCGAATTTGATGTACGACCCGTCACCACGGCGACGCTCTTTGGCGGTCCGCACGACAACCGCTCGCACGACGTCTGACTTCTTTACAGCCCCGCCGGGAATCGCGTCCTTGACGGTGCAGACGACGAGGTCGCCCACGCCGGCGTAGCGGCGGCGGGATCCACCAAGCACCTTGATGACGAGGACCTCGCGGGCCCCGGTGTTATCGGCGACTCGACACCTGCTCTCTTGCTGTATCACTTGGCCTTTTCCACTACCTCGACTACCCGCCAGCGCTTGGTCTTTGACAGGGGACGCGTCTCTGCAATCCGCACCGTGTCGCCGACGGCGGACTCGCCGTTCTCGTCGTGCGCTTTCAGCCGAGTGGTGCGCCGGACGATCTTCCCGTATGTGGCGTGCTGGGCTGCATCGCGCACCTCGACGACAACCGTCTTATCCATCGCGTCGGAGACGACCCGTCCGATACGGAACTTGCGGTTTCCCCTGACCTCCACTACTTCCTCAGGTGTGCTCATGGTCTCCCTATTCCGTCTCCTGTGGCTCGAGCTCGCGCTCCCGCAGGAGGGTCTTGACGCGGGCGACGTCCTTACGCAGCTCGCGCAGGCGCCGGTAGTTGTCCAGCTGACCGGTAGCGTGCTGAAAACGCAGGTTGAACAACTCTTCTTTCGTCTCCTCGAGCTTCTCCCGAATCTCCTCGGTCGAAAGCTCCTTGATCTCTGCCAGATTGACGGTCATCAGAACATCTCCAGCGACTGCTCACGCGCGACGAACTTGCACTTGATGGGGAGCTTGTTGGCCGCGAGCCGAATGGCCTCGCGAGCCAGCGGCTCGGGAACGCCCGCGAGCTCGAACATCACGCGACCGGGCTTGACGACGGCGGCCCAGGACTCGGGGTTGCCCTTGCCTGAGCCCATCCGAGTCTCGGCCGGTTTCTTCGTCACCGGCTTATCGGGAAAGATGTTGATCCACACCTTCCCGCCGCGGCGGATGTGGCGGGTCATGGCGATGCGAGCCGCCTCGATCTGTCGGTTGCTGATCCAACCCGGCTCGATCGCCATCAGCCCGTAGTCGCCGTAGCTGACAGTGGTGCCACCCTTGGCGCGCCCGCGCATACGCCCACGCTGCTGCTTGCGATGCTTGACCTTCTTGGGCTGCAACATCTACTTACCTTCCTCCTCGGACGAGGTGTCCCCGTCGTCCGGCGAGGACGAAGTCTCACTCTGCTCGTCCGGCGAGGACGACGCATCCTTCGCCGACGAGGTTGGTTTTTGGGTTTCGGTTTCCGAGGAGGCGGGGGGTGCGGCGCCCGCAGCCGGTTCTGTAGCCGAGGACCCTTCGCCCGCAGCCGGTTCGCCAGACTGGGCCGCGGCCTTGCTCTCGGGCGCGGCCGGTTCTGCCTCCACGCTGGCGGCGGGGGTCGCGACGGCCCGCTTCGACTCGATCTCCTCCTCCTGCTTCCGGGCCCGCCGGGCGCGCTCCTCGGCGCCGCGCCCGACGGTCTCGCCCGCGGCGAGTGCGGCCTCACGCCGGAGTCGAGCCGTATCGCGGGCGGACGCGTAGATGTCCTGGAACGGCCCCCTGTAGATCCACACCTTGACGCCGATTCGTCCGAACGTGGTCCTCGCCTCTGCGAGCCCGAAGTCGATGTCCGCCCGGAGCGTGTGGAGCGGCATCTGGCCCTCGATGTACCACTCGGTGCGACTCATCTCGGCACCACCGAGGCGGCCGCCGCACTGGACTCGAACCCCTTGCGCGCCGTTGCGCATCGCGGTTCCCACCGCCTTCTTCATGGCGCGGCGGAACGATACGCGGCTGGCGAGCTGCTCGCCCACGCCCTGAGCGATCAGCTGGGCGTCGAGCTCTGGCTGCTTGACCTCGATGATGTTGAGCCGGACGTCTATGGGTTTGCCGTAGATCTTGGACTCCATCTGCTCGAGTCTGGAACGCAGCCGCTCTGCTTCGGATCCACGCCGCCCGATAACGATGCCCGGGCGGGCGGTGTGCGCGTCGATGCGCACGCGCTCACGGGTACGTTCGATGTCGATACGGCTGATTCCGGCGTGTGGCAGCTCGCCGAGCAGGTACTCACGAATTCTCAGGTCTGCTTCGAGGTACTCCCGATACTGCTTGTCTGAGAACCAGCGCGACTTCCAGTCGGTGTGTATGCCGAGCCGGAATCCGTAAGGATGTACTTTCTGACCCAAATTACTCAGCCTCGCTCCTCTTAGTGTTCTTCTTCTTTGCGGTCTTCTTCTTCGCCGTCTTCTTGCCGGTGCTCTTCCTGCTGGTCTTCTTCGCCGTCTTCGATGTCGTGCCCGGCGCCGCCTCTGCCGCCGGGCTCTCTCCCTTCGCCGCGGCCGGCGACTCCGATTCACCGGCGGTGTCCTTCCGGACCCTGCGACGGGTCTGTCTTGCCGCGGGAGCCTCCGGCAGCTCGTATCCGAGCTCAGTCGGTCGACCGACCACGATTGCGATATGACAGGTCCGCTTTCGGATCCGCGTCGCGCGGCCCATCGCCCGAGGCCTGAAGCGACGGAGGGTCGGGCCCTCGTCGGCCCATGCCCGTACCACGACAAGCTCGTCGGGCGGCAATCCTGCATTGTGCTCGGCATTGGCGACCGCCGAGTCGAGCACCTTGGCGACCGGATGCGTTGCCGCGCGCGAGGTGAACCTGAGGATACGGCGGGCGTCGTCCACGTGATGTCCCCGGATAAGGTCGATGACCTGACGGACCTTGGTCGGGGACATCCGGATGAACCGGGCCGTGGCGATGGCCTCCTGCGCGTCCGCTGCAACCTTGTAAGCAGTCATCTACTTCACCCTCGTGGCTCGTTCGGCCGCGCCGCCATGGGTACGGAACGCGCGGGTGGGCGCGAACTCGCCGAGCTTGTGCCCGACCATCGACTCCGTGATGTAGATGGGAACGTGCTTCCGCCCGTCGTGCACGGCGATCGTGTGGCCGACCATCTCGGGCACGACCGTCGAACGCCGCGACCAGGTCTTGATCACGCGCTTTTCGTTTCTCTTGTTCATCTCGACCACTTTGACCATGAGGTGATCGTCGACGAACGGACCCTTCTTCAGACTGCGGCTCATTACCGACCTCGCTTCTTGCCGCGCCGTCGCACGATGAGCGCGTTCGACTTCTTGTTCTTCTTTCTCGTCCGGCCCTCGGCCTTCCCCCACGGGCTCACGGGGTGTCGTCCGCCCGAAGACTTGCCCTCACCGCCGCCCAGCGGGTGATCGACCGGGTTCATCGCAACCCCGCGGACCTTCGGCCTGCGTCCCTTCCACCGGTTGCGGCCGGCCTTCCCGAGCGAGACGAGTTCCGCCTCGGGGTTTCCGACCTCGCCCACCGTGGCCCGGCAGGCCATCGGAATCATGCGGACTTCGCCGGAGGGAAGCCTGAGCGTTGCCATCTGTCCTTCTTTGGCGACGAGCTGGACCGACGATCCCGCCGAGCGGGCCATCCTGCCGCCCGCCCCCGGCTTGAGCTCGACGTTGTGAACGACCGTACCGACGGGGATGTTGCGAAGCGGTAGCGCGTTTCCCGGCCTGATGTCGGCGCCCGCCCCCGACTGGATGACGTCGCCCACTCTGACCCGGTTGGGCAGCAGAATGTAGCGCTTCTCACCGTCCTTGTAGTGAAGCAGTGCGATGCGGGCGTTGCGATTGGGGTCGTATTCGATATGGGCGATCTTGGCCGGCACGCCGTCCTTGTTGCGCCGGAAGTCGATGCGACGGTAACGGGCCTTGTTCCCTCCGCCCCGGCGGCGCGACGTGATGCGCCCGTAGGTGTTCCGCCCTCCGCTCTTCGGCTTTGGGTCGAGCAGGTTCTTCTCGGGCTCGGAGCGACTGAGCTCCGAGTAGTCCGAGTAGGTCTGGAATCGTCTCCCGGCCGATGTCGGTTTGGATTTTCGTATCGCCATATCGTCCTGCTCCTAGGTTGGTTGCTCGAAGATGTCGATCCGGTCGCCCTCGGCGAGGGTTACCACGGCGCGTTTGGTGTCGGCACGGCGCCCCTCGGTGAAACGGAATCGTTTGGTCTTGCCTTTCCGGTTGAGGGTGGTGACCTTGGTCACCTTGACGTCCCACAGTGCCTCGATCGCCTGACGGATCTCGGTCTTGTTTGCCCGCTGGTGCACGATGAAGGTGTAGGCGTTGTTGTCGATCAGCGAATAGGACTTCTCGCTGACGACCGGAGCGAGGATCACGTCGCGCGGATCAGCCTTTGTGGAGGTCACGCCAACACCTCCTGGTACTTCCCGGTGTAGCGGTCGAGCGCGCTGGCGGTGAAGATCACGGCGTCGGCGACGAGGACATCGTAGGTGGCCAGTGCCCCGTACAAAGAGAACGCCGCATTGTCTAGGTTCCGAAAAGCCCGGTCCACCTTCTGCGAGCTCTCGTCTTCTGGATCGAGGACGACGAGAATGCGCCCTTCGATCCCCGCTTCCTTCAGGCACGCTGCCGCCGCCTTGGTCTTGGGCTCGGCGAAAGCGTCGAGGACCCACAACCGGCCCTCGTTGGCCTTGTCGGCGAAGGCCGAGCGGAGCGCGGCCTTTCTCATCTTCTTGTTGATTCTCATGGAGTGATCGCGCGGCTTGGGGCCGAAGACCGCCCCCCCACCGACCCATTGTGGCGAGCGAATGGATCCGTGACGTGCTCGCCCGGTGCCCTTCTGACGCCACGGCTTGCTTCCGCCTCCGCGGACTTCCGAGCGCGTCTTGGTCGATGCCGAGCCCGCGCGCGCCGCGGCCAGCTGGGCCGTGACGACCTGATGCATCAGGGCGACGTTGATCTCGCCACCGAAGAACTCCTCGGAGAGCTCGCGCTGACCCGTCTTCTTTCCGCTACCGTCGATTACCGTCGCGTTGAGCTTGGCCATCGCTAACTCGCCTTCCTGCGTTCGCGTTGACGGAGCCGAATCGCGCTGCGCACCATGAGCAGGCCCCCCTTGGGGCCGGGAATCGCGCCCCGGATGAGCATGAGGTTCCGCTCGGGATCGACCTTGATGACCTTGAGGTTGAGCGTGGTCACGCGCTGGTGGCCCATGTGCCCGGCCATTCGCACTCCCTTGAACACGCGCGCCGGAGTCGCGCATGCACCGATCGAGCCCGGAGAGCGGTGCTTACGTTGCGTCCCGTGGGTCGCCGAGAGGCCTGCGAAGTGGTGCCGCTTCATCACGCCCGCGAAGCCCTTTCCCTTGGTCACGCCCACGACGTCGACGAGCTCCCCGGCCTCGAACACGTCCGCCTTGATCTCGGCCCCCACCTCGTGGGGGCCGGAATCCTCCAACCGCAGCTCGACCAGGTATCTCTGGGGATCGATGCCCGCCTTGGCGAAATGACCGGCCACGGGCTTGGTCGTCCGCTTCGGCGCGCCGAAGGAGAGCTGGATGGCGGAGTAGCCGTCCTTCTCGGGCGTCTTTATCTGGGCGACGCGGCAAGGCCCGGCCTCGACGACGGTGACGGGCACGGCATGCCCGTCTTCGTCGAACACCTGGGTCATCCCGATCTTGCGACCGAGGATCCCTTTCACCTCTGCCATCTCGTCCTTCCTAGAGCTTCAGCTCGATGTCCACACCCGCCGGCAGGTCGAGCCGCTGCAGCGAGTCGACCGTCTTGGGGGTCGGGTTGACGATGTCGAGCAGCCGCTTGTGCGTGCGCATCTCGAAGTGCTCGCGGCTGTCCTTGTCCTTGTGTGGCGAACGGATGACCGTGTAAACCGATCGCTCCGTCGGCAGGGGGATCGGGCCGTTGACGCTCGCGCCGGTACGGGTCACCGTCTCGACGATCTTCTTCGCGCTTTGATCAATGACCTCGTGGTCATACGCCTTGAGCCTGATCCTGATCTTCATCTCGTTCGCCATCTGCCCGCCTTACTCGACGATCTTCGTGACGCGGCCGGCGCCCACGGTGCGGCCGCCCTCGCGGATGGCGAACCGAAGCCCCTCATCCATGGCGATGGGCTGAATCAGCTCTACGGCCATCTCGGTGTTGTCGCCCGGCATGACCATCTCGGTCCCACCCGGAAGCTGGACCGAACCCGTCACGTCCGTGGTTCGGAAGTAGAACTGAGGCCGGTAGTTGTTGAAGAAGGGCGTGTGGCGGCCGCCCTCTTCCTTGGACAGGACGTAGACCTGCGCCGAAAACTTCGTGTGCGGCGTGATCGACCCCGGCTTGCACAGCACCTGGCCGCGCTGGACGTCCTCTTTCTTGGTCCCTCGCAGCAAGATCCCGGCGTTGTCGCCCGCCTGGGCTTCGTCGAGCATCTTTCTGAACATCTCGATGCCGGTCACGACCGTCTTCGACGTGTCCTTGATGCCGACGATCTCGATCTCCTCGCCGAGCTTGAGGATGCCCTGCTCGACGCGCCCGGTCACGACCGTTCCACGACCGGTAATCGTGAAGACGTCCTCGATCGGCATGAGGAACGGCTTGTCGGTGTCGCGTTCGGGCTCGGGGATGTACTCATCGACCGCGGCCATGAGCTCGAGCACCTGCTGGCCCGACTCGGCGTCGCCGTCGAGGGCCTTCAGAGCCGAGACCCGTATGACCGGTACATCGTCGCCGGGGAACTCGTACTCGCTCAGCAGCTCGCGGACTTCGAGCTCGACGAGATCTAACAGCTCGGGGTCGTCGACCATGTCGATCTTGTTGAGACAGACCACGATGTACGGGACGTTCACCTGTCGAGCGAGCAGAACGTGCTCGCGCGTCTGCGGCATCGGCCCGTCGGCCGCGGATACGACGAGGATCGCGCCGTCGACCTGAGCCGCCCCGGTGATCATGTTCTTGATGTAGTCGGCGTGCCCGGGCATGTCGACGTGGGCGTAGTGCCGGTTCTCGGTCTCGTACTCGATGTGCGAGATGGCGATCGTGATCCCGCGCTCCTTCTCTTCAGGAGCGTTATCGATCTCCTCGAACGACGTGTACGTCACGTTCGGGTTCGCCTCGGCCAGCACCTTCGTGATCGCGGCCGTGAGCGTCGTCTTGCCATGGTCGATGTGTCCCATGGTCCCGATGTTGATGTGCGGCTTGGTGCGCTCGAACTTCTGCTTACCCATCGCTCTCTTCTCCCTCCTACGCGGCTGGCTCGCCGCGAACCGTGGCCACAACCTCTTCCTGAATCGACTGCGGGACTTCCTTGTAGCTGTTGAACTGCATCGTGTACGTCGCGCGCCCTTGCGTACGGCTCCGCAGCTCGGTCGCGTAGCCGAACATCTCGGACAGCGGCACCTGGGCTTTTACGATCCGGTCGGTGCCCCGCTGGTCCATCGACTCGACCCGTCCTCGCCGCGCCGAGATATCGCCGATAACGTCGCCCATGTAGTCCTCGGGAGTCACGACCTCGACGTCGAAAACCGGCTCGAGCAGGACCGGCCCGGCCTTTCTGATGGCATCCTTGACCGCCATCGATCCGGTGATCTTGAAGCTCATCTCGGACGAGTCGACGTCGTGATAGCTACCGTCGGTGAGGGTGACGCGGAGATCGACGACCGGGTAACCCGCCAGGACGCCAGACGCCATCGCCTCCTGCACGCCCTGGTCGACCGCAGGAATGTATTCGGAGGGGATCTTCCCGCCGGTGATCTTGTTGACGAACTCGTAGCCCCCGCCCGGGCCGGTTGGCTCGAGGTTGATGACGACATGCCCGTACTGGCCCTTGCCGCCGGTCTGCTTGACGTAGCGCGTCTCGAGCTTCTCGACCGACTTGCGGATCGTTTCCCGGTAAGCCACCTGTGGCTTGCCGACGTTGGCGGCGACGCTGAACTCCCGGATGAGACGATCGACGATCACCTCGAGGTGGAGCTCACCCATACCGGAGATGATCGTCTGGCCGGTGTCCTCGTCGGTGCGGACCCGGAAAGTCGGATCCTCCTCGGACAGTCGCTGCAGCCCGCCTCCGAGCTTGTCCGAGTCGGCCTTGGACTTGGGCTCGATGGCGACGTCGATTACGGGGGCCGGGAAGGTAATCTCCTCGAGCAGGACGGGCTCGCTCGGGTCGCACAGGGTGTCCCCGGTGAGCGTGTGCTTCAGTCCCACGATCGCCACGATGTCCCCCGCGAACACCGCCTCTTTGTCCTCGCGGTGATTCGCGTGCATCTGCAGGATCCTTCCGATGCGCTCCTTGCGATCGCGCGTCGTGTTGGTGAGCTGGTCGCCCGACTTGAGCGTCCCCGAATAGATGCGCAGGTACGTGAGCCGTCCAACGTAGGGATCGCTCATGATCTTGAAGGCCAGCGCGGAGAACGGTTCGAGATCGTCTGCCTTGCGCAGAAGTGATTCTCCGGTCGTTGGATGCACTCCCTCGTAAGGCGGGATGTCGGCCGGGCTGGGCAGATACGAGCAGACGGCGTCGAGGAGTGGCTGGACCGCCTTGTTCTTGAACGCCGTGCCGCACAACACCGGGGTTATTTCGTTGGCCAGCGTCCCGCGCCGAAGCGCCTTGCGAATCGCGTCCGCATCCGGCTCCCGCTCGTGCACGTAGAGGTCCATGATCTCCTCGTCGTGGTCGGCGAGTGCCTCGATGAGGTCGTGACGGTACTGGTCGGCCTGGTCCTTGAGATCGTCGGGAATGGGACGGTCCTCCCACTGCTCGCCGAAGCCTTCGTCCGGCCAGTAGTGGGCAACCATCGTCACGAGGTCGACCACACCGTGGAAATCGTCCTCGGCGCCGATGGGGAGTTGGAGCACGACGGGTCTCGTGTTGAGACGATCTTCGATCATGGCAACGCAGCGGAAGAAATCTGCGCCCGTGCGGTCCATCTTGTTGATGAAGCAGATGCGCGGCACGCGGTAGCGGTCGGCTTGCCGCCAGACCGTCTCGGACTGCGGCTCGACACCGGCGACCGCGTCGAAGACGGCGATCGCTCCGTCGAGAACACGAAGGCTCCGCTCGACCTCGACGGTGAAATCGACGTGACCGGGCGTATCGATGATGTTGATCCAGTAACCCTTCCAGTGAGCGGTGGTCGCGGCCGACGTGATCGTGATGCCGCGCTCTTGCTCCTGGATCATCCAATCCATGACGGCGGCACCCTCGTGCACCTCGCCGATCTTGTACGTCTTGCCGGTGTAGTAGAGGATCCGCTCGGTCGTGGTCGTCTTGCCCGCGTCGATGTGGGCCATGATCCCGATGTTGCGCGTGTGGCTGAGCGGGTACTCCCGGATCGCCGGGACCCCCTTGCCCTTGACCTCGCGCAGCTGCGGGCGCTTTTGATCTTCTCGATCGCGTGCCGGTTCAGCCATTTCTCTGCCTTTTCCTCATCACCATCTGTAGTGGGCGAAGGCCTTGTTGGCCTCGGCCATCTTGTGCATGTCTTCCCGCCGTTTGACCGACGCTCCCGTGCCTCCGGACGCGTCCAGGATCTCGCCGGCAAGTCGATCGGCCATGGTGCGCTCCCGCCGCTTGCTCGAGAACATCACCAGCCACCGAATCGCGAGGGTCGTCCCGCGTCTGCTCTGCACCTCGACCGGGACCTGATAGGTCGCGCCCCCGACGCGCCGGGAGCGGACCTCGAGCAGCGGCTTGATATTGTCGATCGCCTTTTTGACAATCGGGAGCGGGTCCTTGCCGGTCCGGTCCCCGACCTTGCCGAGCGCGTCGTAGACGATCTTCTCGGAGAGGGTCTTCTTCCCCCTCTGCATCACCCGGTTCGCGATCTGGGTGACGAGCAGGGAGTTGTAGATCGGATCGGGAGCGAGCTCGCGGCGCGAGGCGGGTCCCTTGCGAGGCATCAGACGCCGCCCTTCTTGGCGCCGTACTTGCTGCGCGACTTCGCTCGGTCGCGCACTCCGGCGGTGTCGAGTGCGGCGCGAATGATCTTGTAGCGCACGCCCGGAAGGTCCTTTACCCGGCCCCCCCGGACGAGCACGATCGAGTGCTCCTGGAGGTTGTGACCGATGCCCGGTATGTAGGCGGTCACTTCGATCCCAGAGGTGAGGCGGACGCGGGCGACCTTTCGGAGCGCGGAGTTCGGCTTCTTTGGGGTAGTCGTATAGACGCGGGTGCAGACGCCCCTGCGCTGCGGCGACCCCTTGAGGGCCGGCGACTTCGTCTTTTCTCTCTTGCTCTGCCGCCCTTGGCGGACCAGTTGCTGAATGGTCGGCAACCGACTTCCTTCCTTCCGAAGGTCCCTTATACGGCCCCACCCAAGGGTGGAGCCGTCCTCACCTCTATGCGCTCCTCGTGCGGGGCGAGTCCGTTCCCGCAGAGAACCGTTTTGTCACCGGCGGCGAGAGCCGAGCGCGCGGGCCCCGGGTTGTCCTCTCGCAGCTTCTGAACGTCCGGCGATGCACCCCGACCCCGGCGGTTCCTACGGATTAGGCCTCCCGGGGCTCACCGAACTCGGGCGATAACTCGCTTGCCTTGTACCCGGCGAACACGCGTACAACGCCCCCTGGGGGGCGCGACCAGCAAGGATAGGGCATGGGGAGGGGTGCCGCAAACACCTCGGGCCCTTAAGGTCAGGGCTCGCCCCAGAAGGCGTTCCGCACCGTGTCCATCGCCGTGATCCAGGCGTCGACCTCGGCCCGATCCGGGAGCGCCTCCTTGCCCAGAAGGACCCTGGTGGCGAGGTCCTTGGCCGTTCGGTCGACCACCCCGTAGCCCTGATAGACGTAGTAGGCCGGGGTCGTGGGTCGCACGGCGTAATCCCAGGTGATCTTCTCGGGATCGGCCGGGACCGGGAAGGCGGACTTGAACAGGACCTCCTCGGCCTCGAGCCGGGTGAGCTTGCCATCCGAGAGCGGGCCCTCCGGCGGGAGGCGCGTCCCCTTGCGGGCCGACGCCACCACCGCGCCCTTCGCCTGGCCCTCGCTCGTGTCGCCGAACTCCTCCCGCGCCCGCTGAATCAGTGAGGACAGGACCCCCGCCGTCGTCGGGGCGGCGCACGACGTCCCGCGCGTCTGCACGTTGTCCTCATCGATCTTGGCCTCGACCCCGAAGGCGCCGGCCGCCCTCCATTTGGAGCCGAACGAGGACACGTCGACCGGAATCGAGTGCCACCAGTGGGCCTGACCGTTGATCGGCGACGCGGCCCCCACCGTGATTTGCCACGACGGTCCCGACCAGGGATCGAGGACCGACTGGTCGGAGTCGGGCGTCTTGCACTTACACGGGTCCAAGCCGTCGGGGAAGATGTCGCTCGAGTTGGTGTTGGTCGCGCCGTTGCCGGCCGAGAACAACACGCTCTGGCCTCGCCGGGTCGCCTCGCGGGTCGACTCGGGATCACCGAGGGGGAGGTTGGCGAGATTCCCCCACGAGTTCGACACGATGTCGATCCACTCCTGGGAGTTCGCCCATCGCTCGGGCGCGGCCCCAAGGCTCTCGACCATGACGATGAGTGCGTTCGGGTTGGAGCCGAAAAAGCGCCCGGCGGCGACGCTCGCGACGCCGGTGCCGTGGCCCTGGTCGTCGATGATTCTCCGCTCCGGAAAGCCGGCCGCCGAGGTCCCACCCGGACCAATCGAGATACCGCCGATGATCCGGGTGCCGGGGAACCAGTAGAGCTTGGCCGGCTCGACCCGCGCCCAGTCGAGCTCGTCGGCCTTCCGAGCCGCCTCGTAGCCCTTGCGGTCGGCGGCGTCGAACGCGGCCTTGAACGTCCGAGCGTCCTTGGGGTAACCCGCGATGTACTTAGAGGGGTGGTGGACGAAGTCGGGGGCGCGGAAGTCCTTCTGATAGGGGTTGATCCCGGTGTCGACGAACGCGATGACGACGAAGGGGCGCTTGCGGAACTCTTGGAGCGAGCACGCGACCTGCCTGTTCTTGGGCAGGCCCAGGCACTTCTTGTCGGTCCTGACGTAATTGCCCTTGGACCAGTGCCCGGTGTCGTTCTCCGCGAACCACTGATCGCGCGGCGGGGTGGGCGGGATCGGCTGGGCTGGGGCCGGCCCCGCGCTCGCGGCGAGCGCCACCGCCACGGCGACCGGGAGGAATCCACGCATAGGGAGGGGGTTCACCCGCGAGGCTCTTTCTCCTGCCCCGACCCGTCCCGTGCTCACCACAGCACTTGAGAGGTGCGCTGATGAGCACTCGGCGATCGGGGTTATGAGACCTCTTCGGCCTCTTCTGTCTCTTCGGCCTGGCCGTCGCCGCCCGGGACCACGCCGAGCAGCTCACGCGCCGCTTCGGCCGCCTCCTCCTCGGCTTCTTCCCTCGGGGGAAGGCCGAACATGGCGCGTGCCTCCTCGTCGCTGATGGCGGCTTCGCCGGCCGTCGTCACCCGGATCGAGCGGTAGCGGGACATGCCGGTTCCGGCGGGGATGAGCTTGCCGATGATGACGTTCTCCTTGAGGCCGAGCAACGAGTCGGACTTGCCGTTGATCGCGGCCTCGGTCAGAACCCGCGTCGTCTCCTGGAAGGACGCAGCCGACAGCCACGACTCCGTGGCCAGCGACGCCTTGGTGATCCCCATCAGCACGGGGCGCGCGGTCGCCGCCTCGCCACCGTTCGAAGTGACCTCCTCGTTGGCGAGGGCGAAGATGCGAGCGTCGGCGAGCTGGCCGGGGAGAAACTCGGTGTCGCCCGGCTCGAGCACGGTTACCTTGCGAAGCATCTGTCGCACGATCAGCTCGATGTGCTTGTCGTGGATGGGCACGCCCTGGCTGCGGTAGACGCTCTGGACCTCGTTGACGAGGTAGATCTGCACGTCTCGCTGGCCCAGGATCTCAAGGATCTCGTCGGGGTCCTTCGACCCTTCAGTGATCGCCTCGCCGGCCTGCACCGTCGCGCCGTCGCGGACGTTGGGCCGCAGCCGAGCGCGGCGGGACACCTTGTAGACGATCGGCTCTTCGCCGTCGTCCGGCACCAGCTCGATCTGCCGGTTGCGCTCGTCCTCGTGGATCTTGATGGTGCCCGTGGCGCGGGCGATCTCGGCCTTCCCCTTCGGGGTGCGGGCCTCGAACAGCTCGACCACGCGCGGGAGACCATGCGTGATGTCCTCTCCGGCGACCCCACCGGTGTGGAACGTCCGCATCGTGAGCTGGGTTCCGGGCTCGCCGATCGACTGCGCGGCGATGATGCCGACCGCTTCGCCGAGCTCGACCGTTTGCCCGGTCGCCAGCGACGTCCCGTAGCACATCTGGCACACGCCGTAGCGCGCCTCACAGGTAAGAGCGCTCCGCACCCTGACGCTATCGACGCCGGCCTCTTCGATCTCCGAGGCGATCTCGTTTGTAACCTCGGTGCCCGCACCGAACAGCTTCTTGCCGTCCGGGGTCTTTGCGTCCTCGGCGAGCACGCGCGCGACGAGCTTCTGCTTGAGGTAGGGCTTCTGGAGCTCGAGATCGAGCAGTATGCCGCGGTCGGTGCCGCAATCCTCACCGCGGACGATGACCTCTTGGGAGACGTCGACCAGCCGGCGAGTCAAGTAGCCCGAGTCCGCCGTCCTCAACGCGGTGTCGGCAAGGCCTTTCCGCGCGCCGTGCGTCGAGATGAAGTACTCGAGCACGGTAAGACCCTCACGGAAGTTGGCCCGGATCGGCCGGGGAATGATCTCGCCTCGCGGGTTGGCGACGAGACCGCGCATCCCGGCGATCTGGCGAATCTGCTGAATGTTTCCGCGGGCTCCCGACTGCGCCATCATCCAGATCGGGTTGAGTTCGTCGAATGTCCTCTCCATCGCGTCGGTGACCTGTGACGTGGCTTCGGTCCAGATCTCGATGAGTTCCTGGCGACGCTCCTCCTCGGTGATGATGCCCTTGCGATATTGCGCGTCGAGCTTCTCGGCGCGCTTCTCGTGATCGGCGAGGATCTTCGGCTTCTCGGGCGGGGTGGTGACGTCTTCGAGACCGATCGTCACTCCGGCCTTGGTCGCGTACTCGAATCCGACGTCCTTGAGGGCGTCCAGGGTGTTGGCGAGCTCCTTCTTGTGGTAGCGGCGCGCGCACCGCTCGGCGAGAGCCGCGAGCTCCTTCTTCTTGACGAGGTAGTCCTGGAACGGGAAGTCGTCGGGGAATGCGCCGTTGAAGATCACCCGGCCGGCGGTCGTTTGCTTCCGTCGCATCGGGTTGGCCTCGTACTCCTCCTCCGACTCGTCCTCGAAGCGCTTGAGTCCTCGGACCCAGACGCTCGCGTGGATGTCAACCGCCTTGGCGTCGTAGGCCTTGATGACCTCCTCCGCCGACGAGAACACTTTGCCTTCGCCCGGAGCGCCTTCCTTGCCCACGGTGAGGTAGTAGGCACCCAGAACCATGTCCTGGCTCGGGGTCACGATGGGATCTCCGTGAGCCGGGCTCAGGATGTTGTGCGCGCTCAGCATCAGGATGCGCGCTTCGGCCTGCGCCTCGGCCGACAGCGGGACGTGCACGGCCATCTGGTCGCCGTCGAAGTCCGCGTTGTACGCGGCGCAGACGAGCGGATGGATCTGGATCGCCTTGCCCTCGACGAGCACGGGCTCAAACGCCTGGATGCCGAGCCGGTGCAACGTCGGCGCCCGGTTCAAGAGCACGGGGTGCTCGTGAATGATCTCCTCGAGGACGTCCCAGACGTGGGGCCTGGAACGCTCGACCATGCGCTTGGCGGACTTGATGTTCTGGGCATGGCCGAGATCGACGAGGCGCTTCATGACGAATGGCTTGAACAGTTCGAGCGCCATCTGCTTGGGGATCCCGCACTGGTGAAGCCTCAACTTGGGACCGGCGACGATGACCGACCGGCCCGAGTAGTCGTCACGTTTTCCGAGCAGGTTCTGACGGAAGCGGCCCTGTTTGCCCTTGAGCATGTCGGACAGGGACTTAAGGGGGCGGTTGCCGGGGCCGGTGACTGGACGGCCACGTCGACCGTTGTCGAAGAGGGCGTCGACCGCTTCCTGGAGCATCCGCTTTTCGTTGTTGACGATGATCTCCGGCGCGCCGAGATCCAGCAATCTCTTGAGGCGGTTGTTGCGATTGATGACCCGTCGGTAGAGGTCGTTGAGGTCTGAAGTCGCGAAGCGACCACCGTCGAGCTGCACCATCGGTCGCAGGTCGGGAGGGATGACCGGAACGCAGTCGAGCACCATCCCCATCGGCGAGTTCTTGGTCGCCTTATCGGTGAACGGCGCGACTACCTTCAGCCGCTTGATCGCGCGCTGGCGCTTCTGTCCCTTGGCCGTGCGAATCTGCTCGCGGAGACTTTCAGCCTCGGCCTGGAGATCGAGGCCCGCCAGCAGATCTTTGACCGATTCGGCGCCCATTCCGCCGCGGAAGTAGTCGCCGTAGTAGTCGCGCAGGTCGCGCCACAGCATCTCGTCGTCGACGATCTCCTTGACCTGAAGATCCTTGAAGCGGTCGAACGCCCGCTGCAGGTCGTCGATCTTCCGCTCGGCGCGCTCGCGCACCTCTTTCTGCTGACGGTCCGACTGGTTGCGGGCGGCGGTCTTCTCGGACGATCGGGCCTTTCTGCCCTCCATCTCCTCGAGACGCGCCTCGGTTTCCTTCAGGATCTCCTCGATGCGCTGGTCGCGATCGGACTCGATGCGGGCGATGTCACGCTGGACGTCCTCCTCGAGCTTGGGAAGATCCTTGTGCCGCTTGGACTCGTCTACGTTGGTGACGATCGACGCGGCAAAGTAGATGACCTTCTCGAGCTCCTTGGGAGCGAGATCGAGCAGGTAGCCGAGGCGGCTGGGAACGCCCTTGAAGTACCAGATGTGGGTCACCGGAGCAGCGAGCTCGATATGACCCATCCGCTCACGCCGAACCTTGGCGCGGGTCACCTCGACGCCGCAGCGCTCGCAGATGATGCCCTTGAACCGGACGCGCTTGTACTTGCCGCAGTAGCACTCCCAGTCCTTGGTCGGACCGAAGATCTTCTCGCAGAAGAGCCCGTCCTTCTCCGG
>JBOGXF010000209.1:0-30417 GCA_050694275.1 Actinomycetota bacterium | reverse complement strand
ACCCCACCGGCGTCAAGGTCACCAACAAGGAACTGGCCGCCGTTCCGCTCACCCGCCACGAGTTTCACGGCGACTGGAACTATACGGTGCACCCATAACCGCTCAAGTAATTTTCGCGCGGACCCTTACCGCAAGTGGGTCCGCGCCCATGCCGATGCCGGCACGCTCATGACCAGCGTCTGTACCGGATCGCTCGTGTATGCGGATGCCGGGCTGCTGGACGGGCGCCCAGCGACCACGCACTGGGCCTTTACGGAACTTCTCTCATCTCTGGGCAACGACATAAGGATCGTGGAGGACAAGCGCTTCGTTGACGACGGGGACGTCATCACATCACAAGGCGTTTCCGCGGGGATCGACATGGCCCTGCATCTCGTCGCTCGGCTGCACTCGGTCGAGCGCGCGAGGGAGGTCCGCAAAGGAATCCAGTACGATCCCGATCCACCCGTCTAGTCATAACCGACTCTTGTGACACTCCCGTGGGCGGAGTTGCACGACCTCGCTCCTCACTCGAATCCGCTAGGGATTAGCGGCGGTCGGGAAGCGAACGACTTCGCCGCGAGCAGCCCGGGGCGGTCATGGTTGCGACGTGACCCTCCCCTAAGGATTACGGCTGCGACTCTGTCCGCTGCTCCCGCTGTTTGCGCCACCCGTAGCGAGTCATGCCCGGCGGCTTGTACAAATTGAGGACCTGGATCACGAGCAACACCACAAGGCCGATCCCGGGATGGAAGAGATCGCCCCCAAGCTCGTCGAGGCGGGCACCTTCCGCCTCTTGTGCTACGTCCGCCATCGAACTCACGGTGGGCATGTGCGAGAGCAAGACGACGGTGGCAAAGACGGTTAGCGCGAATGAAATCAGGACCCAGTAGTGCCGGAACAACCCCCACTTGGTACCGAGTGCCATGACAAGCCCGGTGAGCAGCGAGGTGACGGCCAACGGGACAATGACGTACCAACCGGTCAGCTCCATCGCGGTCCAGGCGGCACGTACCGTCTGGACATCCTGGCTGGTCACTGCGCGGGTGCCGAGAGCTAGATACGCGAGGACTGCGCCGATCCACCCGATCGAGACCGTGAGATGCGCGCTGAGAGCGAGCTTGCGAAGAGGGGGCGTCATGACCACGACTGTTTGACCGTGTTCTACGGACTTTGTTGCACGGGAGGTGTGTGACTCGCGGGGTTTCCGCTCCCCGGCAGGTGGCGACTCGGGCCGTGCTCGCCACCCCCGGCAATCATCACGACGACAGCCAGCAGGACCACGGCGATCGCGATGATTCCAAGTACCTTCACCCAGCGTGGCGTGGAGGGGGGCTGGCGGTCGTGGGAGCGTGGCGGATCAGCCATGTCGGTGTCCTCCTCGGTCGCGATGCGGGCTTGGTCGGCCCCAGCAGTTTACGAGACAGAAGGTCTCTATCAAATCAGGGTGTCTCCTTATCGACGTTGCGTATACTTGGTCGGTGCCCAAGCTGTGGAACGTGACAATTGAGGAGCACCGCCGAGAGGTGCGGGAGGCGATCCTGGACACCACCGTGGCTTTGGTGGGCGAGCACGGGCTGCTGTCCGTAACGATGTCGCAGATCGCAGGAGAGACCGGCATCGGACGCGCGACCCTCTACAAATACTTCCCGGACGTGGAGGCGATCCTGCTCGCTTGGCACGAACGTCAGATCAATGGCCACCTCGGGTATCTCGCCGAGGTCCGAGATGGGGCGGGCGACGCCGGTGAGCGACTCGAAGCCGTGCTCGAGGCGTACGCCCTCATCTCCCATGACTCCCGCGGGCACCACGACAGTGAGCTCGCGGCATTAATGCATCGAGGCGGACAGGTGGCCCGGGCGGAGCAGCAACTTCGCCGCATGATCCGAGACCTCATGACCGAGGGCCAGAAGAACGGCGACGTCCGGAGCGATGTCACGCCCGACGAGCTCGTGAGCTACTGCCTCCACGCGCTCACGGCAGCCAGCAGTCTGCCGTCCAAGGCCGCGGTCCGCCGGCTCGTCACGGTCACTCTGGCTGGGTTGCACCCCCGCGCCTGACCCCGGGGCTATTGCGGAAGTAGCAAGGCGTCTCGCAGTGTTTCAAGTAGGGGTTCGGCCACGATTCCCGCGGCCACGACCGCTAGCGTCAGCGCATATGTTGCGGAGGCCGCCCACCGCCCCAGCACGGGAACGGGGGCCGGGAGCGTTTCGAAGTAGGCGGGGGCGAGCACTCGCGCGTAGTAGAAGATCGACACGACCGTGTTGACCGCGGCGACGATCGCAAGCCATTCGTAGTTGGCTTCGATCGCCGCCGAGAAAAGCGCGAGCTTGGCGCCGAAGCCGACGAGGGGCGGGATTCCGATCAGAGACAGAAACGCGATCACGAGCGACATCGCCAGCAGAGGGTGAGCGCGCGCGAGGCCGGCATACGAGGCTCGGTCCGTGCGTCCCCGCAGTTCCACGACGACGCCGAAGGCGGCGATGTTTGCGAGCACGTAGGCGACGAGGAAGTACATCAGAGCGGGGATGGCGAGATCGCTGCGGCCGAGCGCGGCCAACGCCATGAGCGCGTAGCCGGTCTGCGACACCGCCGACCACCCCAGCAAGCGCCGGACGTCGTCCTGCCACAGGGCGGCGAGGTTTCCCAACGTCATCGTCGCCGCGGCCAGGAGCGCGACCAGAGGGCGCCACCCGATCGTGTCGGGAAGAACAGTTATGAGCCGCGCCAGCGCGACGAGGCCTCCGATCTTGGGAACGGTGGTGACGAAGGCCGCGACGGGAGCGGGCGCCCCCTCGGCGACATCGGGCATCCACGCGTGCGCAGGAACCGATCCCATCTTGAACGCCAACGCCGTGACAATCAGCGCCGCCCCCACCACCAGCGCCGCAGCATTGTCGGGCAGGCCCTCATTCAGGCCGGAAAACGTGGTTGTGCCGGCGAACCCGAACAACAGCGCTACCCCGATCAACATCGTCGAGCTGGTGAGCGCGGCCATGAGGAAGTACTTGATGGCGGCCTCCGACGCGAGCTTGGAGCGACGGTGATAGGCGATGAGGACGTAACTCGTCGCAGATGAGAGCACGAGCGCCATCACGATCTCCATGAGGTCGGTCGCGCCGGCGAGGAGAGCCGCTCCCAGCGAGGAGAACAGCAGCAGCGTGTAGTACTCGCCGTGGCGAGGGTCGCGCGCGAACCACGGGATCGACAGAGCGATGACGGCGATCGTCGCCGTAAGGATGATCAGTTTCGCCCACACGGCGACGTCGTCGGTGGAATAGGTGTCGAAGAAGGTCTGCTCCTGGGCCGATCCCAACATCGCAACCGACGCGACCGTGGCGGCAGCGGCCGTCGCCAGCGCCAGCAGCGACGCCCCCACCTGCGCTCGGCGGGGCGCGAACAGGGCGAACAGCAGGATCGCGATGCCCCCTCCGAGCAGGATCAGCTCGGGGACGATGTCGCCAAGCGAGGAGATCATCTCGCGGGTCATCTCTCGCTGGGTCATGGGCCCGCGAACGCGCTCGCGGCGGTGTCGATGACGTCGAGAAGCCAGAAGGGCACGACCCCGATCACCACGACCATGACCAACAAGGTGCCAAGAGACGCCGTCTCAACCGACGACAGGTCCCGCCACTCGCGCCATCTATCCGGGAGCGTGCCGAGAAAGACCTTCTGGAGCATGCGCAGGAACAGCGCCGCGGTGAGGACGATCCCGACGAGGCCGATTGCCGCGAGCCACGGTTGGATCGACAGCGTCCCCGCGAACACCTGGAACTCGGCGACGAAACCGGCCAGTCCCGGCAGGCCGAGGCTGGCGAAGGCGGCGACGACGGTCGTGCCGGTGAGCGCCGGAGAGCGACCGGCGAGGCCACCGAACTCGTCGATCTCGTAGGTGTCAGCCCGCATCAGCACCGACCCGGAGATGAGGAACAGGGCTCCCGTGATGAGTCCGTGGGCCACCATTTCGACGACCGCCCCGGTCAGCGCGATCGCCTGAGCGCGCTCCTCGCCCGCAACCGCCCAGCCGGCAGCGGCGAGTCCCAAGATGACATAGCCCATGTGGTTGACGCTCGTGTACGCGATCAACCGCTTGAGGTTGGTCTGGGCGAGCGCCACCAGCGCCCCGTAGAGGATCGAGATCACCGCCAGGACCGCGAGGGCGGGCGCGAAGCGCTCGAAGGTCCCCGGCAGCATCTGCATGAGAAAACGAAAGAACCCGTAGGTACCCATCTTCAACAGCACGCCGGCAAGGATCGCCGAGGCGGGTGCAGGCGCGTCGACGTGCGCGGGCGGAAGCCACGTGTGGAACGGCACAGTTGGGGTCTTGATCGCGAACCCCAGGAACATCCCGAGAAACACGAGAGTCGAGTACACGCCGCCGGCCGGCAGAACGCCCTGGTTGATGATGGTCGGGATGTCGAACGTGCGGGGATCGGTCTGGACATAGATCCCGATGATGCCCAACAGAAGCGCAAGCGACCCCGCAAGGGTGTAAAGGAAGAATTTGAGCGCGCTGCGCTGAGCATCGTCGTGACCCCACGCGCCGATGAGAAAGAACATGCCGACGAGCCCGAGGTCCCAGAAGACGTAGAACAAAAACATGTCGAGCGCGAGGAACACTCCGAGCGACGCGCTCTCGAGAAACAACATCAACGCGAGGTATCGAGGTGCGCGCCCACGGAAGTCAACCGGATAGGCGATCGACGCAACGAAGAGCAATGCGGTCATGGCCGCGAGCGGAAGCGACACGCCGTCGATCCCGACCTTGTAGCCGACCCCGAGCGTGGGGATCCAGCGCGCCGACTCGACGAGCTCGAACCCGCCGCTACCATCGAAGCGAAGCCAGGCCACCACGATCAAGACCAGGGGGATGGCGCTCACGCTCGTCGCCGCGACGCGCAGAGTGGTGATGCGGCGTCGGTTGGCGTCATCGGTGCCCGGGAGCAGCGCGAATCCAAGCGCCGCTACAAGCGGGACGAAGATCGTCGCCGTCAGCAAGGCTTCACCCTCCCTGTTCGAATTCTCATGAAGCTCCGATTGCGAGCGCGGCTCCGACCGCGATGAGGCCGATCGCCACGATCACGTAGTAGTGATGCGACAACCCGGTCTGCAGCCTCCGCAGCAGCTCGCCCCCCCGCCCCAGGGCGCGGGCCACTCCCTCGGCAGCGCGATCGACACCCTGGTCGTCCGCCACCCTCGATCCGAGGGCCATGAACAGCGTGCCGCTCCCGATACCGTTCACGAGCGCGTCGAGCGACAGCTCGGAACGGCGGCGCAGCAAACCCGAGAAGGCGCCGGCGATCCTCGCGCTCGCGCGCACCCCCGCGTCGATCACGCGGTCGTCAAACGCAGCCAGCGCGCGCGCTATCCCGAGAACCGGGTCGACCACGACCCGTCGGGACGCGTTGGCTATTCCGAACCACTCGGCCACAACGTTGGAGATCGCCGGCGCCAGGAGTCCCTGCGCGAGGAGGGCGCGGCGCCGAAGGGCAACGACGAAGCCGGCGGAGATGACCAGCGATCCGAGCCCGAGGGTCAGCTCGGCCAACCGGATCGGGACTGCCTCTCCGGGCATCAAGCGCGCCGCGGTGTCGCTTACTCCCGGGATCCACAGGATCCCGAGTCCCACGGAGAGCGCGGCGAGGAAGCCGATAGATGCGTTCACGCCGGTGGAAGTCGATGCTCTGGGTGTGGTGGAACCGGGGCCGAAGGCAAGGAGCCAGTAGCGAAGGGCGTAGAAGGACCCGAGCAGCGCGGCGGCGACCACCGCCACTCCCAGCAACGGAGAGGACTCAAACGCGGCGCCTCCGATCTGTTCCTTGGACCAGGCCCCGCCCAGCGGCGGAAGAGCGGCAAGCGCGAGGGCGCCGATCGCGGCGAGTGCGGCGATCGTCGGCAGACGTGCTCCGAGCCGCATGTCACCGAGGTCGTCGGAGCCGGAGACGTCCATCGCGGTGCCTGCGGTGAGGAACAAGAGCGACTTGAACGCGGCGTGGGTGACGAGCTGGGCGGCGGCCGCCACGATCGAGCCTGCTCCGACCGCGACGAACATCAGTCCGTACTGAGCGGTGGTCGAAGCCGCCAA
Source organism: Actinomycetota bacterium (assembly GCA_050694275.1). Taxonomy (GTDB): domain Bacteria; phylum Actinomycetota; class CADDZG01; order CADDZG01; family WHSQ01; genus JBOGXF01. Next base: position 24,353 of record JBOGXF010000209.1, on the reverse strand, counting down.
CAGTCGCTTGGGGTGGCGATGCACTGCGGCGACGAATCCTCCCGTGAGCGCGCTCGTCAGACCGATCGCGATCAGCGCGGGCGCAAACCACGTCACGGAGTCGAGGTGCGGGCCCAGGCGCACCAGAAGATATGCGCCGGCGGCGACCATCGTCGAGGAGTGAAGCAGGGCCGAGACCGGTGTGGGCCCGGCCATCGCAGAGAACAGCCACGGCGAGAACGGAACCTGCGCCGATTTGGCGGCCGCGGCGACCACGATGCCTGCGGCCACGATCTGAAGCTCCGGCGAACCCGATCTTGCGATGTCGGAGAACGCGAACGATCCCGTCGCGGCGAACGTGATGCCGGCGGCGACGTAGAGGCCGAGGTCGCCGAGACGAGTGGTTATGAAGGCATGCGCGGCCTTCTGCGCGTTGGACACCTCGGTCCATTCGTGGGCGATCAGGGCCCAGGACAGCGCGCCTACGAGCTCCCACCCGAGGAGCAAAGCGAGTAGGTCGGCGGCCGCGACGAGCAGCTCCATGGCGCCGACGAATGCGGTGAGGAGCGCGATCAACCTGACGCGCCCGATCGCTTCTGTGCTCGCGGCGTAGAACACGATCGGCAGCGCGATCGCCGGGACCAAGACGACCATGACGCGCGAGAAACCAGTCGCGGCAAGGGTCAGCTCGAGTTGAGGCCCCCACGACACGATGGATGCGGCTTCGGTCGCCGCCGCCCAAAGGCCTACCGCGATCACTGAGGCAAGCGCCGCTGTGGCGATGGCGGCGGCACTCCGCGGCACGAGGAGGGCGAGGACCGCGGCTGCAAACGGCACGACAACCAACAACCAGAGCATCATGACTTGAGCTTCTTGAGCTTCTCGGTCATGTCGGCCTTGCGCGCCCGGTAGACGTTGGTGATCAGCGCGAACCCGAGCGCCATCTCGATCGCCATTACGGTCAGGAAGACGATCGCGAGCATCTGGCCCTTGGGACTGCCCCCTGTGGACGCGGCCCAGAAGGCAACGGCCGCAAGGATGGCGGAGTTGATCATCAGCTCGAGGCCCATCATCAACATCACGAACGACTGCTGGCTGAGAGCGCCGTAGAGACCGATTCCGAAGATCGCAGCCGCGACAATCAGGAGCGCGTCGAGAGTCATCGCGGATGTCCTCCGTGCTCGTGATGTTCGTGTTCGCCTTCGTCGGATTGTTGCGCGGGAGCCGCGATCGACTCCTCGTCGGGCTGCAGCGGGGGCTCGATCGACTCCTCCTCTGCGTTGCCGAACCGACCTCGACGACTCGCCAGCACCACGGCGCCGATCATCGTCGAAAGGAGAGCGACACCGGCGCTCTCGAACACGAGCATCGATTCGCCGAGCAACTCCGCGCCCAGCTCCTCCGTCGCGCGGGCCGTCTGCTGTGCCGGGGCGTCAGGGAAATCTGTTGCCAGAGCGGCTCCTGACAACACGAGAAACGCAGCGATCCCGGCCGAAATCGCGGTTCTGTGCTGGTGCACCATGAGCATCGGGTTGAGACCGGCGGGGTTCATCATGAACATGACCATCACGAAGGCCATGATCGTCATCTCGCCCGCCATCATCAGCATCACTACGAGACCGAGGAACTCCGCCTCGAGAAGAACGAGGATCGCACCGACGCAGACGAACGACGCCAGCAGCCAGTACGCAGCGCGCACCATCGAGTCGGTGCGGAACACCAGGTAAGCGGCCACAATGGCCCCGGCGCCGAAGACGAAGAACAAGACGTCGACCGTTCCGCTCGTCGTCATAGAAGCAGGGCTCCGGCGAAGAAGATGTTGACGAGCGAGAGCGGAAGCAGCACCACCCATGCGAACACGACGAAGCGTTCGATCCGCAGCCTGGCGAACGCGTGGCTGGAGCCGACCAGAAGGACCAACAGCAGCAGCGTCTTGAGCGCAAGCCACAGCCACCCAGGAAGCCACGGCCCGTGCCAACCACCAAGGAACGCCGAGGCTCCCATCGCCGCAACCATCACCAGCAACGCGGCGCGCGCCCCGCGCCACACGAGCCGGTGCGGGCCCGACGCCTCCACCGATGTTCCTCCGCCGAGATCGGCGGCATCCGGGAAGTCGAGCGGTAAGGAGAACGTCGCCGCCGCGGATACCACGAGGAAGATAGGAAGCCCCAGGGGCTGGCGCACGACATTCCACAGGGATTCCTGAGCCTCGACGATCTCGCCGATCGCGAGCGACTCTGCCGGCAGCGCGGGCGCCAGCAATACCAGAAGGAACGGGATCTGATACGCGAACGCCTGCGCGATGAAGCGGTAGCCGCCGATCAACGGCATCGTCGAGTTCGCCGACCAGCCGTGGAGATAGACCGACACCATGACGAATGCAACGGCCGCGGAATACAACACGAAGCCCGCGGCGGGATCGGCAACGGAGGCGCCTGGCCCTATCGGGATCACGGCGAGGCCGACGGCCGCGAGTCCCGCGAGGAGCGCGGGGGCCAGCGCCCACGCTTGCGCGTCGGGACGCTCGGTCCTCGTCCGTCGTTGCGAGAGCAAGAGCGCGGCAGTCGTAAACGGGGAGGAGAAGATCTCACCCAAGTGCAGTGGGGATCGCGCCACGAGACTTCCCGCGATCCGGTCGAGCACCGCGACGACGTACGCGCCGGTGACGACAACTCCGATCATCACCAGCGCCGCCAGTGGGGGAGAAAGATACGGTCTCACGATGCCGCGCTCGTGTGGCTGGGCGTGTGTGCTTCGGCCATGTCAAGGTCGAGGCTCGCGATCGTGGTCACCGCGTCGCCCCACTCCATCCCGGCAAGGAGCGAGGGAACGAGCCTCGCGATCGCGTGCGACGGCCCCTCCTGGCTGGTCAGCGCCCCGCGCGGCGACTCGATGACTCCTTCACCGCCGGCGCGATCATCCCCGGCTCGCGCGGCGAGCTCCACAGCTTGCGCTGCCTCACGCAAGCGCTGGATCCAGCGTGCCGCGGAGTCACCGCCTTCTTGCACCAGGGGCTCGAAGGCGAGACGGCGGTAGGCGTCGACATCGGCCCGGGAGTCGATGGGCAAGCCCGACGCACGTGCGACCGGTCCGGTGATTCCTTGCGACATGTTCGGGTCGATCACGCCGACGCCACGAGTGTTCCAGCCGAGGAAGCCGCGGCGTCGTAGCGAGCGCTCGAGCGCCCGGATCTCATCGCCGTCTTCCGGCTCAACCCGCTGGGCAAGACGCAGGATCCTCTCGGACAGAGATGCGGCCCCGGCGATCCCGACCGCCTCCGAGAGCCACTGCAGATGACTGCGAGCGCGCGCGACTTCGAGATCGTGTATGGCTACGGGTGCCCGCAGGGCGCGATGGAAGATCGACCTCTCGGATGCCCACGCGTGGGCGAAGTTCTCGAGGGTCGCCTCCTGGATGACGTCTCCCTGAAGCTTCACGTCGAGCGCCAGTCCCACAGGAAAGGGCGCGAACAGCGGACCGACGCGTACTGGTAGGAAGTCGAGCTTGAGCCCATCGCGGCCGTCGGCCCGCTCGGGCATCGGACGTCCGTAGGGGACACCGCCCGTCATCGCCTTGCCGCCCTGACCGTAGGGACCGATGCCCTGCCAGGGCGCCGGCTCGACGTCGGGCAACAGGGGCTGTTCACCTTCCCGTTCACCCATCACGAGCTCTTCGTGAACGCGCTTCAGCGCGGGGACCGGGTCGTTTCCTTGGATCACGATCGCGTCGGGGAAGTTCGCACGCACCAGTGGGGCTTGAGCTTCACCGCGCCACCACACCGTCGCGCGCGGCGGCGACAGGGCATCGTGCGCCACCAGCGCCGGCGCCACAAGACCCGTGTCTAGCTTGCCCACGATCAGCAGGAGATTGGCGGCACGAGGTGTGGCGGCCAGCCGGATTCCTTGGGAAAGACGCAGCAGGCGCGCATTCTCTGCGAAGCGAGAGCCTGCGACGCAGAAAACCCGCGCCTCTGCCCGGCGCGCGATGGAGCGGAGCAGATGGGTCATGCCCACTCGAAGGCCCCCTCTCGCCACGTGTAGAGGATCCCGAGGAGCAAGACGAGGATGAACCACCCCATCTCGACGAACGCGATCGCGCCCTCGCGTGCGAACACGACCGCCCACGGGTACATGTAGACCATCTCCATGTCGAACGCGAGGAACACGAAGGCCATCACGTAGAAGCGAGCATGGAAACGACTCCACGCGTGGACGCGCGGCGGGTAACCGCCCGCATGGGGAAGCCGCTCGGACGCGGTCGCGCCGCCGACATCACCGAGCGCCCGCAACGCCAGCGCTAAGCCGAGGGTTGCAACGAAGACGGCGAGCGCCGCTCCTAGGGGGCCGAGCATCGCGCCCTAGAGGTAGCTGTCCGGATCGTCATTGAAGGAATCCGCGCAGTCCTGGCTGCAGAAGTAATAGGTCTGTCCCTTATGTTCGACGGTGGCGGCGGCGTCGCTGGGGTCGACCTCCATGCCGCAGACGGGATCCTTGGCCATGGCCGCTCCTTTCGTAGCGCTTCACGGTCTTGCCCTACCATACCCCCCCAGGGTATACTGCGCAAACGGGCCTTAGTAGGAGGAGCTAGATGAGGGGCTACTACGCGAAAAAAGACGACGTGCGTTCACGCCTCAAGCGGGTCGAGGGACAGGTGCGTGGCCTGCAGCGGATGGTCGAGGAGGATCAGTACTGCATCGATATCCTCACGCAGATCTCGGCGGCATCGAACGCCCTCAAGAGAGTCGCGGTGGGACTCCTCGAGGACCACATGCGCCACTGCATCGCGAAGGGTACCGAGAAGGATCGCGACATGATTGCGGAGGCAGCAGCAGCCGTAGATCGACTGGTGAAGGCGTAGAGAACGCAGAGCTGATCGATCGCCTCTAGCGGCCTTCGCCGGGTTGTAGTGGATCGGCTTCCGGATCGAGATGCCGCAGCTTGTCGGGGTTGCTGACGGCCCGCACGGTCTGCACGAGGCCGTCGGCGATGTCGAGCGACAAGACCGCCAACAGCTTGCCGTCGGCATCCAGGAGCAACGCGCCCGGCTGCCCGTTGACTTCGGTGTGGCGCACGCTGGCCACGTCCAAGCCCTTCGCCCGAATAAAGAGCCGTGTCACTTTCTCTCGTCCATGAACCGGGCGGGGGAGCGCGGGAGCCTTGCCCCCGCCATCCCCGTAGGCGACGACGTCTGAGGCGAGGAGCTGGATCAGTCCTTCGGTGTCTCCGGCCACGACCGCGTCGAAGAATCGTCGAGACAGCTCCTCGCGCTTCTTACGTGACGCCTCGAACCGCGGTTTCTTCGCCTCGATCTGCCGACGTGCTCGGACCGCGATCTGACGACAGTTGTCCTCGCTCTTGCCCACGATGGTCGCGATCTCGTCGTAGCCGTAGACGAACACTTCGCGCAGCAGGAAGACCGCGCGTTCGATGGGGCCGAGGGTCTCGAGGAGGACGAGGAATGCCATCGACAGGGAATCCGCAGTGTCCGCGAGCCGAGCCCCCTCGGACTCGGTATCGGTCAATAGCGGTTCGGGCAGCCACGTGCCGACGTAGCTCTCTCGGCGCACGCGCGCCGACTGCACATGATTGATCGCGAGCCTGGTAGTGACCGTCGACAGCCACGCCTTGGGCGAGTCGATCTCCGTCCCCTCACTCGATTCGCGGTGGAACCGCAGGAACGCCTCCTGGACGATGTCCTCGGCCTCGCTCGCGCTGCCCACCATCCGGTAGGCGATGGAGAAAAGCAGCGGTCGGAGATCCTCGTACACGGCTGTCCTCTTCTTCGGTGGCGTGGGCTTCAGGTCCATCTTCACCCACTAAAGACAAGACAGGACCCCCGGCTGTGACACCTGTTCGAGATGGAGCCCGTGTCACAGCAGGATGAGCCACCTTGTCTTAGGGGGTCGACCTGACCGAACGCGAGACAACAAGAGGTGAATCATGGGATCAGCCACTCAACGCTTGGTCTGGGCGAGCGCCCGCCGGCCGTGGATCACCGTCGGGCTGTGGATCGCCACGGTCGCAGTCGCCGGACTGCTTTCGGCACAGTTTCTCGAGGACGCCCTCTCCACCGAGATCGACTTCACCAACGAACCCGAGTCCAAGCGCGCCGCCGAGCTCGTCGAGCAGCGCTTCGGAGCGGAGGGCGAGACCGAGGTGTTCATACTCAGTTCGGAGGAGGCGGCGGTAACGGATCCCTCGTTCGAGCGCGCGGTCCGCTCCCTCCAGCTATCGGCTTCGGACCGAGGTGCCGAAGCGGTCACCTACTACGACACCGAAGACCCATCGATGGTCTCGGATGACGGTCACATGACCTTGATGCCGGTCACCTTCGAGGAGCCCGATGCGATCGCCGACCTCCTTCCGGCGGTCGAGGGACTGCTGGGTGAGGCCAACGAGTCGAGCGTGATGAGCGCGCGCTCCTTGGGGGCGGTGACCCTCGAGGAGGATTTCAACCGGATCGCCGAAGAGGACCTGCAACGGGGTGAGGCCTTCGGCGTGATGATCGCGCTCGTCGTTCTGATCCTCGTGTTCGGGGCAGTGGTGGCAGGAATCATCCCGATCATGATGGGCGTGGCCTCGATCGCCGTTGCCATCGGCCTGGTCGCGCTCGTGGGCCTGGCATTCGACTTTTCGTTCTTCGTGACCAACATCATCACGATGATCGGACTGGCGGTCGGTATCGACTACTCGCTGTTCGTCGTCAGCCGATTTCGCGAGGAGCGCGCCAAAGGACACTCCAAGCTCGACGCGATCGGCGCGACGGGGGCGACCGCCAGCCGCGCCGTGTTCTTCAGCGGTCTGACCGTCGTCGTTGCGCTCCTCGGGATGTTCATCTTTCCCACGACGATCTTTCGCAGCATCGGCGCCGGGGCGATCTTCGTGGTCGTCGTCGCGGTGCTGGCGTCGCTGACGTTGCTGCCCGCGCTGCTGAGCCTTCTCGGCGACCGCGTCAACTCGTTGAGGGTGTTGCGACGCCGGACCGAGTTCGGCTCCGAGAGCTCACACCGGTTCTGGAACTCGATCGCCCGTCGCGTTATGGCACGCCCGGTGGTGAGCATCGTGCTCGGGGCCGGGATCCTGCTTGCCGCGAGCCTGTCGTACCTCAACATCAACACGGGCTTCTCGGGCGTCAGCTCGATGCCCGAGGACGTACCTTCCCGGCAGGCGTTCGAGATCCTCGCCACCGAGTTCTCGGGAGGCCTGAGCTCGCCCGTCCAGGTGGTCGTCGACGGCGATGGGAGTTCCCCGGAGGTCAGGGGCGCGGTCGAGGAGCTGCAGAGCCTTCTCAGCAGAGACGAGTTGTTCGGCCCCTCGCAGGTGGAGGTCAACGACGCGGCGGATACGACCATCGTGTCGTTCCCGGTCAACGTCGATCCGATGAGCGAGGCCGCGACATCAGCGGTCGTCCGCGTCCGGGACGACTACGTCCCTCAGGCCTTCGAGGGCGCGGCTGCAAACGTGCTGGTCGGTGGCGACACTGCTTTCAACCACGACTTCTTCGACGTCTCCGATCGCTATACGCCGATCGTGTTCGCGGTTGTGTTGGGGCTGTCGTTCCTGCTCTTGATGATCGTGTTCCGCTCGATCGTTGTCCCCCTGAAGGCGATCGTTTTGAACCTTCTGTCGGTGGGCGCTGCCTATGGGCTCATCGTGCTCGTGTTCCAGGAGGGTGTCGGTGCCGACTTATTTGGATTTCAGCAGGTGGAGTCGATCGAGGCGTGGTTGCCGTTGTTCCTGTTCTCCATCCTGTTCGGGTTGTCGATGGACTACCACGTGTTCCTCCTGTCGAGGATCAAGGAGCGCTTCGACCAGACCGGAGACAACGCCGAATCGGTCGCGTTTGGTCTTCGCACCACGGGCGGTCTCATCACGGGGGCCGCGGCGATCATGGTTGCGGTGTTCGGCGGCTTCGCCGCGGGAGACCTCGCTCCGCTCCAGCAGACGGGCTTCGGACTCGCGATCGCGGTCCTGATCGACGCCACACTCGTACGCTCGGTTCTGGTGCCGGCATCGATGAAGCTGCTCGGCGATCGCAACTGGTACCTGCCGCGCTGGCTCGCGTGGCTGCCCAACATCTCTGTCGAAGAAACGGACGAGAAGCCCGCCGAGCGGGTACTCGTGCCCAGCCCAGCGACCGAGGGATAGAAACGTCAACAAGGAGGTTGACCCATGATGGCTCCGGATAGACCGCGGAGGCGAGTGACCGTCCTCGGCTTCCTGCTGGCGACGGTGCTGCTGCCGATCGGCGCCGCCCTGGCACCTCTCGGAGTCGGGATACCGATCCTCGCCATCGCACTGGCTCTGCTGTTGCCGGATTCATGACCCGAAACGTGAGTTTCTGCCGCGACCGGGGCTAATATGCCGAGGTCCGCACGAGGCGAATGGCGACAAGGAGGTTCGTATGGCGATCAACCCCATCCCGGAGGGCTATCCCCGAGTCTCTCCTTACCTTTATGTGAACGGGGGGAATGAAGCGCTGGATTTCTACACCAAGGTGTTTGGCGCCGCCGAGCGCGCTCGCATGCCCGGGCCCGACGGCAAGATCATGCACGCCGAACTCGAGGTCGGCGATTCGATCATCATGCTTTCTGACGAGTTCGAACAGTTCGGCAACCGGTCGCCAAGGAGTATCGGCGGTACCCCCGTACTAATCAGCGTCTATGTCGAGGACGTCGACGAGACCTTCAACCGAGCCGTCGAGATGGGAGCGAAGAGCATCCAGCCCGTCCAAGATCAGTTCTACGGTGATCGCTCGGGTCAGTTCGAAGATCCGTTCGGCCACCGCTGGAGCGTCGCCAGTCACATCGAGGACGTTTCGCCCGAAGAGATGGCGAAGCGCGCGGCGCAGTACGGGAGCAGCTAACCGAACCCCCTATTCCTTAGAACGAGAAGGCCTGCCGACGCTGCGCTGAGGAGGGCGAGTTGGAGGCCGCCTCGAGTCACGCCTTGATTGAGGCGCGCGCCGCGTTGGCTTCTGGTAGCGGGAGTCCAGGCCGCGCCGCCGAGCCAGCCACGCCAGCGGAGCCATGACCATCCGCACCAGGGGAGCAGGTGCAAACGGCGCCCTGACCTCGGCTTCGAACTCGCGCATGAAGAGGGCCAGGTCGAGCGGATACGGCATGCCGTTGGTGGTCGTTCGTCCCTCTCGCGCGAGCCCGACCGCGGTTTCGAACAGCTCTTCCATTCGCAGAGCCGGTCGCACCTCGACACGCACCCGGACCGGCGAGTGACCTGCGTTCTTGAATCGATGCACCGTTCCTCTCGGCACCACCACCTTGTCTCCGGCGCGTGCCGTTATGGTCCTGAGTCCCTTCCGAAACTTCATGGTCCCTTGCGTCACTTCGAAAAGTTCTTCCTGCAGGGGATGGACATGCGCCCCGGGCACGTGACCGTCCGGGGACAGCTCAAGATCGACCACAAGCAATTCGCCGTCGGTGTCCGCTGCGGTCTTTACGAATGTGAACCGCTCACCGCTGATGGGGTTGTCGAGAATCTGTCCAGAAAGAGCCATCGCCGTTCCTCCCTTAGACGGTCAGTACTGTCATCGATCACGCTAGGGATCAGTCGGGCGATCGTCGTCACACGAGAGAAGGCTCTTTGGGTGCTCTTGCTTGAGCACAAGATCGAATCTCGCGCTGCTTGGAGGAAGCAGCCCCCAGTCTCCTTGTACTCCCGGCGGAGTAGTCGAGGGTGCTTCTGCGGGGCGACGACACGAGGGTGGTCGCGATCTACGGTTGGAGCATGGCAATAGACGAGATCCCGCGGCGATCGGAAAAGGCTCCGTGGCTCATCGGATCTAATTACCTGCTCCCGCTCGGTGTAGGCGTTATCCAGATCGTCGGGACCTATTTCGCATCCCATCGCCAGACCGAGCGTGTGGATCTCGACGTCCTGGGTCTTCTCTTCCTGGCTCTGGGGCCTGCTTCACTGACGCTTCGGCGTCGCCATCCGGTCGCAGTGCTGTGGTTCGTGCTCGTCACCACGCTCGGCTACTTGCTCCTGGAATATCCACGGGGTCCGATCTTCCTCGCGTTGATCGTCGCCTTTGTGACGGCGGTCATATCCGGGCACCGTCTCGCGGCGATCACGTCGCTGGTCGTGGGATACGCCTCATTTCTCTGGCTGCCGTACCTCGTAGGCACGGAACCGGCACCCAGTTGGGCCCAAGCCCTCGGTCTGGGAGCGTGGCTGCTCGTCCTTTTCACCGTCTCTGAGATCGCTCGTTCGAGACGTGAGCGCGCCCTTGACCTGGCGCGCACTCGCGCGGAAGAGGCGAAGCGTCGCGCCAGCGAGGAGCGGCTTCGCATCGCGCGCGAGCTACACGACGTGCTCGCGCACAACATCTCGCTCATCAACGTCCAGTCGGGTGTGGCTCTGCATCTAGGGGAGGACCTCCCCGATGAGGCGCGGAGTGCGTTGACGGCTATCAAGCAGGCGAGCGTCGAGGCCCTGGGAGAGTTGCAGTCCGTTCTGGAGATACTTCGTCAAGGCCACGAGTCCCCGCCGCGCATTCCGACGTCCGGACTCGCCCGGCTGGACGACCTCGTTGCCAAGACCGAGGCCGCTGGGCTGCGGGTGACAACGGAGATCGAGGGCCGCCCGCGTCCTCTGCCGCGGGGAATCGACCTGGCCGCGTTTCGAATCGTTCAGGAGGCTCTTACCAACGTGACTCGCCATGCTGGCCATGCAGGAGATGCGAACGCCACGATCCGGATCGGCTACGGGGAGCACGACCTGACCGTTCAGATCGACGACGACGGCAGCGGGCCGGGAGCCGAAACGTCATCCGGGGGCCGGGGGATCTCCGGGATGCGCGAGCGCGCGATCGCACTCGCCGGAGACTTCGAAGCTGGACCTCGTCCCGAAGGCGGTTTTCGCGTAAGGGCTCGGTTGCCGCTACGAGACGACGAATCGGAGAAGCCCACGTGATCCGAGTGCTGCTTGCCGACGATCAGGCGTTGGTGCGCGCAGGGTTCCGGGCGCTTCTCGACGCCCAGGAGGACATCGAGGTCCTTGCCGAGGCGGAAGACGGCGAGGAGGCGCTCGAGCTGGCGCGCCGGCAGAAACCAGACGTCGTGCTCATGGACATCCGCATGCCCGGGATGGATGGGCTCGAAGCCACTCGCGCGATCGCCGCCGACACCGACTTGGACGAAGTGCGCGTCATCATCCTCACGACCTTCGACCTCGACGAGTACGTATTCGAAGCGCTGCGGGTCGGAGCCAGCGGCTTTCTGGTCAAGAGCACCGAGCCGGCCGAGCTGGTTCACGCGGTGCGCGTTGTGGCCGCAGGCGACGCCCTGTTGTCCCCCGGTGTGACCAAACGTTTGGTGGCGGAGTTCGCCGAACGCGCCAAGGAACCAACCTCGACGCCCGCCCTCGATGTGCTCACGGAGCGAGAGCGTGAGGTCATGAAGCTGGTCGCGGCGGGACTTTCCAACGAGGAGATCGCCGGACGGCTCGTCGTGAGCCCGGCCACCGCCAAGACTCACGTCAGCCGGGCGATGGTGAAGCTGGGGGCTCGGGACCGGGCGCAGCTCGTCGTCTTCGCGTACGAGTCCGGCCTCGCCCGTCCGGGCTGGCTCGACTGAGCCCTTTCGGGCCCCCTACCCTCGCTACCGCGCCCGCGGTACGTGAGAAACACGGCCCTGCGCCCCAAACGGTAGCTGAAGAGCATCCCCTTAGGCGACGACGCTACGCCCTTTATTCACGACCATGGACCTACTGAGCAACGGCGGCCGGGACTAGCCGGCCGACTCGACAAAGGAGGTGGATGGCAGTGATAGCTACGGCGACGGACGTGCTTGCACACGGCGCCGGCTGGGGCGCGGGTGCATGGTGGCCCATCTTCCCGCTCTTCTGGGTGCTTCTTTGGGGAGCGGTGATCTTCGCGGTGTTCCGGTTCCGTCGCGGCCCCCGGTGGCATCAGGGTCACTCCGCGGAGGACGTGCTCGCAGAGCGCTACGCGCGCGGAGAGATCACGGTGGATGAATACCGAGAGCGCCTAGGTGTCCTTAAGGAAGAACGATGAGCGACTTTGTGATCGAGACTCACGATCTCTCCAAGAACTACGGCGAGATCGTCGCAGTGGATCGCTTGAGCTTGCGGGTTCGCCGCGGAGAGGTCTACGGGTTCCTCGGCCCAAACGGTGCCGGCAAGACGACGACCTTGCGAATGCTGCTGGGGCTGGCGCGGCCGACGGCTGGGGGGGCGTCGGTTCTCGGCGGACCACCGGGATCGGCCGAGAGCATCGCCCGCATCGGAGCGCTCGTCGAGGCGCCGGGCTTCTACCCGAGCCTCTCCGGCAGAGACAACCTGCGAGTGCTCGCACATCACTCCGGCGCACCGAGGCAGCGTATCGATGCGGTTCTCGACGAGGTCGAACTCGCCGATCGCGCCAAGGACCGCTTCGCCGCCTACTCGCAGGGGATGAAACAGCGCCTCGGAGTCGCAGCCGCGCTGCTGAAAGATCCCGAGCTCCTGATCCTCGACGAACCGACCAATGGGCTCGACCCGCGAGGGATGGCCGAGATGCGGAGCTTCATCCGCAGGCTCGGCCGGGGCCGACGCACCGTGCTCTTGTCGAGCCACCTGATGCCGGAGGTCGAGCAGGTCTGCGATCGGGCGGGCGTCATCAGCAAGGGTGCGCTCGTCAAAGAAGGAACGGTGGATCAGCTTCGGGGAGAAAACCTCCTTCGAGTTGTAGTCAGCCCATTGGAGAAAGCGCGCCGCCTCGTCGAAGAGTTCTCGGGGGTCGAGGCCGTGGTAACGGTGGACGGGGCTCTGAGAGTCGCGACGGACCTTGCCTCAGCGCCTGTGATCAACCACATGCTCGTGAACGCCGGGGTGGCCGTGTCGGAGCTGACTCCCGATCGAGCCTCTCTGGAGGAGGTCTTCCTCGAGCTGACCGGTCAAGAGGAGGAGGAGTGATGGGAAGTATCGCCGCGCAGTTCCTCGTTCTACGAAAGCGAACGAGCACCTGGATCCTCATGGGGATCTGGGTGCTGCTGGGGATGATGTTCTCGTACCTGTTGCCCTACCTCACATACAGGGGCGACGCCGACGGACCGAGGCAAGCATCTCTGTCGGCGCTACTGCCGGAGAGCCTCACGGAGACCCTCCTCGGTGGGTTTCCATTCTTCGGCGGGGTGTTCGCGCTGATGCTGGGCGTTCTGGCGCTCGGCAGTGACTACGGATGGGACACCATTAAGACGCTGCTGACCCAGCGTTCCGGGCGGGTCCGATTGTTGTTGGCCAAGGTGGCTGCGATCGCGGCCTGGCTCGTGCCCTTCGTCTTGGTCCTCTTCATCGTCGGCGCTGGAGCGAGCTACCTCATCGCCGGAGCAGAGAACGCGGCGGTCGATTGGCCGTCGGCGTGGGAGCTCATCCAAGCATCTGCCGCGGGATGGTTCGTCCTTGCGACCTGGGCCGCGTTGGGTGTCCTGCTTGCGGTGCTGTCGCGCGGAACCTCGCTCGCAATCGGGCTCGGCATCCTCTACACGTTCGTCATCGAGGGGCTCTTCAGCGCGCTCGCCGGCGAAGTGAGCTGGCTCGATCCAGTCGTGGATTTCCTCCTGCGGGCCAACGCGTACTCGCTGGTCGTGACCCTCGGCGTGCCCATCGAGGGGCTCGCGGACAACGGTCCCGGCGGGTTCTTCGGACCGTTCGTCGACGGCGGCCAGGCGATGCTCGTGCTGAGCGCCTACATGACTGGGTTCCTGCTCCTGTCCACGATCGTCTTTCGCCGGCGAGACGTGCTGTGACGCTCGCCCAGAGCGGCTCCCCGAATTAATTCCCCCTTGCCCTGGCCTCGTCCGTCGACTTAGATAGACCCCGGCGGCAGGAGAGGAGGAAGTTCATGCTCGACAGAGCCGATGTTTACGCGACGATCCCGGCACAAGACCTGGAGCGCGCCAGATCGTTCTACGCAGAAAAGCTGGGGCTGAAGCCGGAGGAGGAGCGCCCCGAGGGACTGCGCTACCGGTGCGGAAAAGGTGCGTTCCTGCTGTTCCAGTCCTCCGGCGAGCCCTCCGGCACGCACACCCAGCTCGGATGGGACGTCGACGATCTCGAGGCCGCGGTTGCGGAGCTGCGCGAGAACGGCGTCGTGTTCGAGGAGTACGACATGCCCGGCTTCAAGACCGTGAACGGGATCGCTGAGATCGCGGGCGAGAAGGGAGCCTGGTTCAAAGACAGCGAGGGAAACCTTCTGGCGCTCGGAGAGAGATTGGCCGAATAGAGCCGCTCGGCGAGCCGGAAAGAAGGACGGTAGCTGAAGGGGTCAGAGAACGGCCGTCTCTACGACGAGGTCTCCTTCCTCGAAGCGAGAGGGCCTTAAGGGACGAAGGTCGAAGCTTTCACACCTGCCGTTCGTGATGAGCTCGGCCACTGCCTTGCCCGCGGCGGGGGAGTGCATCAGCCCGTGGCCCCCGAAGCCCACGCACTGGATGAAGCCGGGGACCGACGGAGCTTCGCCGACGATCGCGTGACCGTCCGGAGTCTCCGGGTACAGCCCTGCCCAGCAATGCCTCGGATGGATTCGCTTGCCTTCGAGATGCGGAAAGCGGTTGCCGATCCGTGAGGCCACCGCCGGAAGGAAACGTGGGTCCACCGTCGTCTCCCATCCCGGCGCATCGTTGGGATCGGAGTAGGCGATGACGAACCCGTCGGGACCCTCCCGGCGCACGAGCACCCCCGTATCGAGGTCGACACACATCGGCACCGGCGTCTTTGGAGCGTCCGTGTCGTGCACGTAAGCGAGATTCCTGCGCACCGGCTCCACCGGGACGTCGACGTGCAGCAGGGAGGCGACCGCCCGCGCGTGGGCTCCCGCGGCGTTCACCACCCACGTCGCTCGTTGGCGTTCCTCCCCGATGGTCAGCTCGAAGTCTCGGCCCGTCCGTTCGATTGACGCGACCTCGCTTCCCGTGCGTATCTCGACACCGAGTCTTCTGACCAGGCGCTCGAGGACCGCGACCAAGCCGTGCGGATCGAGGTAGCCGTCGCGCGCGTGGTACGTGCCTGCGAGCAGGCCCTCGCCACGCACGAAGGGGGCGCGCGCGACGACCTCCTCGGCAGAGAGCCATTCGGTCTCGACTCCGAGCGACCGTTGCAGCTCGGCTCCCCGTTCCAGGCCCTCGGCCCGCTCCGGTTCGCCGGTGAAGAGCAGATACCCGGTCTGATGGAACGAAAGCTCTTCGTCGAAGGCGTCCCGCAACCGTTCTATCTCTCCGATCGAATACAGAGAGAACGTGATGTTGATCTCCGTAGTGAACTGCGCGCGTATGCCGCCGTTGGCGCGGGTCGACGATCCCCGGCCGAGAGCAGCTTCCTTCTCGATGACGCAGACGCGCTCGACGCCCGCCCGTCGAAGCTCTCGCGCTACGGACAGGCCAATTACCCCTCCACCTATGATCGCTGCGTCGCTGCGGTCTGCTTCCACGGCAAGGTGCTCATCACCGGCTCGACCGTCACGGGGATCGCATTGAGCACCGCGTTGCCCGATAGCGGGTCGACTATCTCCTCGTCGCTCAGGTCGTTGGAAGACACGCCGGCATTGGCGCCCGCCACCGAGAGACGCACGCCCGGCACGCCGTGGCCCCAACCGTGCGGGAGGCTAACGACGCCGGGCAGCATCTCGTCGGTGATGTCGACCGGCGCGTCGACCTCGCCGGCACGCGACCTAACCCGTGCCACGTCTCCTTCCGACAGGCCAAGACGCGCGGCGTCCTCGGGATGCATCAGCAGAGTGCAGCGGTTGCTCCCACGAACCATGGTCGGGACGTTGTGCATCCAGGAGTTGTTCGATCTCAGTTGGCGCCGCCCGATCAAGACGAGGCCGTTTGCCGAACTGCCCAGCGCGCGCTGTAGGCGCGGCACGTCGGCGACGATCTCCGGCGGCGCGAGCTCCACCTTGCCCGAGGCGGTCCGGAGCGCGTTGGGCAGGCGCGGCTCGAGCGGGCCGAGATCCACGCCGTGGGGGTTGGCCTCGAGAACCGCAAGCGAGAGCCCGTCGGGCCGCTCGCCCAAGCGGTCCCCGTAGGGACCGAGACGCAGGCGGAGGTCGAGGATCTGCTCGACCGGGCCGCGCCCCGCGAGCGCGCCCAACACATCGGCCGGGTCGCGACCCGCCAAGGGCCCGCCCGGCTCCACTGCTCGCTGGACGAGCTGTCCCAGCGCCATGCCCGGAACCACGGCGGGGTCGGCCGACGCGCTCTGGCCGAAGGCGATCAGAGCGATGCGCGACAGGATCTCCCATTCGTCCGGGCCCTCGGCATCCACCGACGGTGGGCTGTAGTTGGCGACGTTTCGTACCGAGAGCCCGTAGAACGCGAAGTCGTAATGGTGCCGGGCAAGGATCGACGGCGGCGGCAGGATCACGTGCGCAAACCGCGTCGTCTCGTTGATGTACGGGTCGACGGCCACCACGAAGTCGAGCGATGAGATCGCGCCCGCGAGCCGACGACCGTTGGGAGTGGACAGCACCGGGTTGCCCGCGATCGTGATGAGCGCGCGAACCTGTCCCTCGCCCGGCGTCTCGATCTCGTCGGCGAGGGTCGCGGCCGGGAGTTGCCCGAAGGCCTCCGGATATTCCTTCACGCGGCTGTGGAAGCGTCCCATTCGCCAGCCCCGCCTCTCCGGAGCGTCGGGATCGGGCTTGCCGTGCGCGGGGGAGGGGAACATCTTGCCGCCCGGACGGTCGAAGTTGCCGGTGATCGCGGTCAGCACGTCGCTCGCCCAGGACGTGAGCGTGCCGAACTCCTGCTGGTGCGCGCCGACCCGGTCGTAGACGCCGGCCGACGGCGCGTCGGCGAGCTCGCGCGCGAGCCGGCGGATCGTCTCGGGCATGATGCCCGTGTGTGAGGCGACCGCGTCGGGCGTGAACGGCTCGACCAGCGCGGCGACCTCGTCGAGACCGGCCGCGTGCGGCTCGAGTTCGCCGAGGGTCACGCGGCCCTCGGCGAAGAGTGACTGTGCGATCGCGAGGAGGAGCAGAGCGTCGGTGCCGGGTCGGATGGGGACGTGCTCGTCGGCCCCGGCGGCGGTCTCCGTGCGACGCGGATCGACGACCACGACCTTGCCGCCCCGTCGGCTGATCGCCTCGAGCCGGCCGCGGAAGTCGGGCGCGGTCGCGAGGCTTCCGTTCGAGACCCATGGATTCGCTCCGATCACCAAGAGGTAGTGCGTGCGATCGAGGTCGGGGACCGGAATGAGCGTGGGGTTGCCGAACATGAGCCCGCACGAAACGTGCTTCGGCATCTGGTCGACGGTCGCGGCAGAGTAGAAGTTCTTCGTTCCGAGAGCCTTGACGAGTGCCGGAACTAGGACGGTCGCCGAGAGGCTGTGCACCGAGGGGTTTCCGATGTACATGGCAACTGCGTCACGCCCGTTCCGCTCGATCACGGGCGCGAGGCCGCGCTCGACCACGGCGAAAGCCTCGTCCCAGTCGGCCTCGCGCCATCGCTCGCCGTCGCGGACCATCGGCGACTTGAGCTGGTCGGGATCCTCGTGGAGATGCTTGACCGCGGTGCCCTTGGGGCAGATGAAACCGTGCGAAAAGACGTCATCGCGATCGCCGCGCACGCTCTTGACGAGACCGTCTTCCATGGCGATCTCGAGGCCGCAGGTCGCCTCACACAGGGGGCAGGTACGGAAGTGTCTGGTCGTCGCCACGAGCCTCTCCTCTCTTGCTGCGCGTGGATCGGGGCCGAGCCTAAGCGTTTTCCACATCACTGCCCACCCGACGCGGCGTAACGGGATCTTCACGCATCCGTCACCCATGCGTAACCTGCCGTCGCTATCGTGCCGCGTATGCGTCTGCTCGTTTGGGAACGCGAATTGAGAGAGATCATGTCGTATCTCGCGCGAGCTCTCGACATCTCGGGAGCGACAGGCTCGATCGAAAACGCCAGAGAGGCCCTGGAAGACGGGAAGGTGCGCAGAGCAGCCTTCCTTGCCGTCAAACAGACGAGAGATATCCCCGGCGACGCCTACGGTCACTCCGCCTGAAGCTTCCGATGGCTCGGTAACCACACGCTCGGATCCAGGTTCCGCTTGGCATCCGGCGCCGGGGAAGGGCCGCGCTTGCGGTGGATTAAGGTGACTGCACCCTCACAGCGGCGAGCGAAGGAGGATTGATGCGGAGATCTCCAGGGCGATTCCCGACATTCCCGCGTGCGCGGTTCGCAACTGCTCTCGTAAGCGCGATCGCGCTTCTCGCAGTCGTTTCTCCGGTTCCTGCCGTCGCGCAGACTGCGGCCATCCAGCCGGGCGCGTCGATCATCAATGAGAGCGGCGGGCAATGCACCCTCAACTGGGTCTACGACGGCGCGGGCGAGCTTGCGGGCGACGTCTACATCGGCACGGCCGGGCACTGCGTGGAACGCGTGGGCGAGCAGATCACGCTGCAGTCGGCAACGTTCGGTGATCCGCTTTTCGCCATCGGCGAGGTCGCGTTGATCTCTCCGAACCTCGACTACTCATTGATCCGAGTGTCCGACGAGAACCTCGATCTCGTCGACCCGGCCATGAAGGGCCACCCGCAGATCCCCTCCGGAACGTCGACCACGGAGACCACGAACTTCGGCGACACGGTGCAGTTCTCCGGCAACGGCGTCGGGTTCCATGCGACGACCCTGACGCAGGAGGAACGGGTCGGAATTCTTCATCACCACGATGCGACGGACTGGAGCGCGCTGGGCCCGGTCAGCCCGGGAGACTCGGGCGGTCCCGCGGCCGACGTCACCGACGACAACAAGGCGCTGGGGATCGTGACCGTCTTGTGCATAGGAACCTCGTGCTCGGGAGCCGGCGGCGTGTCGCTCGAGGGTCTCCTGCAGGACGCGGCGTCGCTCGGCTTCACCGTTACGCTGCGCACGGTTTAGAACGACCCGGCCGAGAGCCTTTCCTGCATCGCGTCGGCCAACGCGAGCAAGCCGGACATGGGGCGGATCATGACCGTCAGCTCTGCGACGAGTCCCTCGTCCCCGAACCGGAGGATGTCGGCACCCTGCACCTCCCGGTCTCCCACCCGAGCCTCGAAGATCAGAACCTCGCGCTCGCCGTCGTCGATCTGAGTCGTGTACCGAAAGTCCTCGAAGACGGTGGAGACCGCCGCAAGCAGCGCGCCGACCGCGTCGCGACCCTTGTATGGCTTGTAGACCGCGGGGCTCCGGAAGACGACGTCCGGCGCGAGGGTTCCGACGATGGCCTGGAGATCACGCGATTCGACGGCTGCCTTGAACGACGGGCTCATAGCACTCAGTCTATGCAGCCCTCGATGTCCGGGGGAGGCGGTGCGGGCCTGGAAACGACCGGATGAGAAGGATCGACGCCACCTTCTGTCAAATACGTGGTTAAGCGGCGCCAAGGGGACGGGCATCGAAGAGTGAAAGCTTTGAAGCTGATCGGCATCATCCTTCCGCTGGCCGCGCTCGCCCTCGCCCCGGCCGGGGCGGCACTCACCCAGGCCGACAAGAGCAGAAACGTCAGGCTCATCAAGCAATTCGCCTACGAGGGCAGCACCGAGGTCGCCGCGCAGGGAGATCTCGTTTTCACCGGCGAGCTCGACGGCATCACGCGACGCTCCGAGAGCGCCGAGACGCGTACGAAAGGCGGCATGCATGTCTTCGACGTCTCCGGGAGGATGCCGAAGGAGGTTGGCTTTCTGCACTGTCCCGGCAACGACAACGACGTCGAGGTCGTCAAGCCCGGTCTCTTGGCGATGGGATATCAGACGAACCTGTGTGGGCTCGGCGGAACCGGTTTTCTTCTCATCGACGTCACCAGCCCGAAGAGACCCAAGATCGTCGGGAACCTTCATCTGCCCGGCGGGGCGAACGCACATACCATCCAGCCCTATCCCGGCGGCGACTACGTGTACGTGTCTCCCGGGGGCCTGCGCAACGGCGCGGCTATCGAGTACATCGCCGACATCTCCAATCCCCGGAGACCCAAGATCGCGGCGACGTTCAAGCCGAACGAGGCGGGGTGCCACGACCTCTCGTTCTTCTTCACCAAGGATAAAAAGCTCGCGTTTTGCTCTGGGCTGGGAGAGACGCAGATTTGGGACGTCGCGGATCCCATCGCACCTGAGATCATTGGCCACATCGTCAACCCCGCGATCGAGTTTCACCACTACGCGGTCGCGAGCTCCGACGGGAAGATGCTCGCCATCGACGATGAGGCTTTCGCCGCCCACGAATGCAGGTCGGGACAATCTGTCTTCGGCCGCGTGTGGGTCTACGACATAAGTGACCCCGCGGTCCCGATCCCGCTCGGAAGCTTCGCCCCACCGCGCGGTGGGGACGCGGTGGGTGTCGGCAACTATGTTGGTTGGGTGTCGTCGTGGTGTCTCGCGCACCTGATCGCGTGGCAGCCCGGCACCCACAACCTGGCGGTGCCGTGGTTCACCGGGGGCGTGAGCGTGATCGATTTCAGCAACCCCGCGACTCCCGAAGAGGTCGCCTTCTACCGGGCCGATCCCTCGGCCACCTATGCGGTTGCGTGGCACCGCGGCCGGCTCTACGCGAGCGACATGTACCAGGGTCTCCTGGTCCTCGAGGTGAAGGGGCTGTGAGCCCGACTCGTCTCTAGACCGACGGGCCGCGCGCGCCCCGCCCCGACAGCGCGCGGGTGGGCCATGGATGAATCGACCTATTTGCACGGTATTCTTAGTGTTAATGGGGCCCGGCGCCCGGGATGGTGATCCATGGACACCTTTCACAACCTGTACCGATCGCGAGGCGACGGTTGATCCGCATCCGGAGGCCCCGCTGGTCGGTAGCACTCCTGGCCGGGCTCGTCCTCATCACCACCTTCTTGGTCTACGGGGCGATAACCCGGAGCGGGCCCACCCGCTTCTCTCGGGGCGGTGCCAGTTTCGGTCAAGAGGGCGCGGCAGGAGAATCCTCGACCCAGAACCATGCCTCTCCCACTCCTCGGGAGCGAGCCGACCGCAAGCAACGCGGCGCCTCGAGGCCCATCAATAAAGAAAGTAGGTCCAACGATTCTCTCCGTCAGGCTTCCGCCGCGACGAGCGAAAGGAACGCGGCCGGCGAAAACCGCGCCGTTCGTTCGCTGGCGCTGCCGGAGGTCGGTTCTTATCGCGTGCGCATCGACGGCCACGAGAAGGTCGAATTCGGCCCGCTGTCGTTTTGTCAACGCGACTTCCCCCACAGCTCGACCCTGATCGTCAAGAAGGCGAAGGGGGAAAGCCCAACATCCTTTGACTTCGACCACGAATTCTCCGATCAGCACAAGGAGCGACACATCTACAGGTACACCAACGACGGTGTCCTTCTGGACTTCGAGGGAGCCGAGGTCACCTGCGGGGGAGTAGCACAGACCTCCGAAACGGAGTTCTCGCCCCCGCAGAACAAAGTGCAACTGCCACTGAGGGTCGGCGCCCGGTGGTCGGGAGAAGGAGGAGACGAAGGCCGAACCGAGCATTACCAGGCGAAAGTTCTGCGCAAGGAGAAGCTGACCGTGGCGGGCCGCACAACCCAGACGTTCGTGATCGAGATCGCCATCGACATGACCGGCAGCGAGCGCGGGCGTCGCTTTCAGCGGTGGTGGTATTCGCCGAACCTCGCCCTGCCCGTTCGATGGTACGAGGAGATTGAAGCAGAGCGCTCAGGAGCGACCTATCAGATGGAGGCCATGTTTACGGTCGTCTCCCTCCCTTGACAACGGCGAGAGGGCGCCTGGCAGCTACTTTTTGACGGTTAGGGCGTTGCGCTCTTGATAGAAGCCCTGCTCCTGGAGGATGAAGCACTGGGCTGGGTCTTCGAACGCGGTCTTGAAGGCAAACACGGACAGGGACGCCGGTCCCGTCTCGGAATACGACCTGATCTTGATCTTGACCCTGGTCTTCCCGTTCTCGCCGGTGATGCCGCCGCCGGTGAAGAAGGAGAATTCTCCAACCGACAGGCTGACTCCGACGATGACATCGGGCGCGGGATCCTTCCTCGGCGGCGGAAGCCACGGCAGCGACGGATCGACAGGGTTGTGGTCGGCGGGTCGCTTGACCGTGACGTCGATCAGCGCGTTCTCGCCGATGCGGTAGGTCTTCGATTCCGGCTTTGCCTTCACGTCGAGCGAAAAGATCGGGATGGTGTTGTTCGCGCAGCCGTGTCGCTCCTGGGCCGCGGGCCCCGGAGACCGTCCCCACGCCGACGGCATATGAAGCAATCCGATCATGACGATGAACGCGGCGACCCGAGTTGCCGGCCGCAGTTCGAGTGCCATCATCACAAGTCTATTCGGCGCCGAGGGCCGGTGGCCTTCCTGAACGTCCATTGTGACGGCGGGCCGGGGAGGAAGCCTGGTGCTCTGGACCTCGGCCGCTGTGCGGCGCACCAATAGACTGAGCGCACCTTGCTCGTACTGACGCGCGCCGAAGTTGAGGAATTGCTCGATATCGACCGCCTGGTCGACGCGCTGTCGGGCGCGATGGCCGATCTGAGCGCTGGGATCGCCTCGATCCCGAATCGAATCTCGGCAGAGGTAGCCGACCATGACGGGTTTCTCGCCGCGATGCCGGCCTTCGTGCCGTCGAGTGAGGCGTTAGCTGCGAAGCTGGTGTCGCTCTTTCCGCATAACCGGGACCGCCCGACGCATCAGGCGATGATCGCTTGCTTCGATCCCAGCGATGGAACGCCGATCGCTGTGATGGACGGGGAGTTCGTCACCGCGGCGCGGACCGCTGCCGGCTCCGCGCTCGCCACGAGATTGTTGGCGCGTGCGGACGCGACGGTGCTTGCCGTGCTTGGGACCGGGGTCCAGGCACGTTCCCACGCGCGCGCCATCCCGAGGGTGCGTCCGATCGACACCCTGAGGATCGCGGGACGGAGCGCGGAGAAGGCCGAGCGCCTCGCTCTCGACCTTGCCGCGCAACTCGACCTCAAGGTCGAGCCGGCGGATGACTACGCGTCCGCGCTGGACGGCGCCGACATAGTGTGCGCGACCACCCATTCTCCCGATCCGGTCGTGCGGCGTGAATGGCTGGCCCACGGCGTTCACATCAACTCGGTCGGATACAACACCGAGGGCCGTGAGGTCGACGCGGACACAGTCGCGGACGCGCTCGTCGTCGTTGAGTCGCGCGCATCCGCATTGGCGCCACCCCCCTCCGGCACCAATGATCTCCTGTGGCCCATACGGGACGGTCTCATCACCGCCGACCACGTCCACGCCGAGATTGGGGAGCTAGTGGGCGGTAGCAAACCCGGTCGAACCTCGGCAGATCAGATCACCCTCTACAAGTCCGTGGGCGTAGCCGCGCAGGACGCGGCCGCGGCGTCACTGGTTCTCGAGGCCGCTCGGCGACGGGGAGTGGGCACCGAGATCCCGAACTGACGGGGCATTCCTATACTATTCAAGATATTACTTGACAAGTGCCCCGCGTGTCCCGGACAATGAGCGTTCGAAGAGAAAGGGGGGCGCCATGGCCCACCAGGTCGCAGAAAGGGTGGACGCAACCGGGCTGGTTTGTCCGATGCCGACCATTCGGCTCGGCCAGGCAATCAAGCGCGTCGGAATCGAAGACATCATCGAGCTGTGGACGGACGATCCCGGATCCACTCAGAACATGGCCGCGTGGTGCAAGAACACCGGGCACGAGCTGTGCGATTCAACTCTGGAGGAGCCCGTGTTCAAGTACTGGGTGAGGCGAAAGAGGTGAGCGCCGATCCGGTCACGCTCTCCTCGGCGGAAGACCCCGCGAACCAAGGGGCGCAGAGGCCCAAGCGCCTTGCATTGATCCTGTCCAAGGGAACGCTCGATCAGGCCTACCCCCCGCTCGTGCTCGCGACGACTGCCGCCAGCATGGGATGGGAGGTGGGCATCTTCTTCACGTTCTATGGGCTCGACGTCGTGCACAAGAAGCGGTTGCCCAAGCTGTCGGTGAGTCCCGTGGGTAACCCGGCGATGCCCCCGCCGATAAAAGGGATACCCGTGCGAGTGCCCACGCTCATTGGTGCCCTCCCGGGCATGAAGGTGGCTGCCACTCGGATGATGAAGGGCTGGCTAACAAAGGCCAAGCTCGCGCCGATCTCCGAGTTGATCGATATCGCTCGGGAGCTCGACGTTCGCTTGTTCGCGTGCAACACGACCCTTGCCGTCATGGCGGTGGATCCCGACGACGTCATCGAGGGGGTCGAGTTCGCCGGCGCCCCCACATTTTTGGACTTCGCCGGGGACGCGGACGTCCAACTCTTTATCTAGTAGTCCGACCCAGCAGGTTCGGCCGGGCTCGAATCTCGCTCCACGGGAAGACCCGCCGATGCCCAGTCGGAGAGCCCCTCTTCGAGCGGCCGTGCCTTGTAACCCTTCTTCTTAAGGTAGCGGACGGCGTCGGGCGCGAAGGCGCAG
>JBOGXF010000208.1:0-11017 GCA_050694275.1 Actinomycetota bacterium | reverse complement strand
GATGACGTTCTGACGTGGGGGCAGACGGATAGGCGGCGGACGTGAAGGAGGAAGTCATGACGAGGAAAGTCTCGTTTTCGGCATTCGTCATCGCGGTTGCGACGGTCATATCGCTGGCGGTCGCATTGGTAACTCCGGTCGGGGCGCACCACAAGGACGGTCACGAGCGCGGCAAGTCGAACGGATCGTCGGAGACGACCGAGGACAACGACAACGACGGGGTTCCGAACAGTCCCGATCCGGAGGGGGACTCCGACAACAAGCACCCCTCGGGGAAGGACAAGCACGACGAGCCGGGCGGCTCAGGCAACCAGGGAAGAACTCAGTCCAATCCCGACAATGACGGCCGGGGGCCGGAACGCAACAGTTGCCCGGGCAGCGGCGAGGGTGAGTGCGTCGACCAGCCCGGAGGCGATGGCGGAGTCGATCAGCTCGATCAGGACGGGAACAACGGCTGCGGCAACGACGACGACTTCGAGGACGATAACGAAGGGCTTTGCCTCGGCCGTCAGGGCGAAAGGCCCGGCCAGCAGCTGGTGGGCGTCGCCGAGGAGGTGGACGTTGTGCTCGGCGAGATCATCTTCCAGCGCCCATCGCTCGGTAAGCGTTTCGAGAGGCCCGCGGCAGTCGAGGAAGAGCAAGAGGTGCTCGGCGGCCGGATCACCCGAGAGGCCGCACCGGAGGTGGCCGCCGAGGCCCAGGCACAGCCGAAGGCCGAAGGCATTCTTCCCGTCACCGGGGCAGCTCTAAGCGGCATCCTGCTGGGACTCGGGCTCATGCTTGCCGGCAGCGGGCTTCTTCGGATCAGCCGCAAGTAAGGACCAAGTCACTAAGGAAGAGGGGGCGGGCCGGGGGGCCGCCCCCTCTTACGCGCGCGTGTCCCACTACGCTTGCGCCGTGGTCGAGAGATGAAACGGATGAAATGGTGGTCGAGCATGGGCCGGCGCGTTGCGATCATCGCGATCCCGCTCGCCGGACTCGCGGTCGCGGCCGGAGTGCTCGTGTGGATGGACGACGAGCGTCCGCCGGAGATCACGACGATTGAGGTCGGCACCAACCCGCAGGAGATCGCGGTCGGAGAAGGGTCGGTGTGGGTGAGCGGCCCGGGGGAGGTCGGGGTCACGGAGATCAATCCCTCTTCGAACCGGGTGGAGGGCGAGCCGGTGTTACTTGGTACGACCGCCGGTGGCGTGGCGGTTGGAGGAGGCTCGGTGTGGGTCGGCGCGGTTCAGGGCTCGCAGGTCGTGCGGATCGACCCTGAGAATCACGAGGTGGTGGACCTCATCGATGTCGGCGACATTCCACAACAAGTCGCGGTCGGATTCGGGCGGGTCTGGGTCGCCGTCCTCAACGAAGGAATCGTGGGGCGAATCGATCTCGACTCGGGCGAGACGAGCCCGCCGCTGATCACGGGATCGTCTTTCCCGTCGGCCGTTGCCACCGGCTTCGGCAGCGTGTGGGTCACCGACGTGGTCGAGGATCTCCTTTTTCGGATCGATCCCACGACGGGCGACGTCATGGCGCGAATCGAGGTCGGGGTCAGCCCGACCTCGGTCGCCGTCGGGGACGACTCGGTCTGGGTTGCCGACTTCGACGGAGAACTGACGGAGGTGGACCCGGACACGAACGAGATCACGGGGAAGGCGCTGAAGTTCGAGGGGCCGCTGGGAGGGGTGGCGGTGGGCGAGGGATCGGTGTGGGTAACGAGGTTCGACGCCGATCAGCTCGTTCGGATCGATCCCGCTTCCAGCAGGGTCGTGAGCCTCATCCCGGTGGGGGGCGCTCCCGCCGGGGTCGCGGTGGGGGAGGGGTCGGTCTGGGTCGCGAATCAGGATGATGCAACGGTCACGCGCGTCACCATCTGAATTTCTTGTAGACCCTCGCGACGCTCGTTTAGGCTCCTAGGCGCTATGGAAGATCTCACCGAACGTCTCAAGGCGATCGACGAAAAGCTTGCTCAGGTAAAGGACTACCTTTGACGTCGATCGCAAGCGCGGGCGCCTGAGCGAACTGAAGGAGCGCTCGGCCGAACCCGATTTCTGGGGCGATCCGGATCACGCCAAGAAGGCGATGACCGAGATCTCCCGGCTCTCCGACGACATCGACACCTACGATCGCATTCACCGGCACGCATCGGATGCGCGCGTGCTGTGGGAGCTTGCCCGATCCGAATCGGACGAATCCACGGCCTCGGAGGCTGCCGGCGAAGTCGCCGCGCTCGAATCGGAGCTGCAGTCACTCGAGGTGCTGGCGCTGCTGTCCGGCGAGTTCGACGACCATCCGGCGATCGTCGAGATCCACGCGGGGGAAGGGGGTACCGACTCCCAGGACTGGGCCGAGATGCTCTTGCGCATGTATCTGAGGTGGTCGGAGAACAACGGTTTCAAGACCGAGCTGATCGAAGCGACCGCAGGCGAAGAGGCCGGCCTCAAGAGCGCCACCCTCACGGTCGATGGCCGCCACGCATATGGCCTGCTGGCGACCGAGCGCGGAGTGCACAGGCTCGTGCGCATCTCCCCGTTCGACGCGGCCAAGAGGCGTCACACGTCTTTCGCATCGGTGGATGTCATTCCCGAACTGGAGGACGACGTCGAGGTCGAGATCAACCCGGACGATCTCCGGATCGACACTTACCGCTCGTCGGGGGCCGGCGGCCAGCACGTAAACGTCACCGATTCTGCGGTACGAATCACTCACATCCCCACCGGCATAGTGGTGTCCTGCCAGAACGAACGATCGCAGATGCAGAACCGGGCGGTCGCGATGCGTATCCTCAAGTCGCGTCTGCTCGCCCGAGCGAGGGAAGAGCGGCAGGCCGAGATCGATGCCCTGCGGGGCGAGAAACGCGAGATCGGATTCGGTTCACAGATCAGGTCGTACGTGCTGCAGCCCTACCAGATGGTGAAGGACCACCGCACCAACGTGGAGGTCGGTAACGTTCAGGGAGTCCTCGATGGTGACCTCTCGCGGCTCATCCCGGCCGAGCTGCGGCGCCGGGCAGAAGTCTCGGCGCGCGGTGAAGATGGGCACAAGTAGTGGTGCGCCACCAGGTGGAGGACAGGGGAGGCTCGCCATGCCATCATTTGAAGCCATGAACCAATCAGAATCCCAAATCGCGCACCGAGTCGAAGCCGCATCACTGAAGGAATTGGGCCGTGTCGACATCGACGACGTGTACGTCCAGATGGACTGGCTTCTCCAATCCAGGCCCACGCCGCTCGACCTTTATTTCCGATGGGAGAAGCAGAACTGGTCGACTCAGGATCTCGACTTCTCCCAGGATGCGACCCAATGGGCTCAGATGGAGGGAGTGTTCGAAGGGTTCCGCATCGAACTCCAGCGGTCGTTCACGCTTTTCTTCGTCGGCGAGCAAGCGGTGACCGACACACTCTCGCCGCTCGTCCATGCCGCCCCCGACGAGCAGTCGCGAATCTTCCTTTCCAGCCAGCTGGTCGACGAGGCGCGTCACGCGGTGTTCTTCTCGCGCTTCTTCGACGAGGTCATCGGCATCCGTGGTGGGTTGTCGGCCGCGCTCGACGTGCTCAAAGACGAGGTCGTCGAAAGCTTCCGCAAGATCTTCGACAACGATCTCGTCGACGCAACCGACGCGGTGCGTCGCGATCCCACCGATTACGGCGCATGGGTCGAGGGCATCACCGTCTATCACCTCCTCATCGAGGGGATGCTGGCGCTCACCGGCCAGAAGTACCTGCTCGGGATCGTGCGCGAGATGGGCATACTTCCCGGCTTCTACACGGGCTTCACCGCGGTCGCCCGCGACGAATCGCGTCACGTCAATTTCGGTGTGCGGGCGCTCATGGAGGCCGGGCTAAAGGACCCTGCCCTGCTTGACCGCGTCGCGAAGACCACCTTCGGGCTGCTCGAGGCGGCGTGCTTCATCGTCGCCGCTCCCGACCGCAGGTTCGCCATCCGGCCCGAGGAGAGCCCGCCGAACCTGCAGATCAACCCCTACGACGTGAGGGAGTTCTCGCTAACCTCGCTGACCAAGCGGCTCCGTGTGGCAGGAATTTCCAAAGAGGTGTGCGACGAGATCCACAGGCGCGGAATCTCCTATTACGACAAGGCGTGGGCCGAGTACGAGAGAATCCATGGGGAGGAGCATCCCTCCCGCTACTACGATCGGATCGCCGCGAGCGCGACCTGAAAGGTCAACTGCGGGGCTCTCGTGCCGATAGGAACCAGGTGGGAGGGCTCTTCGGAAAAAGATGATCAAACTCGTTGACGTTGATAAAGACTACAAGGGTGGCGTGCACGCCCTCGGCGGCGTGTCCGTCGATATCGAAAAGGGCGAGTTCGTCTTCGTCGTGGGGCCGTCGGGCTCGGGCAAGTCGACCTTTCTCAAGCTCTTGACCAAGGAGGAGGAGCCCACCGACGGCGAGGTCTACGTCGCGGGCAAGCACCTCGCGAACCTGCCGCGCTGGCGCGTCCCCTACCTGCGCCGCAACGTCGGTTGCGTCTTCCAGAACTTCAAGCTCTTGCCCAACCGGACGGTGTTCGAAAACGTCGCGTTTGCTCTCGAGGTGATCGGCCGGCCGAACGGAGTTATCCGGCGTCAGGTGCCGCAGATCCTCGAGCTCGTCGGGCTGGGCGAGAAGCTCGATCGTTTCCCCGATGAGCTGTCTGGAGGTGAGCAGCAGCGTGTGTCGATCGCGCGCGCGTTCGTCAATCGTCCGCTCATCCTGATCGCCGACGAGCCCACGGGGAACCTCGACCCCGCGACGTCGGTCGGCATCATGCGGCTCTTGGATCGAATCAACCGCACGGGAACGACCGTGGTTATGGCCACGCACGACCACGCGATCGTCGACTCCATGCGCAGACGAGTTATCGAGCTCGAGAACGGACAGGTGGTGCGCGACCAGTCGCGCGGGATCTATGGAGTGGGGACCTAACGATGCGCGTCAAGTACTTCCTCTCGGAGACCGTTACCAACCTCAAGCGGAACCCGTTGATGACCATTGCGGCGATCTCGACCGTTGCGATCTCACTGCTCCTGCTCGGCGGCGTGCAGATCCTCGGGATGATCGTCAAGAACGTGACCCTCAACTGGGAGGCGAAGGTCGAGATCTCCGCCTATCTGCTCGACGACGCCACCGAGAACGAGATCCAGGGGCTCTCGCAGCAGGTCGCCGGGTATCCGGAGGTCGAGAACGTCACCTATGTGACCAAGACGGACGCGTACAACGAGTTCGTCCAGATGTACCGGCACCAGCCCGAGTTCTACGAGAGCCTCCCGAAGGACGCATTGCCGGCGTCGCTCAGGGTCAAGCTGACCGATGCCAAGTACACGGAGGAGGTCGCCGCTCGCATCGAAGGCGCGCCGGGCATCGACCAGGTGCGCTTCGGCGGCGAGATCATCAAGCGCCTGCTCCAGGTCAACTCGCTGCTGCGGACGATCACCTTCGGGATGTCGATCATCCTGATGGTCGCCGCCGCGGCGCTCATCGCCAACACGATCCGGCTCGCCATCTACGCCCGCCGTGAAGAGATCGGGATCATGAAGCTCGTCGGCGCGACGAACTGGTTCATCCGCATTCCGTTCATGTTCGAGGGCCTGTTCGCCGCCTTCGTCGGAGCGCTCGTCGCCGGCGCCATCGTTCTCGGGGCCAATACCCTTCTGTTCTCGCGCATCGGCCAGGCGCTGACGTTCCTCGGCCCGGTCTTCGCCTTCACGACCGGCGAGATCGTCACCGTGCTCGTGATTCTGCTGGGCGTCGGCACCCTGGTCGGCCTCATCGGCTCAACCATGGCGCTGCGGCGCTTCCTGGAAGTGTGATCCAGGCCCCAACGCGCCTCTGCGCAACCGGGGGGGCGGATTCCGGCGGCCCCTATGTTGCACAAAAGCGCAGTGGGCGTGGCTAAAGCGCGGGGGGCGGGGGGTCGAACTTATCGGGAGGGACGGGTTCGTCCCTTTTGTTTACCCTGTTTGTTTCTGTGACTTGAGTTAACTAGGATGGCTTAGATGCGCGGACTGAGGGCCCTTCGGGAGCGGGCATGGGTGCTTCCGGTGCTGGTGCTGTCGTTGGCCGCGCTCGCCCTCCCCGCCACCGCCGGCCCCCACGATCGCCTCGACAGCCTCGAGAACAAAAAGGCCGAGGCCCAGCGCGACCTCGCCCGGGCCGGGGCGCGGGAGAAGGACGTTTCGGCCGCGCTCGCCGACCTCGACGAGCAGCGCGTGGCCGCCGAGGCCCGGGTGGTCGAGCTCGACGTCGAGCTCGATCGGATCGACGGCCGCATCGCCGAAACCACCGACCGCCTGGAGCGGGCCCAGGTGCGCCTCGCGGTCCTGCACCAAGACCTCCTCAAGGTCCAGCGTCGCCTCGTCCACCGCACCGAGCTGTTCACCGACCGGGCCCGCGCTGCGTACATGGCCGGTCCCACGGCGGCGGCAGACAGCCTGCTGTCGTCCGAAACCTTCGCCGAGCTCGTCGACCGATACTCCTACTACGAGTCCGCCCTCGACGCCGATTCCGAGCTGGTCGAATCGATTTCGGTCCTGAGAGACCAGACCGAGGCGCATCGGGACCTGGTCGAGAACCGCAAGGACGAGATCGCCTCCGCCAAGCTGCGTCTCGAGGCCGACCGCGATGCGGTCGCGGCCCTCAGGGCAGAGCGAGCCGAGCTCCTTGCTCAAAAGGAACGGGCGGTCGCCGAGAAAGAGGCGATCCTGTCCGGGGTCAAGTCCCGCCAGGCCCGCCTCAAGCAGCTCATCGCCCAGTACGAGCGGGAGTCGGCCGAGATCGAGGCGCTTCTCGCGGGGGGCTCCAGCGGCAGCCCTCACGGGACGGGACAGCTTCTGTGGCCCGCCAACGGCCCGGTTACGTCCGGCTACGGCTACCGCACGCATCCGATCTTCGGCGATCAGCGCTTCCACTCCGGGATCGACATCGGCGCCCCGTACGGTGCGCCCGTCTTCGCTGCGGACTCAGGCACGGTCGCATTCGTGGGGGCGATGAGCGGCTACGGCAACGTCGTGGTGATCGACCACGGCGGCGGGCTCGCCACGACCTACAACCACCTGTCGGGCTTCTACGTCGGCGACGGTCAGCGGGTGGGCCGAGGCACGACCATCGCCGCGGTCGGCTGCACCGGCTATTGCACCGGCCCCCATCTGCACTTCGAGGTCCGGGTCAACGGGAGCCCCGTCGACCCCATGCCCTACCTGCAGTGAGCGGCGTCGTGCCCTTTTTGCTGTAGACAGGGCTATCTCTCAACTACCCTTACGGATAATGAATCGCCAATCGCTGATCGCCTTGCTTGCGGCCCTCGCGGTGGGGCTCGGGTCGTTCTCCTTCGGGCTTCTCGTAGGTCGGCCCGACGAGAAGGGAATCGACTCGCTTACAGATGCCGAGGGCAGCGCGATCGAGGTGATTCAGGACGCATACGAGACGATCGTCTCCACGTCGGCCGACCGGCCCGACGACGACGTCCTCGCCCGTGCCGCGATCAGGGGGATGATCCGAGCGCTCAAGCGACACGATGATCCGTTCGCGCTCTTCTACACGCCGAATGGGTACCGGTCGTTTCAGGAGCTCAGCACCGGTCGCTTCTCCGGCATCGGTGTGTGGCTCAAGCAGAAAGGCAAGCGCCTCGAGATCGTCTCGGTCCTTCCCTCCAGCCCGGCGCGCGCCGTGGGGCTCGAGCGCGGCGACGTCATCGCGAGGGTTGACTCCCGGCCAGTTACGAACATGAACCTCGACGAGGCAGTGAGAGCGATCAAGGGGCGGGCCGGAACCGAGGTTCGGCTGGGGATCGACCGCGACGGCGTGATGCTCGACATCGTGGTGGAGCGAGCACAGCTCCAGCTTCCCAACCTCAGGTCGAAGGTGGTCCGGGAAGAGTTCGGGTACGTGCGGCTCTTGGGATTCGCCAGGGGGGCCGGGCGCCAGGTCCACTCCGAGGTGAAGCGCCTCCGGTCGCAAGGTGCCGAGGGGATCATCCTCGACTTGCGCGACAACGGCGGGGGACTCTTCTCGGAGGCGATCGAGGTCGCGAGCGTGTTCATCGAGGACGGCGAGATCGTTACTTACCGAGGTGGTGGCTCGGATGACGCGACCTACGACGCGACCGGCGACGCGTTCGAGGAAGTGCCCCTCGTCGTCCTCGTGAACGAGGGCACGGCGAGCGCGTCGGAGATAGTCGCCGGCGCGCTGCAAGACCAGAAGCGGGGCATCATCGTCGGCGCGACGACTTACGGAAAGGGATCGGTGCAGGAGGTCGTACCGCTGCTCGACTCGTCCGCGCTAAAGCTGACGACGGGCGCGTACATCACCCCGGAGGGCCGCAACATCAACGGTGAAGGCATCGAGCCCGACGTGGTGGTCGATGACGATCCGAGAGTCCAGCGCGTCCGAGCGATCGAGATCCTGCGCGGCATCATCCTCTCGAGCAACGACGCGCAAGGTTAGTGGGCCGCAATGGCCAACCAGGAAAAACTCCCGACGAAATTGATCGCGCAGAATCGCAAGGCGCGCCACGACTACACGATCGAGGACACTCTCGAAGCGGGCATCATGCTGACCGGCACCGAGGTCAAATCGTGCCGCGCCGGCAAGGTGAGCCTCACCGACGCTTACGCGGTCGTGAAGGACGGCGAGGCGTGGCTCTTGCAGGCACACATCAGCCCGTACTCACACGGCAACCGTCTCAACCACGACCCGCTGAGGCCGCGCAAGCTCCTGCTTCATCGCGATGAAATCGCCAGGCTCTATGTGAAAGCCAACCAAGAGGGCCGAACCCTCGTGCCGTTGAGGCTCTACTTCAAGCACGGGCTCGCCAAGGCCGAGATCGCCGTGGCGCGAGGCAAGAAGACCTACGACAAGCGCGCCGACATCGCCAAGCGAGAGAGCGACAGACGTATCCGGCAGGAGCTCGGCCGCCGCCGCTAGTGCCTCGGGGGTGGTGTCCTCCTCCAAAAAAGGTGGTGGCTTCCCCCTAGGCCCGTCGATCCCCCGGCCCTATCGTTCGGACCAGGCATTCGCACGTATGGGTTCGCACGCATGGGGAGGTCCCGACATGGCTGCAAAGAACATCAGGATCGCCAGGGTGGCGGCGCTGCTGGGCGCCGCCCTGTTCGCTCTGGCCAGCGCCGGCATCGTGATGGGGGAGGCCGAGTACAACGATCCGACCATCAGCAACCCCATCCCCGAATGGGTCGGCGGCTCGGCTCTGGTGCTGGGCGTGCTGCTGCTCTTCGTCGCCCTGACGGGTATGCACGGGGTGCAGAAGAAGCAAGCGGGGTTCGCCGGAAAGCTCGGTTACGCCCTTACCTCGATCGGTCTGCTCGTGGGAGGGCCGATGCTGTGGCCGACGTTCGTCATCGGCGCGCCGGCGATCGTCGCCGGGTCCATCCTGTTCGGAATCGCGACGCTCAGGGCCGGAATCTTCTCTCGTGAGGCAGCCTGGCTCCTTGCCCTGGGCATACCGCTCGCGGCCGCATCCGCGCCGTTGTTCGATCTGGCCGGTATCCACGCCGGATCCGCGCTCATCGCGGTGAGCGGTGTGCTGGCTCTCGCGTTTCTCGTGCACGGCGTCTCGATGCGAAAGGTCGCCCTCCCTTCCGCCTGATTCAGGGGGGAGGAAGGATTTGGGCCCAGGCGCCGTTATGCTTTAGTAGAACCTTGACAGGGGTTCGCAATCGAGGGGCTGAACTGGTATCGACCTCGACCGAACCGGGATAGGAGAAGCGAGCCGAGGATTCCGGGTGTGACCTCGTTAAATCCTCTCGGAACCCTATACATGCCGCTGCGTAATAGCACGGTCGCCATCCTCTAAAGTGATGGCCGTCGGCCCGAGGCCCGCCTGCGACTTCGGGGTCCGGCGTCATCTAGCAGGCTCACCGTCCGGAGCACGCTCGGGGTGAAGGACGGGACAACTTTCTCGAGCTGGGCACCGGTCGCTGCCGTTCGCGGGCCGGCCGGCGCCGAGATCTAACCGCGAACTACGCTCGTAGAAGCCCTATCGCGGGGTCGTGGGACCCGGGTTCGATTCCCGGCAGCTCCACTTGATGTCCCGGTGCGCGAACCAGCGCCGGGACTCGATAGGTCGGGATGATCTCGTCCCGGCTCATGACCTGCAGCTCCTTCACGAGCTTACGGATGAGGGCTTTTCTCTGCTGCGCGGTGCCACTGTAGAGGGCGATGTCGAGGGTTTGCGCCCACTCGGCCACCAGCTCCGGTGTCGGAGGTGTTTCGGCTTCCTCCTGTGCCGCCAGTGCTTGCTCCTCGGCGATGAGCGTGTCCAACCTGGTCTGGATACCGTCCAACCGCTCCTGGCAGGTGGCCGGCTTCATGGTCCCGGCCTCGAATGCCGCGAAGTAGCGGTCCATCGAGCGTCTCGCCCCCGCCTGTTCCTGACGCAGAGCCGCCACCCGTGCCTCGACCAGCTGCCGTTCGTCGCGCTCGGAGTCCTGCAGTTGCGCCAGCGCATCTGCGATCAGCCCGCTATCGCGGTAGAGCTCGACCATCTGCTCCAAGACCGCTTCCTCGAGCTCGTCCTTGGAAAGGCGGTCCGCGCCGCAGGTGCGCGTCCCGTAGCGATACCGGGTCGAGCACGTGTAGTAGTGATAGAGGTTCGAACGGCCCTTGGCCGAAGTCCCGATGAAGGCGCGCCCGCACTGCCCGCAACGGACCACCCCGGACAGCAGATAGTCGGCGGGGTGGCCACGCTTTAATGCTTGTGAGTCGCCGCGCTCTCGCAGTATCCGCTGAACCGCGGCGAAGGTCTCTTCTTCGACCAACGACTCGTGCAGGCCGGGATAGCTGTTGTCTTTGAAGACCACCTTGCCGACGTAGATGGGGTTTCCCAGCATGTGGATGACCGTGTGCGCCGAGAACGGCACCCCGGCCTTGGTCGCGAGCCCCTCGGAGTTGAGCAGCTGCGCGATCGCCTCCGAGCCGAGCTGATCTTCGACGTAGAGATGAAAGATGCGCCGCACGACGCCGGCCTGCGCCTCATGCGGTAGGAGCAGCTTGGAGTCCTTGTCGCGAACGTAGCC
>JBOGXF010000207.1:0-3369 GCA_050694275.1 Actinomycetota bacterium | reverse complement strand
GCGCTGGTGGCCATCAGTACTTCTGTCTCACCCTGCGCACGAACCTTTCGCTCGCGATGTTGAGCGCGAGCGTCATGAGAAACAGAAGGAGCCCGACGAAGAAGAGGCTCTGGAACGTGCCCTGGGTGCCTCGCACCTGGTCGCTGCCGATCGCGAGAGCGGTCATCGCCGCGGTCATCGTCTGGCCGGGCCCGGTCGGGTCGAGCGTGAAGGCCGACCCTCCTGTGGCACCCGAAACGATCGCGACGATCATCGTCTCGCCGATGGCGCGCGAGATACCGATGATGAGCGCGGCGACGATTCCCGACACGGCGCCCGGCACCACGACTCTTAGCGTCGTCGTCCGCTTGCGCGCACCCATGCCGTAGGACGCCTCTCGAAGCGACTGAGGCACCGCGCGCAGGGCGTCCTCGGCGATCGACGCTACGAGCGGTGTGACGAGGATGCCGACAGCGATCCCGGCCGCCGCCATGTTGAAGAGTGTCGCCTCGCTGAAGATCCGCTGCACGATCTCGGGGCTGATCCACGTCAGCGCGAAGAAGCCGAGCACGACGCTCGGGACGCCGGCGAGGATCTCGAGGATCGGTTTCAGCAGGCGCCGGAGCCGCGGGCTCGCATACTCCGATAGAAAGATCGCGGCTCCGAGCCCCAGGGGGGCGGCGACAATCATGCCTACGACGGTGACGACCATCGTTCCGGCGACGATGACGTGGATCCCGAACTGCCCCCGGCGCGGGAACCACCCGCCGGACCACAGCGCCGAGAGATCGACCCTTTGCAGGAACACGAGGGCCTCACCGATGAGTGAGAAAACGATCGCGGCGCTGATGACGATCGACATCGCGGCAGCGAGCTGGAAGACGCGGAAGATGAGGCGCTCCTTGCGCACGCGCCCGGGCGCCCCCATCAGCGAGTCGATGCCGACCGTTCTCTGACTCATGAGCTCCCTCACACGGGGGGCCGGAGAAGACTCCGGCCCCGGTGAGTTCTACCGTTTCCGACGTCTCTAGCCACCCTCGCGCGTCCCCGTCTCCTTGCTCTCCCACACCTGCCGGGTCGCCGCGAGCTCGTCGGTGTCGAGGGGAACGTAGCCCACCTCTTCGGCCGAGGTGATGCCGTCGTCCGACAGATAGAAGTCGACGAACGCTTCGAGGGCCGGGTTCTCCTGTAGCTTCTGCGTGTTCACGTAGATGAACAGGGGCCGGGAGATCGGGTACTCGAAGCTGGCGATGGTCTCTGGGGTGGGTCCCACGCAACCATCGCCGCCGTCGATTTCGAGCGCCTTGAGCACGTCGGCGTTGGCGGTGAAGAACGCGAAACCGACCCATCCGAGCGACGACGGCGTGCCCGCGACGCCCTCGACGATGACGTTGTCGTTCGCCGACGCCACGTAATCGGGTCGCGGGAGGATGTCCTCGAACTGGTCCTCGAGTCCCGCCTCCTCGGCGAACGGCTCGAGGGTGAGCTCGATGAACGAGCCGTGGGTGCCCGACTCCTCGCCCGGCGCGGTGATCACCAGCGGTCGGTCGGGATACGGGGCGCCCGACGCCCTGTACTGCTCGCCGAGCTGATTGGCGTCGGACCAGCGATCGAAGCCTTCCGACTCGGGACCGAGCAAAGCCCAGATGTCGGCGAAGTTCACGCACTCGATGAAGTCGTTCTCGGTCGATGTGATCACCGACAACCCGTCGATGGCGACCTTGAGCTCGATGAAGTCGATCCCGGCATCGGCGCACGCAGCGATCTCTTCCTCTGCGATAGCGCGTGATGCGTCCGAGATGTCCGTCTCGCCGTTGCAGAACAACTCGAAACCGTCGGAGGTCCCGGGACCCGTGACCGACACTCCGACATCGGGCTGCACCGCGCTGAACTTCTCGGCGACCGCGACGGTGACCGGCTCGACCGTGGACGACCCGGATACGACGATGTTGCCCGACAGGGCGTCCCCGGCCGGGTCCTCGGCCGCGTTGCTGTCACCGTCGGGAGCGCACGCCGCGCCCAGCAGGGCGAGGGCGAGGATGGCGCCGGCGAAGCGCCGGGGCGTTGCTTCAAGCTTTCTCATTCGGTCAATCCCTTCCTTCCGGGGCTCCACCCGCATGGAGCCTCGACTCGTCGCACGCTAGCAACGCGAGGTTGCGGGCCCGTAGCCCGTTCATGAACTAATCGTGAACAGGATTTCTGTGCCGGATCGGCGGCCTTTGTGAGATGCTTGGCGCTACCGACGGGAAGTGGCGCAGCTTGGCAGCGCGCAGCGTTCGGGACGCTGAGGTCGCGGGTTCAAATCCCGCCTTCCCGACCATTTGAAAAGGGTGTGGCTATTTTGGAACGACGGTAAAAGCCTTGCGCAGCAAGGCATTGCGGGTGCCGCAAGCGTTTGACGGGTGCAGAGGACCCGGGGGTTATCCGAGGGGGTCGGGGATATCCCCCGTGGTTAGGTGGGCTGTCGCTTGCCTGAACGCCGCTGCGCCCGAGGGCGGTCAGGGTCGGCCGGGGACTCGGCAGCGTCCAGCAGATAGCGCCCGGCCTTGCGTGACACAGCCTTCATCTGCTTCACGAGGACCTCGAGCTTCCGGCGGTTAGCGACCCATTCCTGATAGAGCCGGGCGTGCTCGGGCGAGAGCCGCCGGGACACGGTTTTCCCCTCTTCCTTCCATGACAACTGGTGATAGGGCCCGTGTCGGTAGTCCGGGTCGGTGGCGCAGCGACAGTTGGCCTTGCCGCAGGGCATCCACCGCTCCACCACGCTTCCCTCACAGATGAAACCGACGTCACGTACGCGCGCTTTGATGCGCGCGTAGTCCTCGCGGATCTTCTCCAGACGCGCCTGCAACGCCTCCTCGGAAAGCCTCCTCTTCATCGCCTCCCAGTATAATACTGATAGCATGGGCAGGCAAGCTGTGGCTCGGGACGGCCCGGCGAGCGCCTTGACCTCGATCCCGGGCGCGGCAACGCCTGCCACCGCCGGGCTGCAGGCGTTCTGGGGCCTGGAGCGGTGGCTGTCGTCGTCGCCCGCGCGGGGCCTCGGATTGTCCGGTATCGAGCGCGAGTCCGAGCGCCAGGGCCGGGAGATGCTGCGATTGCTGCTGCAGGCCCATGTCGACGGCCGCGGTGACGGGGACGTCGGGCGGGCGCTACGGGTGAGCGCTCCGGCCGGGTCCCCGCTGCTGTTGACGCACAAGCGTCTGCACACCCGTCGCCTCGTCACCTTGTTCGGAGCGGTGTCGGTCACACGCATGGGCTACTGGGTAGCCGCCAGGACATCGTAGAGGTTTTTCCCTAGGTTCCAACCGTCACGACATCGTAGAAACATTGGGACCTAACCTCCTGTTGCATCTTGCCGTTCGGTGACGGAAAGAGCAACTATCTCGG
>JBOGXF010000206.1:0-19999 GCA_050694275.1 Actinomycetota bacterium | reverse complement strand
ATGTCGCGATCCTCAACTTCCTCTACGACCACCGCGTCCTTCTGACCGAACACGTAAGGACTCTCTTCTTCACATCTCTTAGACGCGCGCAGGATTCTTTGAAACAACTACGGGCGGCGGGGCTCGTGGCGAGCTGGTTTCCCCCGCAGGAACGGGGCAAGGGCCGCACCCCGGGCCACCACATGCTCACCGAGAAGGGCGTGCAGGTCGTGGCAGCAGTGAGGGACGTGGCCCGATCGGAGCTCAAGTGGGTGTCACCTGAAAGCCCCGCCGACGCACCTGCCACTTACCTCGCCCACCGCGTCGGGGTCAACGCGTTCTTCTGCGCGCTGATCGAAGCGTCGCTGCTTCTTGACGATCACTGCCTCGCGATCTGGACGCCAGAGCGCACCGTCAAGACGTTGGATGGCTGGATCCGACCGGATGGCTTCGGTAGATACCTCCACCCCTCCGGCGCGTGCGATTTCTATTTCGAGTACGACAGGGGGACCGAGAGCACCGCTCAGCTCACAGACAAGCTCGCCGGCTACATGGGCGTGGCGCGCGACTGGACCGAGCGCGGCCCCGAGCACTTCCCGAATCTTTTGATCCTGTGCCCGGATGCGAGACGGGAGCGGGCCATCGCGGTCGCGTTCAAAGACGCCAAGGCGCGCTTTTCGGCATCCCGGAAGCTCGCCCGCCTCCCGTTCTTCGTGGCTTCCGAACAGATGCTCGCCGATCGCGGCGTGCTCGGGCGCGTCTGGGCCCCGCTTCCGGCCATCGCCGAGCGACTGTCGGTGGTCGAGCTTTCTTGCCAGACCGGTCTCGATCACAACCTGTCCGACTGCCTCGGCCGCTACTGGCGGGAGCGCCGAGACGACCGCTGGGCGCGCCTTCATCCGCTGGCGCGCCCGCCGCGCTTTCCGCCCGGGCGTCCGCCCACCGACCGGCGTCCGAGAGGCCGCCCGTGAGCGCCAGGCGCAGGGGATCTCAGGGTCGCAGGGAGAGACGGAGGACAAGACCTCGGCGCCCCCAGCGCGCTCCCGCTGAGAGGTCGACGCGGCCGCCACAAAAGGGTGGGGCAGCAGGTGGGGCGTTCCGGGGGGCGGTGGGTGGGGCGGTCGAGGGAAAGACGTCACGACCTCCCTCTACGCTCTCCATCGAGGCAGATGACGGATGCCCGGAGCCGGGAGCGTTGCGGCCGCTGGCGCGGGCTCTCATCGAGCTTGCGGTCGCGCTCGTGAACGAGGAGAAGGAGGACAACGCATCGTGAACGCGCTGATCTACCTGCGGGTCTCGACCAAGGAGCAGGCCGCCAAGGGCGACTCCGACGAGGGCTATTCGATCCCCGCCCAGCGTGAGGCGTGCCTGCGCCACTGTGCCGAGCAGGGCTGGAACGTCTCAGACGAGTTCGTCGACGCCGGCGAGTCGGCCCGTTCGGCCGACCGCCCGAACCTCAAGGCCATGCTCGCCCGCGTCGCCGAAGGCGACATCTCGGCGGTCGTGGTCCACAAGATCGATCGCCTGGCGCGAAACATCGAGGACCACGTCGCCATCCGCGCCGGCTTGCGCAAGGCCGGGGTCGCCCTCGTGTCGGTCACTGAGAACATCGAGGAGAGCGCGTCGGGAAAGCTCGTCGAGGGCATCCACGCGCTCATGGCCGAGTTCTACTCCGCAAACCTCGCCACGGAAGTCAGAAAGGGCATGACCCAGAAGGCCAAGCAGGGCCTGTGGCCCGCCAAGGCCCCGCTCGGCTATCTCAACGTGCGTGAGCCGGGTACGGGAAAGCGCGGCACGGCTAAGGTCGTGCTCGACCCCGAGCGCGCGCTGTTGGTGCGGGAAACGTTTCGCATGTACGCGACCGGCGACTACTCACTCGCCGAGTTGCAAGGATCACTCGCAGCCAAGGGCCTGACGTCGCCGACTGCGAGAAAGCCCGGAGCGCCCCCGCCGGTGAGCGCGCTCGCGACTATGCTGCAGAACCCCTTCTATATCGGCGTCATCGAGTGGGACGGGGTGCGCTATCCCGGTAAGCACAAGCCGCTCGTCGCGAAGAACCTGTTCGAGCGCGTCCAGGAGGTGCTTCGTGCTCACAACAAGGCGGGAGTGCGCCAGCGTCGCCACGACCACTATCTGAAGGGCGTCGTCTACTGCGGTGAGTGCGGCAATCGCCTGTCGCTGACTCTTGCCAAAGGGAAGTACGCGTATTTCTACTGTCTCGGCCAGAAGAACTCCCTGCGCCACAAGACCAATTGCACTCAGCCCTACGTGTCGACTCTCGACGCGGAGGAGGGCATCGAGAATCTCTACAAGAGGATCCAGCTTCCGGAGGAGTGGGTCGCGCGCCTGACCCAGGAGCTCGAGGACGAGATCGTCGAGCGCCAAGCGACCGCGGGAGACCTACGTGTCGCGCTCACCAAGAGGATCGCCGCGCTCGCAGAGGAACGCCAGAAGCTCCTGCGTGCCTACTACGCCAACGCGATCCCGCTCGATCTCTTAAAGCGCGACCAGGACCGGATCACGGAGCAGGAGGACAAGGCCAAGGGAGAGCTCTCCGCGACGGAGGCCGACCTCGACAAATGGCAGGAGGTGCTGAGGCTCGCCATCAAGCTCGCGGGAAGCTGTCACGCCGCTTACATCAAGGCGAGCCCCAAGGTCCGCCGTCGCTTCAACGAGGCCGTTCTGAAGGCCGTCTACATCGAGAACGGCAAGGTGAAGCGCGCGGAGTTCACGGTCGTCTTCGCCGCTCTCTTCTCGCGCCCGAGTTCGAATAACTGGGTTCGGGTGCCCCCGGCAGGATTCGAACCTACGACACCAGGTTTAGGAAACCTGTGCTCTATCCCCTGAGCTACGGGGGCGGGCATGCAGAACTTGTCGCGGACGGCCACCTCAGCGGTGGCTAAACGCAACAAGGTTTCGGCCCAGATGTT
The DNA here is from genome assembly GCA_050694275.1 of Actinomycetota bacterium. GTDB lineage: Bacteria > Actinomycetota > CADDZG01 > CADDZG01 > WHSQ01 > JBOGXF01. The sequence continues at coordinate 17,090 of JBOGXF010000206.1, read as the reverse complement.
TCCCGCATAGGCATCCCTCCTGGAGAATCAGTGTTAGCACAAGGCTAACCATCGAGAGAGGATGAGACGCGCAATGCAGATCGGGATGGTGGGTCTCGGGCGGATGGGAGCGAACATGACCCTGCGGCTGCTGCGCGGTGGCCACGAGGTCGTGGTGTTCGACGTGAACGAGGACGCGGTCGCCAAGTCCGCCGCCGAGGGGGCGACCGCGGCCGGCTCCCTCGAGGAGCTCGTTCAGAAGCTGGATCCGCCTCGAGCCGTGTGGGTGATGGTCCCCGCCGGCACGATCACCGCCGACACAGTCGAGTCTCTGGGGGAGCTTCTGTCGGGTGGCGACGCGGTGATAGACGGCGGGAACTCCCGCTACACCGACAGCGTCACCCACTCCGAGAGGCTCGGCGCCAGGGGAATCTCGTTCGTCGATGCCGGGACGTCGGGAGGCGTCTGGGGGCTCGAAGAGGGCTACTGCCTCATGATCGGCGCGGACGAGGGCGCTTTCGCCCGGCTCGAGCCCGTCTTCGCGACGCTCGCTCCCGAGAATGGATACGCACGCGTGGGAGGACCCGGGGCCGGCCACTTCACGAAGATGGTCCACAACGGCATCGAGTACGCGCTGCTTCAGGCCTACGGCGAAGGCTTCGAGCTCTTGCATCGCAGCGACTTCGATCTCGATCTCGGACAGGTCGCCGAGGTGTGGCGGCACGGCAGTGTGGTTCGCTCGTGGCTCCTGGACCTCCTCGCGTCGGCGCTAACCAAGGAGCCGGATCTCAAAAGCGTCGCCGGCTACGTCGAGGACTCCGGCGAGGGGCGCTGGACGGTCGAGACCGCGATCGATAACGCGGTGGCGGCCCCCACGATCGCGCTCTCCTTGTTCGCTCGCTTCGCGTCGCGCCAGGACGAGTCGTTCTCGGCGAAGATCATCGCAGCCTTGCGACGTGAGTTCGGTGGGCACACGGTCAAAGAGGACGAAGACTGAGCGCGACGGCGACCGCGACGCCGCCATCGTGTGAGATCGAGATCTCAACCTCGTTGCCCACTCCCTCGACCCGCGCAGTCGGCACACCATTGTCGTCGCGCGCGATCTCGATCAGGCGCGCCCATCCGGCCAGCGAACCAAGACGAAGCGCCTTGATCGTCGCCTCCTTGGCCGCGAGCGTCCCGGCAAAGCTCGAAAAGGGGTCCGCCAAGCCGTGGCAGTACAGTCGCTCTTCCTTTGTGAACAGCCGTTCCTCAAGACGGGGGGTGCGCGCGAGAGCGGCGCGCAGGCGCTCGATATCGACGACGTCGATTCCGATCGTCACGCGAGCAGACTAGCACCGCCGTCGACGGTAATGACCTGACCCGTGATCATGGCCGCGGTCTCCGACGCCAGATAACCGACGGCGTCGGCGACGTCGTCGGGGGTGACGAGCCGTCCGGCCGGCGTCTTTACTCGCGCCTCCTCGAGCATCTGCTCGCGCATCGGGAAGTGCGTCAGCGCCTCGGTATCCACCACTCCCGGAGAGACCGCGTTGACGCGGATTCCGTGTGCGGCAAACTCCACGGCAAGATACCGAACGAGTGACTCGATCGCCGCCTTGGACGCGCCCACCACCGCATAGCCGGGAAGCACGCGAGTCGCGCCCCCGGACGACAGCGCGACGATGCTGGAGCCCCTGGGCATCAGACCCCGCGCGGCCCGAGCGCCGAGCAACAGAGCACGCGCGTTGGTGTCCATCGTCCACGACCATGCTCGTCCATCGAGTTGCTCGACCGGTCGGATGACCCCGGTCGCGGCGTTCGAGACGAAGAAGTCGAGGCGACCGAACGTCTGATCGACGGCTCCAAACAGGCGATCAAGACTCGACTCGTCCCCGACATGGGCCTTGATCGAAACGGCTTTGACGCCGTGATCCTCGATCGTGCGGCAGGCGTCCTCGGCCGCCTCGCGCTTGCGCAGATAGGCGATCACGACATTGGCGCCGCGTCTCGCGAAGTGAAGCGAGATCGCACGCCCTATCCCGCGCGATCCTCCGGTGACCAGGGCGATTCGGCCTTCGAGATCTCGCTCGCTCATGGCGCCTCGAACACGAGACATGCGTTCTGGCCGCCGAACCCGAACGAGTTCGACAGCGCGATCCGAACATCGGTTTTGCGCGGGCCGTCTGCGACGTAGTCGAGATCGCAGTCCGGGTCGGGCTCATCGAGATTCGCAGTCGCGGGAATCGTGCCTCGGTCGATTGCGAGCACGCACGCCGCGGCTTCGACCGCGCCGGCCGCGCCGAGGAGATGCCCGGTCTGCGACTTGGTCGACGACACCGGTATCCGTTTGGCCTCGACTCCGAGAGCCGACTTGATCGCGTGCGTCTCGATACGGTCGTTGTACGGCGTGCTGGTCCCGTGGGCGTTGACGTAGTCGACACGGTGGGGAGTCACGCGTGCGTCCTCGAGCGCGGCCCGCATGGCGAGGGCCGCACCTCGGCCGTCGGGATCGGGCTGGGTGACGTGGAACGCGTCCGACGTCGCGCCGTATCCGGACAGCCGGGCGAGGACATGTGCCCCTCGAGCCTCGGCGAAGGATCGGCTCTCGAGCACCAGTACCCCGGCCCCCTCGCCGAAGACGAAGCCGTCCCGCTGCGCGTCGAACGGCCGGCTCGCCCGCTCGGGGTCGTCGTTGCGGCGCGACAGCGCTCCCATCCGGGCGAAGGCGGAGACCGCGAGAGGCGTGATCGCCGCCTCGCTTCCCCCCGCGAGCATGACGTCGGCCCGCCCGGACCGGATCGCGAGCGCCGCCTCTCCGAGCGCGTGCGCGCCGGTCGCGCACGCCGACGTCGGGGCGAAGTTGGGGCCGAACAATCCGAAACGCATGGCGATGCTCGCCGCCGCGGCGTTCGGCATCAGCTTCGGAACCATGAACGGACTCACCCTGCGGGGGCCGCCCGAGAGAAACGACTCGTGCTCGCGCTCGATCGTCGCGAGACCGCCGATGCCCGAGCCGACGATGACGCCGGCGCGCTCCGCCTGCACCGCGTCATCGCGCCCCACCTCCACCGCGTCATCGCGCCCCACCTCCACCGCGTCTTCGAGCCCCGCATCTCGCCACGCGAGGATCCCGGCGGCCAGCGCCATCTGCGAGAAGCGATCGGTCCGGCTCACCTCGCGCGCATCTATGTAGTCGGCCGGGTCGAAGTCATCCACCTCGCACGCGATGCGGACCGGGAGAGCGGACGCGTCGAAGCCGGTGATGGCTCCCGCGCCGGAACGCGCGGACATGAGGCCGTCCCAGAACCCATCCGCCCCGATGCCGACAGGAGTGACTACGCCGATGCCCGTGACGACGACGTCGGTCACGTTACGCCCCGACCGCAAGCTTGGTCTCGATCAGGTCGACCGCGTCCGACACCGTCCGCACGTCCTCGAGATCCGAATCCGGGATCTCGATACCGAAGCGCTCTTCCAGCCCCAGCGTCAGCTCGACGGTGTCGAGCGAGTCGAGATCGAGGTCGTCCGCGAGGTCGGCCTGAAAGGTCACCGAACCCGGGTCGATCCCCCTTGTCGCCAGATGCTCCTTGATCCCGGTGAGGATCTCGTCTCGTTTGTCGGCCATACGACTGCTCCTTTCTCTCAGGCGGTCATTCCGCCGTCGATCACCAGCACTTCCCCGGTCACGTAGCTTGCGTCGTCACCGCAGAGAAAGCTCACCGCCGAGGCGATGTCCTCGGGCGTCGCCGCCCTCTTCTGCGGGATCGCCGACGCGATCTCCTTGAGGCGCTCCTCGCCGAGGCTCAGCGTCAGGTCGGTCGTCACGAGGCCGGGGGCGATCGCGTTGACCGTGATCCCCCTTCCTCCGACCTCGAGCGCAAGGCTCTTGGTGAGACCGATGACCCCGGCCTTCGACGCGGAGTAGTTGGTCTGCCCGCGGCTCCCGCGCAACCCGGCCACCGACGCGACGTTGACGATTCGTCCCCACCGGGATCTGAGCATCGGCCGGAGGGCCCGCCGGCAGCACGCGAAGGTGCCGTAGAGATTGGTTCGCAACACGTCGTCCCACGACTCGTCGGAGAGCCTGAGGGCCAACCCATCCGCTCGCACCCCCGCGTTGTTGACCAGAACCTCAACGGAACCGAGCGCGCCCTCGACCTCCGCGAACAGTCGTTCGACGTCGGCCCGATCGCCGACGTCCGCCTGCACACAGATGCCGTCGACGCCGGTCTCTTCGACAAGCTTCACCGTCTCCTTGGCGTCGTCGGCCCGGTCAAGGTAGCTGACCGCTACCGACGAGCCCGAGCGAGCGAGGCTCAGCGCGACGGCGCGACCGATCCCGCGCGATCCGCCGGTGACGAGGGCAACCTGCTCAGGCACTGGCCTCACCCACGAGCGTGAGGTTCTCTCCGACCCCGACTCCCCACCGAACGATGCCCGCTCCCCACGCGAAGCCCGCGCCGAACGCTGCCAGCACGACGAGGTCGCCGTCCCGCAGCATCGCCGTGTCGATCGCCTCTGCGAGCGCAAGGGGGATCGACGCGGCAGAGGTGTTCCCGTAGCGCGCGATGTTCATAACGACCTTTTCCGGAGGCAACCCGACACGCTGGGCCACGGCGTCGAGGATCCGCGCGTTCGCCTGATGCGCGACGAGCAAGTCGACGTCGTCGATGGTCGCCCCCGACTCGCGCAGCACGGTGCCCACCGAACGAGCCATCGCATCGACCGCGCGCCGGTAGACCTCGCGGCCGTGCATCGAGATCACGCCGGTGTCGTTGGGGACGTACAACAACTCCGGGCTGGCTCCGTCGGAACGCAGGTGAAACGGACCGAGGCCGCCGCCCTCAGAGACTCGCTCGACGAGCACCGCCCCGGCGCCGTCGCCGAACAGGATGCAGCTGCGTGGGTCCGTGTAGTCGGTGATCGCGGACAAGACATCGGCTCCGCACATGAGGACGCGACGACAGGCTCCCGATTCGATCATCGCCGTCGCCTGAGCAAGCCCGTAGAGAAAGCCGGCACAGCCCGCGTTGAGATCAAAGGCCGCGGCGCGACTCGCTCCCAGAGCGGACTGAACGAGGCAAGCGGCGGCGGGGAAACGATAATCGGGCGTCACCGTGGCGACGATGACCGCGTCGACCTCGTCGGCATTCACTTCGGCACGCGCCAGCGCCTCGGCCCCCGCGGCCGCAGCCAGAGTGGATGTCGTCTGGCCGTTGGCGACGTGACGGGCGTGGATGCCGGTGCGCTCCACGATCCACTCCTCGTCGACACCAAGCCGGGTCGCGAGATCGGCATTCGTGAGCGTGCGAGGGGGGAGGGCGGTGCCCCATCCGGTTATGGACGCCGGCATGGTCAGGCGCTCCAGATCCAGAACAGCGCCTCGCCTCGGTGGACCGGCTGGCCGTCGAGAGCAAGCATCCCCATCACCCAACCCCGAAACACGGACACGACGGGAGTGATCGCGCCGCCGCTGCGAATCTCTGCGAGGACCTGGCCGGGCTCGACCCATTCCCCCTCCGAGGTGAACGTCTCCGGCGGAAGGGGAAGAAACCGCCCGTCGCACGGGGAGACGACGACGCGCTCGCGGATCGAGGTGTGCTCGGGCGCGCCGAACTGCGGTTCCTTCGGCCCGGAGATGACGGCCTCATGCATGGACCGGTGCCTCCGCCTCCAGCCCCGCGAAGGTGCGGCGTGCCAGGCCCGCCGCGACCTCTCCGGGCCCGAAGTCGCGCGCCTCGCGCGCGCCCTCGGCCCACGCCCACTCGAGCGATTCGCGAAAACGGACGCGGCTCGTCAACTGGGCGAGCAGTTGCCGGCGAATCTCTCCCGGCGCACGGTAGGGCCGAGCCGTGACGTTGGAGCAAACGGGTATCGCGGGGCTTCGGAGCTCGGCGTGGTCCAGCGCGTGGCGCAATGCATCGGCCGCGGGTGCCATCGCCTCGCTGTGAAACGGACCCTCGACCTCGAGCAGCACCGCTCGCCCTCCCGCCTGCCGAGCGCGGCGCGCGGCGCACGTGAGGCCGTCTTCATCGCCGGAGACGACGGCCTGGCCCGGAGCGTTGTCGTTGGCGACGACGACTCCGCACTCGCGCGCGATGTCGTGGACCTGATCGAGCGACAACGAGAGCAATGCGGTCATGCCCCCGCGCACCGAGCGCGCCGCCTGGTGCATCGCTTCTCCTCGGGTCGCGACGAGGTGCAGCCCGCTCTCGAACGAGAGTGCGTCTGCTGCCACGAGCGCGGCGTACTCGCCGAGGCTGTGTCCCGCGATGATGTCGACGCTGTCTCCGTTTTGCCGCTCGTCGAAGAAGCGGGCCAGGCCGGCTACGAATATCGCCGGCTGCGCGACGTCGGTGGGAAGCCGCGCCCCCTTGCGGCGCGCCGCGATCTCGACCCGGCGGCGCAGGGAATAACCGAGCACGTCATCGGCCCGCCCCACGAGAGCGTTACGGGGATCGAGCGCATCGCGCACGACGGCCGCCGGCACGCCCTGGCCCGGAAACAAGCCCAGCTTCACTCGTCCTCCATCTCGAGTGACTTGCGCAACCTGGCTCGCGCACGGTGCAGAAGGATTCGGACCGCGCCCCGGGTGCGCCGCGTCGCCCGTGCGATCTCCTCGATGGACAGATCCATCAGATATCTGAGGGTGACCACCTCTCGCTGCGCCACGGGCAGTTCCGCAACCGTCCCCCAAACGAGGTGCCGCGCTTCTCGATCGATTACCTGCGACGGCGGAGAGGGTGCCGGGTCCTCCTCGTCCGGGATCGAGTCCAGCACCACCGCCGCGCCGTCCCGCCGGCGCCAGGTCGCAACCGAGTTGCGCGCGATGCGGAACAGCCAAGCCTGATAGCTTCCCTCACCCCGATAGGTGCGTGCCGACCGCAGCGCCTTGAAGAAGACCTGCGCCGTCAGGTCCTCCGCGATCGCCTCGTTTCTCACGTGAGAGCGGATGAAACGAAAGACCGGACAGTGGTGGCGACGGTAGAGCTCGGCGAATGCCTCGAAGTCCTCGGACGCGCGCCCCGCAAGAACGTCGTCGCCGGCCGCGAGCGGTTGCGCGTCGGCGGTCGACGTTCCCATAGGTCGCGTATCCTCCTCGCAAACGATCGGACTGTCCTTAGGTACCGACTCGCCGGAAGGAGCTTCGTTACGGGCGCTGGCACATCTTTTGATCACAAACAGTTGAACGCGCGGTCAATGCCCCTCACACTCGGAACGCGCGGTCAAGAGGGCGGTCGTATTTTCGTAAAGTGGTGGTCATGTCCGCGCAGCCGACGACCGCGCCGGAACGGATCGAAGAGAGCGAAACCGGCGAACAGGCCGAGGTGGATCGGCCCTGGCTCGTGATCGTCTGGAACGATCCCATCAACCTCATGTCCTACGTCACGTGGGTGTTCCAGAAGTTGTTCGGCTACTCAAGGGAGAAGGCCACCAAGCTCATGCTCGACGTCCACCACCGAGGGCGAGCCGTCGTCTCGAGCGGATCCCGCGAGAAGGCCGAGCTCGATTGCTTCAGGCTCCATGCCCACGGCCTGTGGGCGACGATCGCCAAGACCGACTGATGGCGGCCATTACCTCGGATTCCAAGGGATCCGTCCGGGCGAGCTTCGACGCTCAGGAAGCCGCCGTCCTGCGCGACCTGATCGACGAGATGGCGACCCTGCTGGCCCACGAAGGACCGGAGGACCCGGTCCAGAAGCGGCTGTTCCCCGAGGCCTACGAATCGACCGAGGACTCCAAAAAGTTTGCCGATCTCATCGGAGACGAGCTCAGGCAGTCAAAGCTCGGCGCGCTTCAGGCGATGGAGCGAACGTTGGGCGAGAGGGGCCCGGTAGACGCCTCGATCGCCGAGCAGGATGCCGAGGCGTGGCTCGCCGCACTGACCGATCTGCGACTCGCCATCGGAACCCGTCTCGGGGTCACCGAGGAGACCATGAGCTCGGAGATCGACCCGGACGATCCGAGCGCGGCTACGCTTGCCGTCCTCCACTGGCTCGGATGGCTGCAAGAATCGATGATCGAGGCATTGAACGGCTAGCACAGGGAGGCGGCCCATGTTGAAGGCGGGAGACGCGGCACCCGAGTTTGAGCTTCTGGATCAGCACGACAAGACCTGGAAGCTTTCGGACCTCAGGGGACAGAAGGTCATTCTCTACTTCTATCCGGTCGACGACACGCCCGGGTGTACGCGCGAGTCGTGTGACTTCCGCGATGCGCATACGGATTTCGACAACGCTGGTTATCTCATCCTTGGCATCAGCTCCCAGGGGGCCGAATCACATCGCGCCTTCGCCGAGAAATACAACCTGGACTTCCCGCTTCTGATCGATGAGGACATCAAGGTGGCGACTGCCTACGAGACCCTCGCGCCGGAGGGGCTCGATTGGGACGGCATCCCCATCCGGGTGATCCGGTCGACCTTCGTGATCGACGAGAACGGCGATATCGAGCGGGCCGAGTACGGGGTGAGCTCCAAAGGGCACGTCGACTCGCTGAGAGAAACGCTCAGCGTCGGCTCGGACACCTAAAGCTTCACTCGGAGCCAGGCAAGGTCTTCTTCCATCTTCGACCAGGGCGTTTCGCAGATCACCACGTCTGCCCGGGCCGCGTTGACCATCGCGAGCAGTGCCTCGGGATCGATCTTCCCGTCGGCGAAGTTGGCGTGCCTGTCGGCTCCGCTCCCGGCGGCATCCCGCGAGTTGTTGCAGTGCAACAGGTCGATTCTTCCCACGGCCTGAAGCGTTCTCTCAACGACATCGGAAAGGTCTTCGCCCGCAGCGTGGGCGTGGCAAGTGTCGAAGCAGAAGCCGACGTCGCAATCCGACAACGCCTCCCACAACCGCGCGAGGTTGTCGACATAGCGGGTCATGGCGTTCGTGCCGCCAGCTGTGTTCTCGACCAGGATCGGCACGGGGCTTTCGAGCTCGTCGAAGACCTTGCGCCAGCGCACGAACCCCTTCTCGACGCCGTCCTCGGCATGGCCCCCGTGAACTATGACTCCGGCGGCGTCGATCTCGGCTGCGCGCTCGATGATCCCGGCGAGGATCTTGCGCGACGGGATGCGAACGCGATTGTTCGGAGACGCGACGTTGATGAGGTAGGGCGCGTGCACGTAGACGGGCAGCGTCGACGCTCGCAACTCCTCGGCGTCCTCGCGCGGCGGGGGCTGCTTCCACGCCTGAGGATTACCGATGAACATCTGGATGCACTCCGCGCCGACGCGTTCGGCCTCCTCGAGCGGCCGCTCTGACGGAACGTGCGCGCCGATGAGCATGAGACAGAAAGTAGCCCATCGGGGCACCGGCAGAGCCCCAGGCCTTTGGGCTAGATTTACCGGCCATGAAGCTCTTGCGGGATGTCCAGATCCATCACCTCCTGACGGTGGACGCACAGGCGTCTCTCCACCGCGCCGCGACGGTGATGACCGACAGAGGCGTGGGCAGCGCGGTCGTGATCGAGGATGGTGGGGTCGCGGGAATCATCACCGAGCGGGACATCCTGCACTCCGTCGCCGAGGGGATCGATCTCGACTCGACGACCGTAGAGGAAAAGATGACCCGCGATCCGGTCAGCGGCACGCCGGGCTGGGACCTGATCAAGGCGGTCAGGACCATGGTCGACGGAGGATTCCGTCACCTTCTGGTGATGGAGATGGACGACCCGGTCGGCATCGTGTCTCTGCGCGACCTGATGGACCACATGGCCGCGCTGCTTCAGGAAGCGGAGTCGTCTTCCTCCGACTGAGCGACGAGCCGTTTCAGCGCAGTCCGCTGCATGTGCCCGAGGCGCCACCGCAAGAAGAACGACACCAGTCGTCCTGCGAGGCCGCCCGGTAAGTCCGCGAAGAGCCGTGCGGTCACCAGCGCGCCGTCGGCCGCGGGCTCTACCTCGTAGCGCACACGCATACGGACGCCCACGACAACGTCCTCCTCGTAGTGGGTCGAACCCTCGGCGGTCGTCGTGCTGTGGCCGTCGACGTGAAACCCCAGCATCTTTGCGCGTCCCCTGACGACGTCTCCCGGCGACAGGGTGCTCGGTCCGTCCGCGGACACGATCTCGGGCTGCCACTTCGGCCACGTCGAGGCATCGCGGATGCGGGCAATGACGACCTCGGGAGCGCAGCGCGCGCGTCGCTGCGCGCGGGTCTCAAAGGTTCGGGTCATGTCGCAAGGCTAATCGGACTTGGAAAACAGTAGCCTTCGGTGTCATGGCCGCACGGATCGGCGTCGCCTCAGGAAACCGGCTCGGAGCCGAGGCCGCGAGCAACGTCGCTCGCGCCGGCGGCAACGCCGTGGACGTCTGCCTCGCTGCCGCCGTCATGGCCTGGGTTGCGGAACCGTTCTTCGCGTCGATCGGGGGCTCGGGTTTCATCGTGGTGCGCGTCCCCGATGGATCCGTGGAAGTGATCGACGGCAACAACGCAATGCCGTTCACGGCCCCCGCGAGACTCGGCCAGGGGATGGAGCGAGTCTTCATGGACTACTCCGACGGGATCTACACGGGACGCGGTGCAGGGTCGGTTGCGGTCCCCGGGATCCTGGCTGCGGTGGCGCGCGCCCACGAGCGGCATGGTCGCATCGAATGGGCCGCGCTGTTCGAGGACGCGATCGGCGCGGCGCGCTCAGGGATCGCTTTCCCGCGTACGTCCGATTACTACCTCTCGTGCACGTGGGAGCCGATCTGGTCCGCCTATCCAGAGTCGCGCGCGCTGTTCGCCAGGGATGGGAATCTTCTGCGCGAAGGTGATCTTCTTACGCAGCCGGAGCTGGCCGAGGCGCTCGAGCTGATCGCCAGAGACGGACCGCACGTGTTCTATCGGGGTCCCCTGGCCGACGAGATCGCCGGCCTCCTCGCCGACGGAGAGGGCTTCTTGTCGCTCGAAGACCTCGACCGTTACGAAGCCGAAATCCGTTACCCGATCGCGACCGACGCATTCGGCTGGCGCATCGAGTCCAACCCCCCGCCGGCCCTCGGAGGCGCGGTCCTCGTGCACACGCTGGCGTTGCTCGAGGGCGCCGATCTCTCCGATCCCCGAGAGAGGCTGAGCGCGATAGTCGAGGCCCAACGCGCCGCGGCGGGATACAGACGCGAGCGTTATCAGGACCCCGGGGCGATCGCGGCCGCGTTCGAAGAGGCGACGAAGGGTTTCCCTCGACGGGCGCCGTCCGCCGACACGACCCATGCCTCGTCCGCCGATGCCGGTGGGTACGCATGCTCTATCACCGAGTCAAACGGTTACGGCTCCGGGCTCATCGTGCACGGCATGCTCATGAACAACACGCTCGGCGAGGAGGAGCTCAATCCCATGGGCATCCACGCGCTCACGCCCGGCTCCCGATGTCACTCCTCGATGGCGCCGACGGTGGCCACGGGGCCCGACCGAGTCGTGGCCCTCGGCTCGCCCGGCGCGGACCGCATCGTGGGCGCAATCGCCCAGACGCTCGTGCGACTGGCGGTGGACGGAGACTCGCTCGCCGGCGCAGTCGCCGGCGCGCGCGCCCATCTCGATCCGCGACCTCAGGGCGAGACCCTGTGCTTCGAACCGGACTTGCCGGGGCATGATCTCGGATTCATCGCACGCCCGTACGACGAACTCCATATGTACTTCGGCGCCGTGCAGGCCGCGTCGATTGCCGACGACGGGACCGTGGACGCCGCACACGACCCTCGGCGCTCCGGGAGCAGCATCCTCATCTGACCCGGGGGTCAGACGGCGAAGCGGATGTTCAGGACGTCACCCTCCTGAACGACGTAGTCCTTGCCCTCGACCCTGAGGGCGCCTGCGGACTTGGCCGCGTTCCACGAGCCCGCCGCGACCAGCTCCTCGTAGGACACGGCCTCGGCCCGGATGAAGCCCCGCTCGAGGTCGGAATGGATCTGACCCGCGGCTTCCGGCGCCTTGGCCCCCCGGCGCACTTCCCACGCGCGCGACTCGTCCTCGCCCGTCGTCAGGAACGTGATGAGGTTGAGCGCGCGGTAACACTCATCGATGACGCGGTCGAGCCCGGGTCGCTCGATCCCGAAGCCGGCGAGCAGCTCCTGTGCCTCGGTCGGCTCCATGCCGGCGACCTCCGCCTCGAGCGATGTGCTCACCGCCAGAGTTTGCTCGGGCACGCCGGCCGGCAATTCGGCCCCCTCGGCGATGTTGGCGACGACGATCCAAGGCTTGAGCGTGAGCGGACCGTAACCTCGCAAGAGCCTGAGCCCGCTCCCGTCGAAGTCTCCGTCGCGCAGCGGCCGCTCGGCCTCCAACACATCGCGCGCCTCCTCCAGCACGGCGAGCTCGGACTTGCCCTCCTGCGAGCCGCGCGCCTTCTTGCGCGCCTTGTCGAGTCCGCCCTCGATGCTCGCGAGATCGGCAAGGAGAAGCTCGGCGTCGAGAGTCGCAAGCTCAGCCTTGGGATCCGCATCGGCTCCGAAGGCGCGCACGACGATGCAGAGAGCATCCGTCTGCCGGTACTCACCGATCCCCTGCGCGGTCAAACCCCCCGGCACGTCGACGAAACGAACCTTGGCGGGCACGATCTTCTTCGAATGCTCGAGCTCGGCGAGAATCCCGAGCCGATCGTCGGGCACGTCTACCACGGCCTGGTTGGCTCGTCCGCCCACGCTTCCGTGGCGCGTGAGCGCGGTGAAAAGAGTGGTCTTGCCTGAGTACGGCATCCCGACGATGCCGATGTCCTTCATGGCGTAACGGTAACGTCGCGGCGTGGACACCGGACTCCAGGACAAAGGCGTGCTCGTCACTGGTGGGGCCGGAGGTATCGGTAGCGCCGTCGTACGCGCCTTCGCCGGCGAGGGCGCGCGGGTGGCGGTTCACTTCAACACGAGCAGGGAGCGAGCCGAGCGACTCGCGTCCGAGACCGGCGGAGTTGCGCTGCGAGCCGACCTCACGGTGGAGGAAGAGGTGAACCGGCTCGTTCCCGATGCGGTCGACGGGCTCGGCCGCCTCGACGTCCTCGTCGCCAACGCGGGGAGGTGGCCCACGGAGGACGTCCCCGTGTGGGAGATGTCGCTCGAGCGCTGGCGGCAGACGGTGGCCGTGAACCTCGACGCCGTCTTCTTGTGCTGCCGCGCGTTCCTTCGCCACGTCGCCCATACGGGTATCGGCAACATCGTGATCGTCTCGTCCACCGCCGGGCTGTTCGGCGAAGCGGGACATTCCGACTACGCCGCGGCCAAGAGCGCGCTCGCCGGCGGGCTGCTCAAAAGCCTCAAGAACGAGATCGTCCGGATCGCTCCCACCGGACGAGTCAACGCGGTGTGTCCGGGGTGGACGAGAACCGACATGACGAGGGATGCGCTCGCCGATCCGGCTCTCGAAGCGAGAGTCACCCGCACGATGGCCCTGAAAAAACTTGGGGACGCATCCGATGTTGCCCGCGCGGTGGTCGCCCTTGCCTCCGACGAGATCTCGGGCCACGTCACCGGCGAGGTGATCACGGTGGCGGGGGGCATGGAGGGCCGCCTCCTCCACGATTAGCCGCCACCCCCGCGTTTTGAATGCCAGGACGACCGAAAAGTGGTCGCTTCGCAACACAAAATGTGGGGGAGCCGTCCCGGCATTCAAAACGCGTCCGGCCGGGGTTTGGGGAGAATGGTGACATGAATGCAGCCGAGCCCAGGGTGGCGGTCGTTACCGGTGCGTCGAGCGGCATCGGAGCGGCCACCGCGATCCGCCTTGCGAAAGAGGGATTCGAAGTGGTGCTCGGCGCGCGCCGGACCGATCTGCTCGAAGAGGTGGCAAAGAAATGCGGGGGCCGGGCGCTTCCGCTGGACGTCACCGACTCGAAATCGATCAAGGCCTTCGCCGGCGAGATCGACGGCGCGCATGTCCTCGTAAACAACGCCGGGTTGGCCGCGGGTATGGAACCCATCTCCGAGATGCCTGAAGAGCGCGTGCGTGTCATGTGGGAAACGAACGTCCTCGGTCTGATGAACGTTACCCGTGCCCTCCTGCCGAAACTCGAGGCGTCGGGGGCCGGGCACATCGTCAACCTCGGCTCGATTGCCGGATTCGAGGTCTATCGCGGGGGCGGCGGGTACACCGCGTCGAAGCATGCAGTCCGAGCGATCAGCCGCACGCTCAGGCTCGAGTTGCTCGGCAAGCCCGTGAGGGTGACGGAAGTAGCGCCGGGAATGGTGGAGACCGAGTTCTCCGTCGTCCGTTTCGACGGCGATGATGCCCGCGCCCGCAAGGTCTACGAGGGGGTGACCCCGCTGACCGGAGAGGACATCGCCGATTGCATCGCATGGGCGGTCACCCGCCCGGCCCACGTCAACATCGACGAGATCGTCGTCCGCCCGCTGGCACAAGCAACTGCCACGGAGGTCGCGCGCCGCGACGGTTAGCCCGAGGCGTCCTCCGCTTCAGGTGGGTCGTCTTCTTGCCCGACGCGCTCCGCTTGTGGAATCTCGTCCGGGCTCGGGAACGAGGCCGGAGCCGGTATCTCGCCCTCCTTGGGCGGGATCTTGAGAGACAGGAACACGGTGGCTGCGAGGACGATCACGACGAACGGGAGGGACAGCCAGATCGGAATCTCGACGTGGCCGGCTTCGCAGAACGCCGTCTCGCCGGCACAATTGACCGCGGTGAGCAACATCTTCGTGCCCACGAACGCGAGGACGATACCCAGTCCGTAGTTGAGCAAGTGGAAGCGGTCGATGCTTCCGGCGAGAAGGAAATACAGAGCGCGCAAACCGAGGATCGCAAACACGTTCGAGGTGAGGACGATGAAAGGATCCAGCGTTATCCCGAATATGGCCGGGATCGAGTCGAGCGCGAAGACGATATCGACCAGCTCGATGAAGAGCAGGGCGATGAACAGGGGGGTTGCGACCCGCTTGCCGGCTTCCACGACAAACAGCTTCTGGCCGTGGAACGCGGTCGTAGTCCGCAGCCGCCGTCGGGCGAATTTCAGGACCGGGTTGTCCTCCGGATGGATGTCCTGCGCATGGCCTTTCACGATTCGGTAGGCGGTATAGACCAAGAAAGCCCCGAAGACCAGGATGATCCACTCGAATCTGCTGATGAGCGCGACGCCGAGCGCGATGAATATCCCGCGAAAGATCATCGCCCCGAGGATTCCGTAGAACAGGACCTGGTGCTGATATGCGAACGGCACACGGAAGTAACTGAAGATGACGACGAACACGAACATGTTGTCGATCGACAGCGAGTACTCGATCAGATAGCCGGTGAAGTACTCGGCCCCCGAATCGGTGCCCTTCCACGCGAACACGATTACTCCGAACACGAGCGCCAGGCTGACCCAGACCCCGACCCATGCGGCCGACTGCTTGGTCGTCGGCTCACGTTCCTCCGTGTGGAAGAACCTGAGATCGATTAGCAACATCGCGATGACGAACACGATGAAGCCGGCGTAGAGATACCAGGGTTCCGCATCAGGCGTGGTGGTCTCGGATTGTGCCGAGACGAACGCAACGACGAGGTCCAAGCATTGC
The DNA here is from genome assembly GCA_050694275.1 of Actinomycetota bacterium. GTDB lineage: Bacteria > Actinomycetota > CADDZG01 > CADDZG01 > WHSQ01 > JBOGXF01. Next base: position 1,661 of record JBOGXF010000206.1, on the reverse strand, counting down.
CTCCGGGCGATCGTGTCCCCGTAGTAGCTTGGGCGGACGCATCCGGACAAAGGAGTATGCGGTGCCCAGCCGAGGAGCAAGGCTAATTGTGGTTGCGAGTCTAGCCGCGCTCGCCTCCGCGGCCTGCGGGCAGGACGCGCTGTCCAAGGAAGAGTTCATCGAGCAAGCCGACGAGATCTGCGCGGACATCGATCAACAGATCCGGGAACTGGGTGAACCTCAGAACCAGGAGGACTTCGAGGAGCTCGTCGAAGAAGGCACCGAGATCACCGACGACGGGCTCGAAGAGCTGAGAGACCTCGAGCCGCCGGCGGAAGATCGCGATCAGATAAACCCTATGCTCGACAAGATCGAAGAAGCGGTCGAACTCCTTCCGGAAATACAAGAGGCGCTCGAGAACCGTGATGTCGAGGCCTTGCAGAGACTTCAGACACAGGTTCAGGCCGCGGCCAACGAAGCCCAGACGATCGCGGATGACTACGGCTTCGAGCAGTGTGCACGCGCCGACGTCGCACCGGGTGGATAAATGACCATGCTTGCAATCCCGGACTAGCCGAGGATCGAATCGATCTCCTCGAGTTCCTTGTGGGACAGCTCGACCGCGCCGGCCCCCGCGTTCTGCCGGACGTGCTTGGGATTACGCGACCCGGCGATCGCCCCGGTCACGCCGTCTTGGTGGAAGACCCACGCAAGGGCGAGCTGGGCGAGCGTGATACCGAGCCGGTCCGCAACCGGGCGCAGGCGGTCGACCGTCTCGAGATTGGGTTCGATCTTGCCCGGGGCGAAGAGCTTGTCGTACCCACCCATGCCGTGCCCGCCGCCGCGCCAGTCGTCGTCGGAGAACTCCGTGTCCTCCGTGATGGCGCCGGTGAGAAGCCCGTAGCCGAGGGGGCCGTAGGCGATGATCCCGGTGCCTTTCTTTTTGCAGAAATCGAACAGCCCCTCCTCCTGCGACTTCCGCCACAGCATCGAGAAGTGCGGCTGCAGCGAATCGACGTGGCGAATCTTCTCGCACCGCTCGATCAGCTCCTGAGGGTGATTGGAGACCCCGATGTGACGCACCAAACCGTCGTCCACCAGTGACGCCATCGCCTCCCACGTCTCCTCGATCTCGACTTCCTTGTCCGGCCAGTGAAGCTGATACAGATCGATGACGTCGCGTCCGAGGCGCTTGAGGCTCGCCTCCGCCCCCTTGCGCACTCCCTCCGAGTGGAAACCGCTGCCCGCGTTCGCGGTCGCGAGCTTGGTGAAGACCAAGACGTCGTCGCGACCCCCGATCGCTTGCGCGACGAGCTCCTCCGACCGTCCGCCCCCGTAGACCTCGGCGGTGTCGATCCAGGTCATCCCCTCATCGAGCGCGGTGCGCATGGCGTCGAGTACCTGCTCGTCCGGGGGGTTCGGCCCCCACGCCATCCCGCCGGCCTCCCACGCGCCGTACCCGACGACGGAAATCTCGGGCCCCTTGGCTCCCAGTTGCTGAGTCTTCATGCGGCCTCCCTTATCTGTAGGAGGACCACCAGTCAACCGACAAGGTGATCCTGCGGTTTGCCACAAGTGCTGTCCCTCGTAGCCGCTCCCCGCGTTGGCCCGGAGCCGGGGTCAAGGTGGAGCGCCCGCAGCGCAAGCGAGGACGAACGACCTTGAGGCCGGGGAGGACCGGC
>JBOGXF010000205.1:0-5779 GCA_050694275.1 Actinomycetota bacterium | reverse complement strand
TCGACGGCCGACCCGGTGACCACATGTGGCCACGCATCGCTCGGATCTCCTGCTGACGCTTGCCGACACCCATCGCTGAACACCTCCATCTGGTGAGGTGTTGCGACGACCAATTGAATCCGCCCTGTTTACCGAAGAGATCGTGCGGATGCTCGTCGACCAGGGCATCCTGCACAAGAGCAACGGCGAGTGGAGCGTCACCCGGGCGGTCGAGGACATCGAAGTCCCGCGCACCATTCAAGCTCTCATCGCGGCCCGGCTCGACGGCTTGCCTTCCGAGGAGAAGTCGATTCTGCAAGACGCGGCAGTTATCGGGCGCGTGTTCTGGTCCGGCGCCGCGGCGCGGCTTTCGGATCGCTCGGCGCAAGAGGCACGCGACCTGCTCGGGCGGCTGCGCCTCAAGGACGTCGTCGTGCTGCGCGAACCGCCGGCTTTCTCGGGAGAGATCGAGCTCGCGTTCCGCCACGCGTTGATAAGAGACGTCGCCTACGACTCGTTGCCGAAGTCGTTGCGCGCATCGAAGCACACCGAGGTCGCTCGCTGGGCGGAGGGCCGCGCCGGCGAGCGTCGCGATGAGTTCGCCGAGCTGATCGCCACCCATCTCACCGAGGCCCTGTCCTACCTCGACGAGCTCGGCGACGGTGCCGGTGACAGACACGAACTCGAGCGACAGGCGTGCCGGTGGGCACGAGCTGCAGGGGAGCGCGCCGCCCGGTTGTGGCACATGCCGGACGCCGTGCGCTGGTATCAGACGGCTCTCGATCTGGCCGAAGGAGCACGCATAGACGACCAAGAGCGCGCCCTGCTCTGGTCCGCCTATGCGCGCGCGTGCCGAGGGGTGCGCCCATTTGAAGAGGTCGAGAGCGCCTATCGGCAGGCCCTCGATCTGTTCCTGAGCCTCGGCAACGAAGAGCTTGCCGGCAGAACCGAGGCGGACCTCGCGCAGATCGCGTTCCAGCTCGGGCACGATGCGGATGTGATCCCGCGGTTGGAGAGCGCACTGCGGCGGCTCGAGCCCCTTGGCGACAGCCGTCATCTCGCGCAGGCCCTGAACACTCTCGGCTGGTACCACTGGCGTCGAGGGCGTTCGGCCGAGGCGGAACCGTTCCTGCGTCGTGCCATCCAGGTGGCGGATCGCGTCGGGGGGCGAACGGTGATGGGCGACGCGCTCCAGACGCTTGGGATCCTCCTCAGCACGACGGGAAGATGGCGCGAGGGGATTCCGATGGTGGAAGAGAGCTACGAGCTCGGCAAAGAGACGCAGAACCTCGACCTACTGCTGCGCGCGTACAACAACCTGCCGAGCATCTTTTTGCACTACAACCCGGACTTTCAGCGAATCTCGTCGCTCCTTCAAGAGGGGCTGCAGCTTGCCCGCAAGGCCAGAGCCCTGGACAGGCAGGCCTGGATCCTCGGGACGTGGGGCTACTTTTTGGCCGAGCAAGGAGATCTGGCCGAGTCCGAGCGCTGTATGGCCGAGGCGCTGGAGATCGCCGAATCGATCGCCGAGCGCCCTCTCATCGGGATGCGGGCCAACGAGCTCGCGTGGATCAAGCTCCTGCGGGGCGATATCGAAGCGGGAGCCACGCTCCAGGCCCGGGCCGACCAGATCCTGCAAGAGAACCCGGAGGTGCAGAACGAGGGTGGACGCGTGGTCGTCGGCGCGCTCGCGGCTGCTGCCCAGGGCGACCCGGAGCGCGAGCTCGCCATCCTCGTCGACGGTGCGAGCCGCCTCGCGCCCGAGGACAGACACGAACAAGGAAGCGATGCAATGCTTCTCGAGGCGATCCGCCGCCTGTGCAAGGCGGGACGCGTGGAAGAGGCACGACCGTTCGCGGAACACCTGCGTGAGATTGCCGAGGATCGGACCACGGTCGCCGCCCGTCTCGCGTGGGCCGAAGGATTGCTTGCCGAGGATGACTCTGCGGCCGCCGATCTCCTGCGCGACGCACTCGTTCGCCTCGAGGCTCTCGGTTTCCGGATCGATGCGGCGAGGTGCCTGACCGACCTCGCCGAGGCCGAACGAGGTGCCGGCGACGTTAGGGCCGAGCTGGTGGAGCGGGCCCGGAAGATCTTCGAGGAATGCGGAGCGAATCTCTACCTCCGAGACCTCGACGAACTGTCCTCCCGGTAACCTCCCGCACCGTCTTCCGGGGTGTGACCTCGTGCGAGAAATGCGAATCAGTAATTGATCGAGGTGTCGGTCGCGCGTATCCGGCTACACACCTCTTCGAGAACCTTCACCGCGAGGCCCGGCTCCCGTTTGAGCACTGTCTTGAAGTTCCAGAACGCCACGAAGAGCGTCTCCACCGGCGTCTCGGCGATAACCGTCGCGGTGCGCGGCCCCCCATCGAGGAGCGCGATCTCCCCGAAGAAGGCCCCCGGGCCCAACCGCCTCCTCGTCCGGCCCCCGATCTGCACCTTCGTCTGTCCCGAGATCACCATGTGCATGCCGACCCCGACCTCGCCCTCTTGACAGATGACGTCGCCGGGCTCGAAGCGCACGACCTTCGAGACGTTGGCGATGCTCCGCAGCTCCTTCTTCGAGCACGCCGACAGAAGCGGCACCGATTTGATGAGTGACTCCAGCTTCGCCTTGCTGCGCTGCTGACCGGCCATGTCTCCTCCCGCCTCGCTGTTGTCCGTTGACTCTCTTTCATAGCGACACCCCGGCGCAAGGGCATCCCTGTCGCATATCGGACAAGGCCTTTGGCTCTGCGGTCGCGTCTGGGACAGACCGTCCGGCTCGCTTTCGGGACGATGTTCCCAGAGCGAACCGGGAGGAGGAAACCATGCATCCGTACTTCACAACCGAATTGGGCCGCATGCGGGCCGAGGAGATGCAGGCGCGGGCGACCCACTATCGCCTCGTCCAGGTTGCGAAGAGACACGCCGCAGACCAGAAGCAGGGGCGACCGCTGTCGCGCGCAGGGGCGTTCGTCTACCGCAGGGCGCTCCGCATAGCGGCGCTGTCGACCGTCGCAGTGGCCGTGGGGATCGCCATCTTCTGATCTCCGCGTCTACTCTGTCTTCGTGTCGCAGGGACCACTGCAAGGCATGACATGAAGGCGGATCGGGCGGCCGTCCTGCTCGGGCGGACGCATTTGTTCGGCGAGCTCGACCAGGACGCCATCTTCCGGCTTGCCGAGCGCGCCGACGAACGCACCTGCGACAAGGGCGAGATCGTCGTGCAGGAGGGCACCCCCGGCGGTTCCCTCTTCGTCGTCGTCACCGGCCTGCTCAAGGTCTTCGTGACCTCGCCCGGCGGCGAGGAGATGGTGCTCGTCACCCTCAAACCGGCGGACGTCTTCGGCGAGCTCGCGCTGGTCGACGGGGGGCCCCGATCCGCGTCCGCCCAAGCCCTCGAGCGCTCGACCCTTCTGGTGCTCGGCAGGAACGCGCTGCTCGAGATCGTGCAGGAAGAGCCATCGCTCACCGACGCGTTGCTCCGCTCGGTGGGTGCACTGGTGCGGCGGCTCACCGCGCAGGCCGCGGATCTCGTGTTTCTCGACCTTCACGGCCGGGTCGCGAAGCTCTTGCTCGGCCTCGCCGAGGACCAGGGCGAGCAAACTGAGTCGGGAAAGGTCCTCGATCTCCACATGACCCAGAGTGACCTCGCCCACATGGTCGGGGGCTCCCGCCAGAGCGTGAACCAAATCCTGCGATCGTTCGAGGAACGGGGCTACGTCGAGTTGCGGGGACGGCAGATCCTCGTCAAAGACCCGGAATCGCTGCGGCGCAGGGCGCTCCCATAGGTGTCCGGTATCCGACAGGGCAGTTGCGAGATCTGTCGCCTTTTCGATAGTCACCCGAGCCCCTGGCCAGGACGATTTGAGTGCGCGACAGTTTCCCTAGCCGGCGTTAGAAAGGGGATTGGCAATGCCTGAGGACGAGAAGCGCGAAGAGGGACAGGCGCCCGAAGAGGACGTCGAGGGCCACGGGGTCAAGCGGCCCCTGCAGGCCGAGGAAGAGGACGACGTCGAGGGCCACGGCCCGAGGCGGCCCAGACAGGCCGAGGACGAGGACGACGTCGAGGGCCACAGCCCGAGGCGGCCCAGGCAGGAAGAGGACGACGTCGAGGGCCACAGCAGCCGCAAGCCACGGTAGTCAGTCGGTTCGCGCAAGAACGAGGAGGGGTCGGACCATGGTCCGGCCCTCCTTTGTTGAGAGCTCGTTCGAGAAGGCGTGGGCGCGCGCTCAGTCGGGCGATTCGAGGGCGAGAGCCACCGCCTCGTCGAGCGTTAGTCGTCGGCCCCGCTGCCAGGCATCGTCCAGAGCGGCCTCATCGAGTCGATCTCGGATTGCACCGAGGGCCTCCTCGCTCATCCTTCTCACGTGCTCGGTTTTCGGCATGTCGTCGTGGAGCAGAGCCTGTGAGCTAGAGAGGAGCTGGGCGGCGGTTTCCGCCGCACCGGCGAACGCTAAGGCTCGGGCCGCGCGGCAGAGATTTACCGCGATCGGTAGGAGATCGCCGATGTCGCGCCACAACCGAACGCTGGCCCTGTGCATCTCGAGCGCGTCTGTGATCCGATCCTCGTCGACCGCGATCATCCCCAGGTGGCCTAACGACATCGCTTCCATCCGCTTGTTTCCGAGAGCGCGTGCCCGCCGGAGATTGTCTTCATGTAGGACTCGGGCGCGTTCGACATCGCCACTTTCGCGGCAGGCCATTGCGAGGTTGGCAACGGCCACCAGTTCGTTGTAGTCGTCGCCGAGCTCCCGGAACCGGCGGACGGCTTCCTCAAGTGGTTTCTCAGCTGCCGCGGGATCGCCACCCTCGGCCATGGCGGATCCCAGCTCGAGCAGGGAAGTGGCGACCCCCCGGGCGTCGCCGAGCCTGCGATATATCGCGAGGGCTTCGTCTGCGCGGAGCCGTCCCGTCTCAGAATCTCCCCTTTCCACAGCCATCCAGGCCGCGCCCCTGAGAACCTTGGCGCGCGGCTCCGTCGCATCCTCATTGCCCTTTAGTGCGCTCTCGAGGTGGTGCCGCGCTTCCGCGACGCGACCGCTGAGATACCAAAACTCCACCAGGGCTCCCGATAGCCGCAGGGACGCTTCTTTCTCGTCCCACGCTTCTAATCGATCCAGGGCGGCTCGGATGTTGTCGTGCTCACGTTCGATTCGGTCGAGCGATTCCCTTGATCCTTCGTTGAGACTTGGCTCCGCTTCCGCGGCGAGGGCCACGAAGTGTTTGGCGTGACGCCGCCGGATCTCCTCGGCTTCATTCGACGCGTCGAGCTGCTCCGTGGCGAACTCGCGGATCGTCTCGAGCATCCAGAACCGGTCGTCGGTGTGGCGGACGAGGCTCTTGTCGACGAGCGCCTGGAGGGTGTCGAGCTCGGCTTCTGCGACCTCCTCGGCGCTCTCGAGGGTGCAGCCGCCTGAGAAGACCGCGAGGCGCGCGAAGAGACGGTTCTCGTCGTCATCGAGGAGATCGTGGCTCCACTCGATGGTGGCCCGCAGCGTCGCCTGGCGAGGATCGGCGTCGCGGCCTCCTCTGAGCAGGTCGAGGCGTTTCGAGATGCGCTGCAGGATCTGCCTCGGAGCCAGGACGCTGGTGCGTGCGGCGGCGAGTTCGACCGCGAGGGGAAGGTCGTCGAGGTGGGCGCACAGCTCGGCGATGGTGTCGTCGGGCGCGAGCCCCGAGCGCGTGCAGAAGAGCTCGACCGCCTCGGGCTGGGCGAGGGGCGGGACGGGATACTCGACCTCGCCGTCGATCCGCAGCAGCTCCCGGCTCGTCACGAGCACGCGTAGGTTCGGACACGCCTGCAGCACCGAC
>JBOGXF010000204.1:0-13782 GCA_050694275.1 Actinomycetota bacterium | reverse complement strand
CTGCGGCCCACGCCGCGAGCCACCTCGTGCGACCCGGCGACACGCTCTCGGACATTGCCGCCCGGTACGGCGTGACGGTGGCCTCGATCGCCCGGCGCAACGACATCGAGGATCCCAATTTCATCGTTGCGGGCCACCGCCTTCGTATCCCGGGTCGAGCCCGCCCGACCGCCACCCACGTCGTTCAGTCGGGCGAGACCCTGTCCGAGCTCGCGTCTCGATATCGCACCTCCGTTCGCCGGCTCGCCCGCCGGAATCATCTCGCCGACCCCAACCTCATAGTTGCCGGCAGCCGGCTCAAGGTCCCCGCGCCGCTGGGCGCTCCTGCTCCCGCGCCGGTGGCGTCGGTCGAATCCTCGCTCGAACATCACTCCGCGACCCACGGGCTCGATGCTCACCTCGTCAAGGCGGTGGCGTGGCAGGAGAGTGGATGGCAGCAGGGCGTCGTCTCGAGCGCCGGCGCGATCGGCGTGATGCAAGTGATGCCGGGTACTGCGCGCTACGTGAATCGATCGCTCGGGGGCGGGTCGCTGAAGGTGCGCCAGGCCGACGACAACGTCCATCTCGGGGTCATGTATCTGCGCCACATGCTCCGCATCATGCGCGGGGAGAGGCGCGCGCTGGCCGCTTACTACTCGGGACCGGGCAACGTCGGCCGCAAGCTCAAGCGCTACCAGAAGACCTACGTCCGGAGCGTCACCGCGCTCAAGCGCCGCTTCTAGACACGTCCGCTCTGTCTGTCCGAGGGCGTGGCGGCAAGCGCCCCTACGGACGCAACCAACCCGACGATGCCCGCCGCGGCGACGAGGATGAGCGCGAACGCCGGGTCGACCTCACCCGCGCGCTCTGCTCGGCGGACGAACGGAGGCTGCACTCCGGCTTCCGGACGAAAGCCGGAGACCTGCCGGTAGTCGGAGATCCCGATCGCGCCCACGAGAATCGAGGCCGCAAGCGCGAGCCAAGCCCAGCCGGACCGGCGGCGCAGGACGAGCAAAGCGGCCGCGGCGATGATCACGACCCCCGCTACCAAGACGACCCGACCGTCGGAGATCTCGATCCCGATCAGTGCGTCTGCCCGTTCTGCCTCGGCCTCGGGAACGACCAGAGGGGGGGTGACCTCGACCCACGGGAGAAGGGAGCCCGCCACTGCAAGCACGCCCGCAACGAACAGCCCGGTGGCGGCCACTCTTCTCGCGCGGTCGAAGTAGTCGCCGCGTGCCGGCTCGTCTTCCAAAACCAATCTTGCCGTCCTCCTTCCCGCGGTCAGTCGGAACCGCAAGGATTGGTTTTCACGACGTGTAGCCTAACGTCGTGACGAAGAAGCCTCGCTGTCTGCTCGCGTTGCATGCTCATCCCGACGACGAGTCGTCGAAGGGATCCGGCACCATGGCCCGCTACGCGAACGAAGGTGTCCGCGTCGTGCTCGTTTGCGCGACGCGCGGCGAGGAAGGTGACATCCTCAATCCCCGCATGGACCGGCCGGGGATCAAGGAGCGGATGGCCGAGATCCGCGAGGCCGAGCTCGAGACCGCGTGCGATCTCCTCCGGGTGGAGCGCATTTACCAACTCGGCTACCGAGACTCGGGGATGCCGGACTCTGAGGGAAACAACCATCCCGACGCGTTCTGCAACGCCGACCCGGATGAGGCGGTGGGGCGCCTCGTGAAGATCATCCGGGCGGAACGGCCCGATGTGATTCTCTGCTACGACGAGTCCAAGGGCTACGAGCATCCCGACCACGTCAAGGTGCACGAATGGGGGACCGAGGCATATCGCGCCGCTGCCGCCCCCGATCGCTTCCCCGACGCGGGCGCGCCGTGGGCAGCCGCCAAGCTCTACTACTTCGCAACGTTCACAAAGCAGCGGATGCTCGCTCTTCACGAAGCCGCGCTCGCCGAAGACATCGACAGCCCCTTCGGGGGATGGCTCGAGAACTGGGACTCCATCGGCTTCGAGGAACCGCTGATCACCACTCAGGTCGACGTCTCCGAGTTCGTCGAGCTGCGAAGCAAAGCCCTGCTGGCGCACGCGACGCAGATCGACCCGGACAGTTTCTGGTTCGCGATCCCCGACGAGATGCACCGGCGTGTCTATCCGTGGGAGGACTACACGCTGATCGAGTCCAAGGTCGCGTCGGCGCTGCCCGAGAGCGACCTGTTCGCGGGTGTCTAAGCCTTCTGGTCGCGCCCCGCGATCGCGTTGTCGAGCACGCTGAGGATCTCGTCGCCCAAGAGTTCCTCGTGGTCGAGCAGTGCATCGCGCAGTGCCCCCACGAGGTCACGGTTCTCGGCGAGCAGGTCCAGCACCTCGTCTCTCATGAGATCGAGCAGCTCCTCGACCTCACGCCGCGCCTCCTCGTTGCTAAGGACCTTGGCGACGAGATTCGCCGACGAGTGGGGGCCGTGGTCGACGGCGTCGTAGCTGACGAGGGCGCGGCCCATGCCGAACGAGCCGACCATCTGGGCTGCGAGGCGGGTGGCCGCGGCGAGGTCGTTGGACGGCCCGGTCCCGGACTCGCCGTAGAAGAGAATCTCCGCGCACATCCCACCGAGCGCGATCTTGAGCGTCGCCTCGAGCTCGGATCGAGTCCGGGTGAAGCGCTCCTCGGTGTCGGAATGGGCGAGCAGCCCGAGCGCTTGCCTGCGCTTGATGATCGACAGGACCTCTAGCTTGCGGTGGTCCCCTGCGCACAGATGCGCCGCGACCGCGTGGCCCGCTTCGTGCGTCGCAATGAGCTTGCGCTCACGCTCGGTGTAGGCGGTGGGCTGGGCGAGGCCGATCTCCTCGGACAAGCGGGCGCGCTGTACGTCGCGCCAGTCCAGTTCTCTGCGATCTTCTCGGATCGCCCACACGAGCGCCTCGTCGAGGATGTGCTCGAGCATCGCCGGGGTGTATCCGAGCGTCATCGCTGCCAGCTCCTCGCGCAGATCCTCGCGGTCCATGTCGGGGGCATGCGCCCGTTTTTGAAGGAAGTAGTCGATTAGGTCTCGCCGCCCCGACTTGGAGGGGATGTCGAAGTACAGCGAGCGGTCGAAGCGTCCGGGCCGCATCAGCGCGGGGTCGAGCGAACCGGCCCGGTTCGTGGCGCCGATGATGAGGATGTTGCTATAGGGGACGGCCCTCTTCTTGATCTGGCGGTGAGTCGGCAAGAACGCGTTGAACAATCCCTTGAACGAGTTCACGACACGCCTGCCCCACGGCGGTGAGTCGAAGCTCTGGAGCTGGATGAGCAGCTCGTTGACCATGCCCCCGCTGCCGGAATCAACGAACCGGTTAATGGCGATCCGCTGCTCCGAGTCACCCGAATAACTCTCGACTCCCCCCCGGGACCCACCGATCGCGTCGAGCTCCTCGATGAAGCCGATGGCGCCGCCCTCCTTGCGCGCCGCCTTCTTGAGCTGTCGGAAGAACGCCCGGATCTTCCAGGCGGTCATGCCGAACCACATCGACTGGAAGGCAGGACCCGACACGAAGAAGAAGGGAACCCCCGCCTCGGCCGCCATCGCCTTCGCGAGGTGAGTCTTGCCGGTGCCGGGCTTGCCCTCGAAGAGGATCCCACGGCGAGGATTACCGCCGAGCTCCTCGCGGAAGGTCTTGTAGGTCAGGAAGATCTGCAGCGTGCGGGTGACTTCCTCGAGAACCTGGTCGATGCCCCTCACGTCGGCGAACCGGATGCCGATCTCCTCCGCGCTGAACCGAATGTGTGGGGAACGTCCGTTGACCAGGGGAAGGGCCACCATCATCCCGAACAGGAGCAGGATCAGCACCGGGAAGAGCCAGATCCACGCATCGGGGCCGAGGGTCGGCAGGCCGAACTCGAGTGGGCGGTCGTCGATCACCCGCCGGATGAGGTAGGCGAACACCAAGAGGTTCAGGATCAGGAGGTAGCGGAGGCGTTTCTGGCGGTTGCCTTCGCGCGTTGCGCGGACGTCTGCGAGGTGCTCTTTGGCAACTACCCGAAACGATTCCGCCGGCGCAGCGGCCTCACTTTCCGTTGCCCTGTTCTCGTCCAAGGTCGTCCTTCTGGCTCAAGCCGAGGTCGGATTGCTCTAGAAGATTCTTCCACTTATCCGGGGGTATCCCTGCCCCTCAGTACAAGGTCGGCACGCCAGGCTCTTTCGCTTTAGCCGAACGAGCCCCGACAACCCATCCGACCAGGGCAAATGGGGCCCCGAGGGCGATCGCCGCGGCGAGGTCGAGCTGGGAGGCGAGAACGAAAACGCCCCCGCTCAAGAGGTCCGTGATCGAGGCCAGGAGGCGGTAAGCGAGGATCCCGGCCGCGACCGAGAAGGCGAAGGTGATCAAGAAGATCGAGATCCCGGGTCCTGTGGGCCGCCCGGTCGGCGAGCGGATGTGCGACCACCCGTCGAGCACGGTGGGGACGCCGCCCGCCTCGTCCACGTCGATGATGCGGGAGACGGCGCGGGTCAGAAGCAGGATGAGTCCCAGCTCGACGGCGAAGACACCGGCCAGCGTGGCTCGCGCCACTCTCAGATCGTCCTGGCCGACGCCGTTAACCGCGACGTGCGAAGGGAAGTCCTCGATCTCGTCGTGCAGCTCGCGCACCTCGACGACATCCCAAAAGACGATCCCGTAGCCGAGATGCAACGGGACGCTGACCGTTGCCACCAGCAAGAACAGGGTCGAGAGATTACGGAACGTCAGGCGGAAGACCCTGTCCAGGAGCATTGCGAGAGAGTACCCGGGGTCGCGAACGGAATTGCGAGCATTCGGGGCTCGGCCCGTAGAACACTGTCGTCATGCGCCTAGTGCTGTGGCACGGCTATCTCCTGAGCGGGTCCGGCTCCAACCTCTACACCGCGAACATCGCCCGCGAGTGGCGCGACGTCGGCCACGACGTGCTGCTTCTGTGCCAGGATCGCCGTGCCGGCGACTTTTCTTTCGTCGACGCCCAGGGAGACTTCGGCGAAGACAATCGGTCTTTCTCGGTGACGGCAACGGGGGTTCGGCAAGCAAGTGGGCGGTGCCGGGTGGTACGACCGTCCGTCGGCGACGTTCTACCCGTCTACGTCTACGACGAATACGAGGGGTTCATCGCCAAGCGATTCATCGATCTCACGGACGAGGAGCTCGACCATTACACGCGCGCGAACATCGATGCCCTGATCACGGCGATCGAGGAACATCGTCCCGAGGCAATCATCACCGGACACGAGGTGATGGGCCCCTACATTGCCGCCAGGGCGTGCGATCAGACGCGGACCGACTTCGTCGCCAAGTTGCACGGAAGCGCGCTCGAGTTCGCGGTTAAGAAGCAAAGTCGGTACCGAGAGTTTGCGCGAGAAGGATTGGCAAGAGCGCGCGTGGTGATCGGAGGGAGTGAGTACATGGTGCGAGAGGCCGCGTCGGTGGTTCCGGGCTGGGCCGAGCGCGCCGTGGTCGTCAACCCCGGATGCGATGTCGAGTTGTTCGGACCGATGGCGCGGCGCGCGGATGCGCCGCCGACCATCGGGTACGTGGGCAAGCTCATCGTCTCCAAGGGCGTGCACCACTTGCTGGCGGCGCTGGGTCTGACGACTACCACAGGACTCCGAGCCGTCGTGGTCGGTTATGGGGGGTTCGAACCCGAGCTGAGGCGGATCGCCGCCGCGATCTCGTCGGGCGATTTCGACGCGGTCGCGTCGATCGCGCGTGCGGCCGAAAAGCCGCTGATGGACCAACTCCTTGCGTTCATCGACGCGGTGGAGGGGCCTCGCTACGTGCGCCGTGCAGCCGAGATCGAAGTCGAGTTCGCCGGGCGGCTCGACCACGAGCCCCTCTCACGGGTGCTGCCGACCTTCGACCTGCTGCTGGTGCCGTCCGTTGTCCCCGAGGCGTTCGGCATGGTGGCGGCCGAGGCGGCCGCGTGCGGAGTGCTCCCTGTGGTTCCGCGCCATTCGGGAATCGGCGAGGTGGGCGCCGCGCTCGAAGGCGCCATCGATAGTCCCGGCCTTTTGACCTACGACCCCGCCGATCCGATCGCCGGCATCGCCGGGGGGGCGGATGCGATTCTGGCCCTCGATCCGGCAGGGCGAGCAGAGATGGAGGGCGCCGTGGCGAGGTTCGCGCGCCGGAAGTGGTCGTGGAAGACGGTCGCGGGCGACCTGCTTGCCCACGCGACCGCGCGCTAGTCTGGCTCCCAATGACTGCCTTCACCACGGACGGGACCGAGAACATGATGAGGTGGGACCGTCAGTCGGCCACCTTCCTCGAGGTCTGGTACGCAACGCTTAATCACTCGCCTTCGGGAGCGGGACTCTGGCTCCGATACACGATCTCGGCCCCCAAGCATGGGGATCCCTACTGCGAGCTGTGGGGCTTTTACTTCGATCCCGCGGGAGAGCGCAGCTTCGCCGGTAAGCAGCGCCATCAGATCGACCAGCTTGGGGGGACGGAGCGAAGCGACGACGGGGCCCTCGTTCGCATCGGCAACGCGTGGTTGTCGAAGAACCATCTCGAGGGGGAGATCACCCGTAACGGACGCTCACTACAGTGGTCGCTGGACTTCGAGCCCGCGACGCGGTGCTTCCAGCACATTCCCGCCAAACTCCGACGCAGAGTCGAGCAGAGAGTTTCGACCGTGTGCAGCCCCAACCTTTCGGTTCCGTTCACCGGCACAGTGAAGTTGGATTCGGACGTACTCGAGTTCGATGGTGACTTGGGATGCCAGTCGCATCGGTGGGGTCGTAAGCATTCCCTGTCGTGGGCATGGGCTCATTGCTCCGGCTTCCAGGAGGCACCGGACGCGATCTTCGAAGGAGTTGCGGCGCGGGCGAGCCTGGGCCCGGTTCCCGCTCCCACCACTTCTCTGCTCTATTTGTCGTATCGCGGTGAGGATCTGATCTTCAACGACATCCGTCCGATGCTCACGGCAAGAAGTCATTACGAGATGCCCTCGTGGGCTTTCACCGCGCGGAACGATCGCTGGAAGATCGTCGGCGCGGGGCGTGCTCAGATCGATCGCATGTTTCAGGTTGCCTATACGGATCCGGACGGGAGCGCGCGCTACTGCGCGAACTCCGAGATCGCAAGCATGGCGGTCGAGGTCTACACGCGCACCGACTCCGGGTGGCGCCACGACCAAAGCCTTACCGCGATCGGAACTGCTCACCTCGAGTTCGGGCGGCGCGATCCATTCTTGGAGCTGCCGGTCTCATTCTGAGATCGGCCTGCCGCGCAGCCGCTTGACTTCGGATCTCTTTCGCTTGGCCCGCAGTCGACTCTCCTTCGCGGCCTTGCTCGGTGCGGTCGGAACGCGCGACCTGACCGGCCGCAGGGCGTCCGCCACGAGACGGCCGAGGCGATCGAGCGCGTCCTTTCGGTTGCGGAGCTGCGAGCGGTGTGCGTCGCTTGTGAGCCGGAGCACCCCGTTCGCGTCGATCCGACGTCCCAGCCGTTCCTTGATCCGGGCGCGTTGCCGGGGGCCGAGCACTTCCGAGCGAGCCACGTCCCAGGAAAGCTCGACGCGAGTCGATGATCGGTTTGCGTGCTGTCCGCCGGGCCCCCCCGACGGCGAGAAGGAGAAATTGATCTCTGATCCGGGGATCGTGAGCCGCTGGTTGATGCGGACCGACTCCTTCACCGGGCCAGCTGTTCCTCGAGCGCTCCGGCAGAATCGACCGGCATACGACACGTCCCGCGATGACAGACGTATGCGGTTGCGGCTCCGTTCAGCCGGTCGCGCCCCTTGACCAGGGGAACCCGGTCGCCGAGCTCACCCGGGCGGTCGGTGGCGATCACGATCTTGTTCGGGATGAACCGCCCCCGCACGACCTCCACGAGGGGTCGCGCATCGTCACCAGGGTCGCCGATGAGGACGATCTCGGGCGGATCGCCGAGATAGAAGTCGACCGCAGACAGCATGCGTCCGAACCCACCCGGAGAGCGAACGACCGCGCTCAGCAGCAGCCTCATCGCGCCGAGCGCATGCGCCTCGTATTCGGCATTGCCGGTGAACAGGGCGAGCCTTTGAAGCTCCAACGCGAGCACCGAGTTTGCTGCGGGAACCGCGTTGTCGAAGAGATCCTTGGGGCGCGTGACGAGCGCCTCTGCGTCGCGTCCGGTGGTAAAGAAGCCACCCTTCTCTTGGTCGAGGTACAGGTCGATGGCTTGATCCCCCGCCCACCGGGCCTCGTCGAGCCAGTAGGGGTCGAACGTCGCCTCGTAGAGCGCGAGACAGGCCTCGAGCGCGAGCGCGTAGTCCTCGCAGTAGCCGAGGCTCGTGATCTTGCCGTCGCGGTACGAGCGCATGAGCCGACCGTCCACGCGCATGGTGTCGAAGACGAACCGCATTGCCTTTTCGGCGGCGTCGATCCATTCCGGGTGGCCCAGAGCAACCCCCGCGTCCGCGAGCCCCGCGGCCGCCATCCCGTTCCATCCGGCCAGGACCTTCGAATCGGTCTCCGGTCGCACCCGCTGCGCACGTCGCTCGAGCAGGGCCACCCGGGCCCGCTCGGTGGCCTCGATGTCCGGCGGCGGGGCCGCGTAGACGGGGATGTCCTTGCCCTCGAAGTTGCCTTGTTCGGAGAACCCCCAGTGAGCGGTGGCCGCATCCGCGTCCGATCCGGTGACGTCTCTGACCTCGTCCAGCGTCCAGACGTAGAACCTGCCCTCTTCTCCCTCCGAGTCCGCATCGAGCGATGACCAGAACCCGCCCGCCGGATCCCGCATCTCCGAGAGCATCCAGGCGGCGGTCATCTCGGTCACCTCGCGATACCGTGGGGCGCCCGTGAGCAGGTGGGCGTGCGCGTAGGTGCGCAGAAGCTGGGCGTTGTCGTACAGCATCTTCTCGAAGTGAGGCACGACCCACCGACGGTCGACGGAGTACCGCGCGAACCCTCCGGCGAGCTGATCGAACATCCCACCGGAAGCCATCGCGTCGAGCGAGCGGCGCGCCATCTCGCTCGCCCCCGAATCGCCTTGAGCCGCGCGCCGCAGCAGAAAGTCGATGGTCATGGGTTGGGGGAACTTGGGCGCGCCACCGAATCCGCCGAATTCGGGATCGAAACTCGTTTCCAATCCCTTTCTTGCGGTGCGCACGACCTCGTCGGAGATCGGATCGTCCGAGGGGACGAGTTTGGCCGCCTCGCCGAGATGACCAACGAGCTGCTCGCCCTGTGCCTCGACGTCCACCCGGCGCTCTCGCCATGCCTCTGAGATGGCGTTCAGCAGCTTGGTGAAAGACGGGAGGCCATGGCGATCTTCCGGCGGATAGTAGGTCCCGCCGTAGAACGGGGCTCCTTCGGGGGTGAGGAAGACGGTCATCGGCCAGCCGCCGTGTCCCGACAGCGCCTGTACCGCGTCCATGTAGATGGAATCGAGATCAGGTCGCTCCTCACGGTCGACCTTGATGCACACGAACCCCTCGTTCATGACCCGCGCGGTCTCGGGATTCTCGAACGACTCCCGCTCCATCACGTGACACCAGTGGCAGGCCGCGTAGCCGATCGAGAGCAAGATCGGCTTGTCCTCCTCCCGGGCGCGCTCGAGCGCCTCGCTCCCCCACGGGTACCAGTCGACGGGATTGTCCTTGTGCTGGAGGAGATAGGGGCTCGTCTCGTGCGCCAGGCGATTGGCCATCAGTTCATCTTTACCCGGAGAGGAGGAGGCGCGCGACATACTCTCTTTTCGTGACCGCCCTCGCCTACCTGCTGCCTCCCGTCACGGGCCTTGTCGCCTACTTCAGAGGTCGAAGCGGCCGTGCGCGCTTCCACGGCCTCCAGTCGATCGCGCTCGGCGTGGCCTGGCCGGCCGCCCTGTACGGCGCCGATCTCGTCGGCCGGAGCGCGGTAGCTTTCGTCGCCGCCGCCGGAGCCGTGGCGTGGCTGTACCTGATCGTCGGCGCTGCGTTGGGACGCGACCCGCGGCTTCCCGGCGGCGCCGCGCTGAGGCGGGTGATCGCGGACGCGGGCCCTACGGACGCGGCGTGAAGCACATGCGGCAAGACTCTGCGGTGGAGCCGTTGACCGCTCCGCAGGTCGGGCACTTCCAGAACGCTCCCGAGTCCTGCGGCTCCGCGGTCGCGCCCGCCGGTGCGCCGGTAGCTGCGGCCGCCGCGCCGGGTGTCGGCGTCGGCGCCGGGACCCACTGGCCGGCCTGCTCGTCGTACACGAGCAACTCGTCTCCTCTCCGGTACCACCAGCGCCCGTCGCGCTCGAACGGCTGCTCCTGGGGCTCGGGTTCCGCCGCAGGCGTGGTCGCGGCCGGCTGAGCCGCCGGTTGGGCGGCCGCCGCGGGAGCGGCGGCCGAGGGTGCCGGTTCGGGCTCCGCGGCAACCTGCGCCGCGGGAGCCTCCGTCTGAAGTCCACCGTGTGTGGGCGCGGCCTGCGCAGTCTCGCGCGGCGCCGGCCTGCTCTCGAGCGCCTTGCGCACTTTGTCGAGCGTCACGACGATCACGAGCAGCACTATCACCCCCACGCCCAGCAGAATGAGCGTCAGCAGCCTGAAGAGATCGTTGTCTATTTCCATGAATCCCCCTTAGTGCAAGCGTCGAGGAATTCTATTGTGGACCATCAGCCTGGCTCTTTGCCGTCGGAAGTGTTCCGCGTCCCGCCCCTCGGTAAGATGCTCAAGCAACCTGGACCGGAATCTAGACCCGAAAGAGGGATGCGCCGTGGCCGTGATCAAGACGATTGACCTGGTCGGCGTGTCGTCGGAGTCGTGGCGGGACGCGGCGAACCAAGCACTCGAGGAGGCGGCGAGAACGATTCGAGGGATCACCGGCATGGATGTGCTCGAGACCTCGTGCAACGTCGCCGACGGAAAGATCGCCGAATACCTGACGCACGTCCGGATCAAGTTCCGGATAGAGCGTTAGTTTCACCGATGCCTGGCATCGCCCTCGTCGGCATCCAGTGGGGCGACGAGGGCAAGGGAAAAGTCACCGATCTCCTTGCCGAGCACACCGACTTCGTCGTCCGTTATCAGGGCGGAAACAACGCGGGCCACACGATCGTCGTCGGCGGCGAGCGTTACGCCCTGCACCTGGTGCCCACGGGTGTCCTCTATCCGCATTGCACGCCGGTGATCGGGCCGGGAGTGGTGGTCAATCCCGCCGTCCTGATCGAGGAGATGGAGGCTCTGGAAGCCCGCGGGATCGATACGTCGCGTCTCTTGCTGTCGGGTAATGCTCACCTGATCATGCCGTACCACCTCGAGCTCGATCGCGTCACGGAGCGGCATCTTGGAAAGAACCGACTCGGCACCACCAAGCGCGGTATCGGACCCACCTATGCAGACAAGGCATCACGCATTGGCTTGCGCGCCCAGGACCTTCTCGATCCGAAGATCTTCGCCGCCAAGCTCGAGGTCGCCCTGAAAGAGAAGAACCTGATGTTGACCCGCGTTTACGGGCGCCTTCCGCTCGAGCGGGGTCAGATCGAGCAGGAGTACTTCGCGTACGGTGAGCGACTCGCGCCTCACATCACCGACACCTCTGCGATATTGCATCGTGCTCTCGACGATGGACACACGGTGCTCTTTGAGGGAGCTCAGGCCACGATGCTCGATCTCGATCACGGTACCTATCCCTTCGTGACATCGTCGAATCCGATCGCGGGCGGGGCCTGTGCCGGCGCCGGCGTTGGCCCCCGCGACATAGACCGCACGATCGGAATCGCAAAGGCCTACTGCACGCGCGTCGGCTCGGGTCCGTTCCCGTCGGAAGCAGATCCCGCCGACGCGGAGATCCTGGTCGAGGCCGGCGCCGAATACGGCACGACCACCGGACGAAAACGCAGATGCGGGTGGTTCGATGCCGTAGCCGCACGCTACGCGGCGAGGCTCAACACGCTCACCGAGCTGACCATCACCAAGCTCGACGTCCTGGCCAGTTTCGAGCGCATCAAAGTGTGCGTCGCGTACGACTATGAGGGCAAGCGTTACGAGGAGTTTCCCGCCCACCAGACCGTGTTCAACAAGTGCACCCCGGTGTACGAGGAGCTGCCGGGTTTCGGCGACGACATCACGGGGGCCAGGAGCATCGACGACCTTCCCAAAGAGGCGCGCGCCTACGTGGAGACTCTGGAGAGCCTCGTCGGCACGCTCATCTCGTGGGTCTCGGTCGGCCCGGGCCGCGACCAGATCGTGCCGATCCGGGAGAGCTCTCGGTGAGAACGCTGGTGCTCGGATCGGGGGGCCGCGAAAGCGCGCTCGCGTGGGGGCTGGCGCGCTCCAAAGAGGTGTCGGAAGTCATCGCCGCTCCCGGCAACCCCGGGATCGCCTCGTTCGCTTCGGTCGAGCCGATCGATCCCGAGCGGGCCGACTCCGTCGTCGATCTCGCCAGACATCTCGACGCCGGACTCGTCGTCATCGGACCCGAGGCGCCGCTCGTAGGGGGCGTCGCGGATGCGCTCAGGGCCGACGGGCGCGCGGTCTTCGGCCCCGGAGGGGGCGCGGCGCGTATCGAGGGATCGAAGTCGTATGCGAAGAAGCTGATGCTGGAGGCGGGGATCCCCACCGCTCGGGGGCGATCGTTTTCGAGCGTCGAGCCGGCGATCGAGTTCATGGACGAGCTCGGCCCCCCTTACGTCGTGAAGGCCGATGGCCTCGCCGCGGGCAAGGGCGTGACCGTCACCGAGACGCGTGCCGACGCCGTCTCGGCGATACAGGAGTGTCTCGTCGGGGGCCGGTTCGGCGAGGCCGGACGCACCGTCGTCATCGAAGAGTTTCTCGACGGCGAAGAGGCCTCCCTGATCGCGTTCACCGACGGGCATGCGGTCGTCGCGTGCGAGCCGGCTCAGGACTACAAGCGCGTCTACGACGACGACGAGGGACCCAACACGGGCGGGATGGGCTCCTACAGCCCGGTTCCGTCGTGCCCGGCCGATGTAGCCGCGCGCATCGCCGAGGAGATCATCGAGCCGATGGTGTGGGCGACGGCCGCGGCCGGGGCGCCGTTCGTCGGAGCGCTGTACGCCGGGCTTGCGCTGACCGGCGACGGCCCGAAAGTGGTCGAGTTCAACGCCCGCTTCGGAGATCCCGAGACACAGGCTCTGGTCCCACGGTTGCGCTCCGATCTGGGCGCGCTCTGCCGTGCCGGCGCGGTCGGCGAGCTGGCGGGCGCGACGGCTCGATGGACGCCCGAGCCGTGTGTCTCGGTCGTGCTCGCGTCCGGCGGATATCCGGGCGCCCATGCGACTGGTGTCCCGATCGAGGGCGTGGCCGAGGCCGAGCGCCTGCCGGGCGTCGTCGTCTTTCACGCCGGGACGGCGACGAAAGACGGAGCCCTCGTCACCGCGGGTGGACGCGTGCTTGCCGTCAGCGCGCTGGGCACGACCTATTCCGAGGCGCGCGAGCGCGCCTACGAGGCTGCGTCCAGAATTCAGTTCGAGGGAAAGCATCTGCGGTCGGACATCGGGCTGCGCGCCGAACTATCCGAGGAGGCCAGGCTGTGAACCCGTTGGTGGGCATCGTGATGGGGAGCGATTCCGACATGCCGGTCATGGAGAAGGCGGGCGCGGTCCTGGATCGCTTCGACGTCCCCTTCGAGATCGAGGTGATGTCTGCGCACCGCAAGCCGACGCGCGTGGCCGAATACGCGACCGGCGCGGCCGAGCGCGGGCTCGGCGTGCTCATCGCGGGAGCCGGCCTGGCTGCGCATCTTCCCGGCGTGGTCGCGGCGCACACGACGCTGCCGGTGATCGGGGTGCCGCTATATCAAGAGGCGCTGGCCGGCGCGGACGCGCTCTACTCGTGCGTGCAGATGCCGCCCGGAGTCCCGGTGGCCACGGTCGGGATCGGCAACGCCAAGAACGCGGCGGTGCTGGCGGTCCAGATCCTCGC
>JBOGXF010000203.1:0-7834 GCA_050694275.1 Actinomycetota bacterium | reverse complement strand
CGCACGGCGTGTCTCCTCGTCGCCGGCGATCGCGGCTTCGAGCGCCGAGGGCTCGAGGTCTGCCTCCTCGACGTAGACGTTTCCGTCGGTCCCGTTGATCGAGATCCAGTCGCCCTCTTTGACCTTGGTCCCAGCAACCGAGAACTCTCTTGCCTTGCGATTGATGCGGATCGCGTCTGCGCCGCAGACGGCGGGTATCCCCTCACCGCGCGCCACCACCGCGGCGTGCGAGTTGGTCCCGCCCGCAGAGGTGAGAATTCCCTGGGCAACGACCATGCCGTGGTAGTCGTCGGGCGTCGTCTCCCGGCGTACGAGAATGACCTTCTCCCCCCTGGCGGCCCACTCCTCCGAATCATCGGCGGTGAACACAACCCGCCCGACGGCTCCCCCCGGAGACGCGTTCAATCCCCTGGCCACCGGCTCGGTTGAGGGATTGATCACGGGCTTGAATAGCTCATCCAGCTTCCCCGCGGTGAGGCGATCACGGACGGCGGATTCTTCGTCGATCAGGCCCTCCTCGACCATGTCGTAGGCGATCACCCACTCTGCGAGCGCAGTTCGTTTACCGATGCGCGTTTGCAGCAGCCACAGCTTGCCCTGCTCGACCGTGAACTCGATGTCGTTCATGTCTTTGTAGTGACGTTCGAGCGTCGCGAGGTGAACCTTCAGCTCGGCCCACGCGTCGGGCTGCAGCGAGCCCATCTCGTCGAGCGGCACCGTGTTTCTGATTCCGGCGACGACATCCTCGCCCTGCGCGTTCTGGAGGTAATCGCCGTAAGGCTTCTTCTCTCCGGTCGAGGGATCGCGGGTGAACGCGACGCCGGTGCCGGAGTCATCGCCCTTGTTCCCGAACACCATCGTCTGCACGTTTACCGCGGTGCCGAGGTCGTCGGAAATCCTGTTTCTGCGCCGGTAGTCCTGTGCGCGGCGGTTGTCCCAACTTTTGAACACGGCCTCGATGGCGAAGTGGAGCTGCTCGGTCGGATCCTGCGGGAACTCCCTCTTCGTCTCCTTCTTGATGATCTTCTCGAAGGTCTTCACGAGCGATTTGAGGTCTTTCACGTCGAGATCGACGTCGCTCTCGACGTCCCTTTTCTCTTTGGTCTCCTCGATCGCTTCCTCGAACAGGTCGCCGTCGACTCCCATCACCGTTTTCCCGAACATCTGCAAGAGCCGGCGGTAGCTGTCCCACGCGAAGCGCTCGGAACCCGTCTGCTCGGCAAGGCCCTCGACGCTCTCGTCG
Organism: Actinomycetota bacterium; assembly: GCA_050694275.1. Classification (GTDB taxonomy): domain Bacteria; phylum Actinomycetota; class CADDZG01; order CADDZG01; family WHSQ01; genus JBOGXF01. The sequence continues at coordinate 6,591 of JBOGXF010000203.1, read as the reverse complement.
TTGAGGCCGACGTTCAGAACCGTGTCCATCATCCCCGGCATCGAGAAGGCCGCGCCGGACCGCACCGACACGAGCAGCGGGTCGCGGGTGTCGCCGATCTGGCGACCCATCGTCTCCTCGAGCTTCTTACGGTGCTCCGCGACCTCATCCAGCAACCCATTAGGAAACTGCCGGCCACTCTGCCGGAAGGCGTTGCACGCCTCGGTCGTGATCGTGAACCCGGGGGGGACGGGCAACCCGAGGTTGGTCATCTCGGCGAGGTTGGCTCCCTTGCCGCCGAGCAGATACTTCTGCGACGCGTCTCCTTCGTTGAAGTCGTAGACCCACTTCGTCATCCGTGACCCCCCTCGGGCTCTTCGAGATCGATGTCGAGCACCTTGTCGTCGTCCTCTCCCAAGGTCACTTGGGCCGCGCCCCGGTGTCCGTAGGCGTCCCAGACGTTGAGAGCCCACTCGCCCGGTGACAGGTGATAGGTGTATCTGCCGTCGTCGTCGACCTGGACCTGGTCGACCACGTCGCCGCTCGCATTGTGCAGCTCGACGGTGGCGTTCTTCGCCGGCTCTTCGTGCACGAGTACCCGTCCAGACAGAGTGGTCATCGCTCGAACCTCTTTCGTAGATATTCGACAAGGCCATCTATGGGAATCCGTTCCTGCTCCATCGAGTCCCGGTCACGCACGGTGACCTGGTTGTCGCTCAGGGAATCGAAGTCAACCGTGACGCAGTACGGGGTCCCGACTTCGTCCTGGCGGCGATAGCGTTTTCCGATAGAGCCGGTGATGTCGAAGTCCGCGACGAGGTGACGGCCGACCTCGGCGGCGACGTTCTCGGCCACCGGCACGAGCTCCGCATGCTTGGACAGCGGCAGAACCGCGACCTTGTACGGCGCGAGTCGCTTGTCGAGTCGCAGGACCGTGCGCTTCTCCATCTTGCCTTCAGCCGTGGGGGCCTCCTCCTCGCGGTAGGCATCGATGAGAAAGGCCATCACCGGGCGCTCGACGCCGACGGCCGGCTCGATCACGTACGGGACGTAACGCTCCTCGGTCTCCGCATCGAAGTAGCTGAGATCCTCGCCCGAGTGCGTGGCATGAGCCTTGAGGTCGAAGTCGGTGCGGTTGGCGATGCCCTCGAGCTCGGACCAGCCCATGCCGGGAAAGTTGTATTCGATGTCGAACGTCTTCTTGGCGTAGTGCGACAGCTCGTCCGGCCCGTGCTCGCGCAGCCGGAGATTATGGGCCGTCATGCCGAGGTCGGTGTACCAGCGCATGCGCTCGTCGAGCCAGTACTGGTGCCACTCCTCATCGGTGCCGGGTTTGACGAAGAACTCCATCTCCATCTGCTCGAACTCGCGCGTCCGGAAGACGAAGTTGCCGGGCGTTATCTCGTTGCGGAACGACTTTCCCTGTTGGGCGATCCCAAAGGGGATCTTCTTGCGGGATGCCTGCTGGACGGTGAGGAAGTCGACGAACATCCCCTGCGCGGTCTCGGGCCGCAGATACACGATGTGGGCCGAGTCCTCGACCGGCCCCATATGGGTCTTGAACATGAGGTTGAACTGGCGTGGATCGGTCCACGAGGGACCCTGCCCGCACTCCTTGCAGGGTCGGTCGAGATCGATGTCATCGGCGCGCCAGCGCTTGTGGCAGTTGGTGCATTCGACGAGCGGATCGGTGAAGGTGGCGACGTGACCCGACGCCTCCCAGACCTGGTGCCTCATCAAGATGGAGCTCTCGAGACCGACGACGTCCTGGCGCTCGTGCACCATCGCCCGCCACCACTCGTTCTTGAGATTGCGCTTGATCTCGATGCCGAGCGGCCCCCAGTCCCACGCCGAGCGCAGGCCTCCGTAGATCTCGCTCGACGGGAACACGATCCCCCGTCGCTTGCACAGGTTGACGATGGTGTCGATCGAGACTTCGGCCATCACCGCATGATAGAGCCGACCATGACGCCCCGGCCCCCCGATCGCCGGGCATCATAGGGGTATGGACCCCCCGCATAAGGAGCATGCGCCATAGAGATCGCCCTCGGTCTCCTGGCCGTCGCGCTCCTGATCGCTGCCAACGGCTTCTTCGTCGCGGGAGAGTTCGCCCTCGTCGCGGTCGATCGCGAGCGGGTCGAGCGCCTCGCCGAGGAAGATCATCGCGGCGCCCGGACCACGCTCGCCGGGTTGAAATCGCGCTCCTGTCAGCTCTCGGGGGCGCAGCTCGGCATCACGGTGACCTCGCTGCTCGTGGGGTTCATCATGGAGCCGACGCTTGGACGCGCCTTCAATACGGTCTTCGAGGTCGTCGGCCTCGATCTCCCTCGCGGCGCGGGCGTCACCATCCTGCTTGCCCTCGTGGTCGCGACCGCTAGCCAGATGGTGTTCGGCGAGCTCGTCCCGAAAAACCTCGCCATCGCCCACCCGGCCGGCGTCGCGTTCGCCGTCGTGGGCCCCATGCGACTCATAAACGCGCTGTGGAAGCCGCTCGTGCTGTTTCTCAATAACTCCGCCAACTGGACGGTGCGTCGCCTGGGAATCGAGCCCCAGGAGGAGCTGATTCCCCTCCGTTCGCTCGACGAGCTCGAGCTCCTCATCCGGCAGAGCCGGGCGGAAGGTGGCCTCCGGGAACCCGAGTACGCGCTCCTTGCTCGCTCCATCAGCTTCGCCGAGAAGACCGCGGCCGACGCGATGATCCCGCGCGTCGACACGGTCGCCCTCCAGATGGAGGCTCCGGTCGCCGAGCTTGCCCGTCTCTCCCTCGAGACCGGCCATTCGCGCTTTCCCGTTTGCGAAGAGGGCATCGACGACATTGCCGGGATCGCTCATATCAAGGACGTGCACGCCATACCCATCGACCGACGGGATACGACCCAGGTGTCCGAGATCGTGCGCGACGCGATCGTGGTGCCGGAGTCACGGCCGCTCCAGTCGTTGCTGCTCGAGATGCGCAAGCGCAACCAGCAGATGGCGGTGGTGCTCGACGAATACGGGGGCACGGCCGGGATCATCACGGTCGAGGACATTCTCGAAGAGATCGTTGGGGAGATCGAGGATGAGTACGACCGCGCGACCCTCTCGCCACCGCCGAGCGTCTCGCCCGAGGGCGTCCACATCGTGTCCGGGAAGCTGCACCGGGACGAGGTGCGCGACGCGACGGGTTTCGAGATGCCGGAAGGAGATTTCGAGACTCTCGGCGGCTTTCTCTTGTGGCGCTTCGACCGCATACCGGAGCCTGGTGACCACACCGAACACGAGGGATGGGAGTTCAAGGTCGTCGAGATGGACGGCCGCAGAGTTGGGCGTGTGTTGCTGGTGGCTCCCCCAGCCTCCTCCGACGAGGAGCCGTCGTGATCGGCTGGTTGCTGCTCGCGACCCTGCTGCTTCTCCTCACCAACGCCTTCTTCGTGGGAATGGAATTCGCACTCATCGCGGCGCGCCGCACGAAGATCGAGCATCTTGCGTCAGAGGGCAACCGGCGCGCCGACTTCGCGCTGAGGTCCATCCGAGAGCTGTCTTTCATGCTCGCGGCAGCGCAGCTTGGCATCACCATGGCGTCGCTGGGGTTGGGAGCGATCGGGGAGCCGGCCGTCGCGCGGATCATCGAGAACGCGCTCAACCCCATCGAGCTATCGCCGGCAGTGCTGCATTCGATCTCGTTCGTGGTTGCCTTGACGATCATCGTGTTCCTGCACATGGTCGTCGGCGAGATGGCGCCCAAGAACGTCGCCATCGCCGTACCGGAGCGAAGCTCGCTGTTTATGGCCATTCCGGCCCGTGTCTACGCGAATCTGTTTCGTCCCTTTATCCATCTCCTTAACGCGCTATCTAACGGCGTATTGCGGTTGGTAGGAGTCGAGCCGCGCGACGAGCTGCTCTCAGTCCATTCCCTCGGTGAGATCGGGGTGATGGTGGAGGAGTCCGCGAAGGAGGGGCTGATCAAGGAGTTCGAGGGTCGCCTGCTGTCCGGCGCGGTCGGCCTCGGAGAGCTCGATGCGGGAGCCGCCATGGTTCCGCGCACCGACGTCGCGGCGGTTCCCATAACGAACACTCCGGCCGACATCGAACGTGTGGTCCTGGACACCGGACACTCACGCATACCCGTATTCGAAAAGGACCTCGACCACGTGCTTGGCTTTTTCCACGCCAAAGATCTGCTTCGCATCGACGTGGACGACCGGGAGCGACCCTTGTCGCGTGAGTACATTCGCCGCATGCTGGTCGTGCCCGAGTCACGCAAGCTCCAGCCGCTCCTGCTGGACATGCGCAGGCATCGCAGTCACGTCGTCTTGGTCCTCGACGAGCACGGGGGCACGGCCGGGATCGTTACCATCGAAGACGTCATCGAGGAGCTCGTCGGCGAGATCCGCGACGAGTACGACGTGGCCGAGCTCGACATCGAGCAGGTCGGGCCGGATCGCTACCTGGTACCGGGCTCTCTCCGGATCGATGAGGCCGAGGATCTCTTGGGGATCGAGCTGCCGGAGGGCGAATACGAGACCATCGCCGGATTTCTCATGGACCGGCTCGGCCGCATCCCCAAGCGGCTCGACTCGGTGACGCACGACGGGTGGCGCGTGCGGGTCAGAACCATGCATCGCCGGCGCGTAGTGCAGGTGATGATCGAGCGCACCGCCGAGCCACCACGTTCGGTAGGCCGATCCTGAGCCCTACCGGAGACGCGGCCCCCCTTTGCTCGACAAGTACCAGGTCTGGGGAGCGCTGTCCTTGAACTTCTCGGCGTAGGTGATGTGAAGGCGTCCGTCGGGGCCGATGTCTAGCTGCAGGAAGTCCCACAGCTCCCGGCCCATGGGACCGAGCAGCACCGGCATCTTGGTGGGAACCCGCTCCTCGAGGACCTGCGGCCGCTTCGCGGTCGCGTTGGGGACCACGGCCGCGTGCAGGTACCAGGGGGCATCGGGCGCGAGCTCGTCCTGGGGAGAGAACTCGGGGATCTCGATCCCGCCGTAGACCGTCGTTCCCGACGTCAGGGCGCGGATGAACCGCTGTGTCGCCGTTTCCCTCCTTACCTTCGGCGTCTGATACCACGCAAGCGCGATCTTGCCGTCCTCGCCGGCCACGATCCAGGGGAAGGTCGCACAGCCTCTCCCGTCGCTGACCCTGACCGGCTTGTTCCACGACTTGCCGAGGTTGGTGGAGGACGCGTAATAGACGTCGCAGCCGTCCTTGTCCCAGGTCGACCAGGTCACGTATCCGTTGCCCGCCGCGTCGACCGCGGCCGTTCCCGTGAAGATCGGGCTGAAGCCTCCGTCGCGTTGTGGCTTGGTGACGACGGCCTCCGTGAAGGTCTTTCCCCCGTCGGTCGACACCGTCGAGCCGATCGTCGCGTTCTTCCCGGACCCGCTCCCGACCACTCCCGCGACCCACAGCGTGCCCTTCTTGCGGTCGGCCGCGATGTGCCCGGGGAAATACGGCTGGCCTGAGGTGTTCCCCTCCCAAGATAGGGGGCCTTCACTCGTGTAAGTGAGACCACCGTCGTTTGAGGAATAGACCTGCGTGTGCGACACGTGGTTCACGTAGAGATAGAGCGCCTTCTCACTGTAGGCGAGCCATGGACGATCGTCGAACCCCGGGATCACTCCGGTGGCCGGAGCCGTGAACTCCCACGTCTCGCCGTGTCCGCTCCATTTCGAGCTGAGGAGCCCGGGGATGTAGGTGTCGACGAAGTACATGTTGCCCTCGTCGTCGACTTCGATGTCGCCCTCGGCGCCGATCCCCCACTCGCGCACGTGCCCCGGGGACTCGAGCTCGACGAACTCCTTGCCGCCGTCGAAGGAAGCCCAGACCGGCGAAGCTGCGACGATGCAGCACGTCCCCCCGATGTAGATAACGCCCTTGTTGTCGACGCCGATGACCGGCTCGGCCGACCACTCGTGATCGGATTGCTCTTCATCATCGTCTGCCGAGTAGACGGTGCCGACCGCGGTGCGCAGCGGCGAGAACGAGCTCAGGTCGACCGGTTTGTTGAACGACAGCCGCTTGCCACCGGCGAGGCCCGGTGCGGCGGGAAGGATCGAAAGAAGAACGGATGCGACCATGGCAAGCAGCAAGAAGCGACTAACGCGACGCATGGGGCCTCCCAAGGCTCGGGTGAACTCCGTGAACACTTCGCCCCTTTCCGACCCATCCCTTCCGTGGGCCGGGTAGCCTCCCGGTCATGGATTCGAGCTCGATGAGGGCCGCCCGGCCCCATCTGGTACGTGGCACGCTCGCCGGCCTCGTCGCGGTGCTCGGTCTGATTCTCGCCCGGTTCGGCCAACTCACGGACGAGAGCGCGGAACGCGGTGGCGAGGCGACCAGCACCGAGCAGGCGCTCGCGACCGCCGGCGCCCTCGTGCTGCTGTTCGCCGGAGTGATCGCGGTGCGGGCCTTTTCCAAGGCGGTGCGGGTTGCGCTCGAAGAGCGGGTCGGCGACGCGCGCGGTGCACCCCTCGGCATGGTCGTCTCGGCCTTCGGCTATCTCCTTCTCCTGGTGCTGATCCTGAGCGCGCTCGGGGTCCCGCTCGAGGGTCTGTTCCTCGGTGGCGCGCTGACCGGTGTCGTCATCGGCATCGCCGCGCAGCAGACGCTCGGCAACTTCTTCGCCGG
>JBOGXF010000202.1:0-2519 GCA_050694275.1 Actinomycetota bacterium | reverse complement strand
AGACCGAGTACCAGGACAAGGTCAAGATAGTCAAGCTCAACATCGACGAGGCTCCGGGCATCGCGGCAAAGTACGGGATCATGAGCATCCCCACCATCGCCCTGTTCGTCGACGGCGACATCAACTCACAGGTGATCGGGGCGCGCCCCAAGGACGACATCGTCATGGGGCTCGGCCTCAACGCCTGAGCACGCCGTTCGATCCAAAACGGGCGCCCTCGGGCGCCCGTTTTCGCGCGGGGCAGGAGGGGGGCGTCCGCAGTCGAATTCTCTTCAAGAAGTCCCAAAACGGACCAAATCAGGGGGTTCTCATGGCGCATACGAGGTCTCTGGCCGTCGGGTTAGCGGCGGCGCTCCTGGCAGCCGCATTCGGGCTCGTCCCCGCACAGGCCGGCCACAACGAGGACGAACACAGCAAGAACTTCCGGCAACTCGCGGCGCAGAAGATAGTGATGGACAAGGACCTGTTTGCGGAGGGTTCGGACCTTGCGTTCAAGGACGATCTCGTCATCGCCGGCGCCTTCCAAGGCACGGGCATCTTCAAGATCCTCAATAAGGCGCCATACATCAAGCAGGTCGGCTTCCTGGCATGCAACGGCGGGCAGGGTGACGTATCCGTGATGGGCGACTATGTCGTCGTCTCGGTCGACTCCGCGCTTATGGGACCGACTTGTTCGCCCGAGGACACCGCCTCGGCCGATGTGGTGACGACCGGCGAGGGAGGCGCGTGGGAAGGCATCCGGATCATCGACATCTCGAACCCCGCGCGGCCGCAGTACGTGACGTCGGTCGACGTCCCGTGCGGATCGCACACGAACACGCTGCTGCCGGGCAAGAAGAAGACGCTCGCCTACATCGAGAGCTACCCGCTCAGCGGACAGGGCTCCGACTGCAACTACGCATCGCATCGCAAGGTACAGATCGTCGAGATACCTAACAACAACCCCAAGGGGGCGAAGCTCCTCGACGAAACCATCGACGTCTCACCCAACATCGGATGTCACGACATCACGACGTTCCCCGAGCGCAAGCTGATGTTCGGCGCATGCATCAACCAATCCATCGTGTGGAGCATCAAGAACCCGACCCAGCCCGAAGAGCTCGCCCGCATCACGAACCCGAACATTCAGATCCATCACTCGACCGCCATGACGTGGGACGGCAAGATCCTCATCCTCGGCGACGAGACCGCCGGCGCCGTCGCCGGCGGCGGATGGGGCAGTTCGGACTCGACGGCCGGGGCGGCGTGGTTCTACGACGTATCCGACCCGGAGAACCCGACGCAGCTCGGACACCACTCGTATCCTCGTTTCCCCGATGTGGGTCCCGGAACGGCGGGCCGCGCTCGCTGGACGAACCACAACTTCAACGTGATCCCGGTGCGCGATCCGAAGAAGTACCTGCTCGCAGTGTCCTATTACCTCGGGGGCATCGCGGTGGTCGACTTCTCGGATCCGAGCAACCCGGAAGAACTCGGCTACTACATCGACTACACGGAGGATGAGCCGCCCGAGACGTGGTCCTCGTACTGGTACAACGGACGCATCTACACGAACGACTTCACGAACCGGGGCGGCGTCGGGGTGTACGAGTTCAAGGGCACGACGTCCCCGAAGACGACGCGGTTCTTCGGCCGGGGGCCGCTCAACCGGGACGGAGAGGTCAACCCGCAGGTCCAGATCTGGAGCTTCAGGTAGGCATCTAGCGTCACCAGAGGGGTCGCCGCGGAACCGGCGGCCCCTCTGCCGTGTTTAGACTCACTGCTGCCGACGATCCGTCTGCAGCGACCCGCGAGGCGGATCCTCCGGCGACACCAGGGCCCATAGCTCAGCTCGGTTAGAGCGCACCCCTGATAAGGGTGAGGTCGATGGTTCAAATCCATCTGGGCCCACGCCCGTCGCTGTCCGAGCCAGGCGCGAAGCAGCTACGAATCGGGCTCCAAGAACCAGCCCGACGCGCCAATCTCGGCCCCCTTCTCCAGTCGGGGGACGTAGTGCTGGAAGAAGATCTGCGCGACTAGTTCGCGTCTGCTGCGCACGCCGACCTTCTCGAAAATCGCCTTGAGGTGATCCTGCACCGTGTACTCGGAGAGGTACAGGCGCTCGGCGATCTCGGCGGTGCTGAGACCGTGCAGGACGAGCTGGGTCACCTCGCGTTCGCGAGTCGTCAGGCCGTGGGCGGCAACGATCAGCGGCGCGATCTCCGGCGAGCGAGCGGGTTCGAGGATGACGGCCGTCCTCCCTTCCGTGGGATCGCCCACGACGGAGCCGTGGACGACCAGCCACCTGTCCCTCGAGGTGGGAACGCGAGCGCGCGCCACTTCGGGACTACTCCCGCGGGCGGCGAGCAGCGCGCGGTAGGCGACGCTGTTGACGACCGCTGGCAGATCCCCAGTGGCGGAGGGCGCCGCGATCAGGAGGCTCAGCCACCGTTCCGCCGCCGGCGTCATCGCCTCTACCTTTCCCCCCGGCGCGAGCAGGATCAGCCCCGGCGCGTTCGGCTCGTCGGCGGTCGGAGCGG
>JBOGXF010000201.1:0-12202 GCA_050694275.1 Actinomycetota bacterium | reverse complement strand
TCGCGAGGGACTTCTTCGTGCTCGATCACAACGCGTCGCTTACCATCGAGAGCAGGCAGGGACATGAAGGTCCGTTTGGTTGGGTATTTCGAGCCGGGTTTGGCTCAAAGAGTCAGAAGCGCCTCAGTGACGGACATGATTCGAACGGCGGGGCTGGTCAAGCGCTACGGCGACGTGGTTGCGCTCGACGGCCTCGATCTGGAGGTTCCGAAAGGAACCGTTCTTGGGCTGCTGGGGCCCAACGGCGCCGGAAAGACGACCGCGGTCCGGATCCTTACGACCCTCCTGGAACCCGATGAGGGCCTGGTCGAGGTTGCGGGGCTCGACGTTCGGGCCGAACCCGACGAGGTGCGGGAGCGCATCGGATTATCGGGGCAGACCGCGGCCGTGGACGAGCATCTCACCGGCTACGAGAACCTCGAGATGGTGGGCCGGCTGTACCACCTCGGCAAGAGGAAGTCGCAGGCACGAGCCCGCGAGCTGCTGGACCGCTTCGATCTTTCGGAAGCCGCCGATCGGCCGGCCAAGACCTACTCGGGGGGCATGAGACGTCGCCTCGACCTCGCCGCGGCACTCGTCGCCGAACCCGAGGTCGTGTTCCTCGACGAGCCGACGACCGGGCTCGACCCCCGCAGCCGGATTCAGATGTGGGAGACGATCCAGGAGCTCGCGCGACGCGGATCCACCGTTCTCCTTACGACTCAGTACATGGAGGAGGCCGATCGGCTCGCGGACGACATCGTCGTCATCGATCGGGGACGAAAGATCGCCGAGGGCACCTCGGAGGAGCTGAAGACACAGATAGGTGGCGAGCGGGTCGAGATGGTACTCGCGAGCTCCGTCGATCTACCCCCGGCTCAGACGATCCTCGACGGGCTTGCGGTCGACGAGGTTCAGGTCGACGACCAGACCCGCAGGCTTACGGCGGGAGTCGCCGGCGGCGCGGAGGTGCTCGGGCAGGTTCTTCAACGACTCGCCGCCGCCAACATCGCAGTCGTCGACATCGGGCTTCACCGGCCGACGCTGGACGATGTCTTCTTGTCGCTCACAGGTCACTCGGCCGAAGAGGTCGCGGAATCGTCAGAGGAGGTCCGCGATGAGGCCGAGGCCGAACTCGGCGAGGTTAGGGAGAAGGAGGCCGTCAGATGAGCTCAGTGGCCCTCGCATTATCCGACGGTGCCGTCGTCGCGAAGCGCAACCTGATCAAGATCAAGCGCGTCCCGGAAGTCCTGATCTGGACGACCATGTCGCCGATCATGTTCGTGCTGCTTTTCGCCTACGTGTTCGGGAGCAACATCCCGATCCCCGGCGTGCCCTACCGTGAATACCTGATGGGCGGGATCTTCGTCCAGACGGTCATCTTCGGCTCGACGTTCACCGGCGCGGGCCTCGCCGAGGACATGACCAAGGGCATCATCGATCGGTTCCGGTCGTTGCCTATGGCGCGTTCGGCGGTCCTCGTGGGCCGCACCGGGAGCGACATCTTCTACAACACCACCTCGATCACGCTCATGTCTCTCACGGGATTGATCGTGGGATGGCGCATCAGAACGGGTGTCGTGGAAGCGATCGGAGGTTTCCTGCTCCTGCTGCTGTTCGCGTACGCGTTCTCATGGATCATGGCTTTCGTCGGGTTGAAGGTGTCGAGCGTAGAGGTCGTCAACAACGCGTCGTTCATGTTCATCATGCCCTTGACGTTCATCGCGAATACGTTCGTGCGCAGCGACCTGCTGCCCGGCCCGCTGCAGACCTTCGCCGAGTGGAACCCCGTTTCCGCCGTTGCCCAGGCCGCGCGTGAGGCATTCGGGAACACTGGTTCCTTGCCACCGCCGGATGCGTGGTCGCTGGAGAATCCCATCGCGTACACGATCATCTGGGTCGGGGTCATCCTGGCGATCTTCATCCCGCTGTCGGTGCGGCAGTACAACAAAGCAGCCACCCGCTCATGACCCGCGTCCGATGAGTTTCACCCCCGCAGCCGGTCGTAACTGAAAAAAGACCGCGAAAGGGGTTTCGGGGGTGGCCGGTCCGAAGGAATCGCCGACGATAAGAGTGGGCGCGGTACCCACGCCCCCCGAGCCGAGCACAATGGTTCTGGTCATAAGCGGTCACATCGGTCGCGCCGACATCGATCCGCTATGCGAACAGGTCTGCGGCTGGCTGAACGGCTGCGGCTCGGATCGGATCGTGTGCGATGTGCGAGAAATCGTCGACCCGGACGCGGCGGCACTCGACGCTTTGGCTCGGCTTCAACTCGCCGCGCGACGATCCGGACGCGAGATCCGGCTTAGACACGCGTCCACCGAGCTGCGGGAGCTGCTCGTCCTGACGGGGCTGAGCGACGCGGTACCGCTCTGTGGTGAGCTAGTCCTGGAGCCGGGCAGGGAGACCGAAGAGCGGGAACAGGCGCGCGGTGTCGAGGAAGAAGGTGATCCCGGTGATCCGACCGCCTGAGATCTCGAGTACCTGGAGCGACCAGGGCTCCAAACCGCCATCGGGTGCGGGTTTGTACTGCCCGAACGCAGGAGAGCCGTTCGCGACGGTCGGGACCAGGCGCGATCCCTTGCACCCGATGCCCGGTCCGAGACACCAGTTGCGGATGTCGAGGTGCGTCTGTAACCAGAGGTCGTAGGGCGGCATGTTCCAGGTGGCGTCTTCGGTGAGCAGCGCCGTGAGCGAGTCCATGTCGTAGCGCTCGAATGCGTCGACATAGCGGGCCAAGAGCGCCCGGCGTCCTTCGTCCATCGGCTGCGACCGGCTGCTACCGGCGTCGGCAGCAGCCAGGGCGGCGCGGGCTCGCTGGAGCGCGCTGTTGACCGACGCGACGGAGGTTTCCAGCAGCTCCGCGACCTCCGCTGCCTTCCAACGCAGGACCTCGCGCAGGATAAGGACCGCTCGCTGCCGGGGCGGGAGGTGCTGCAGCGCGGCCACGAAGGCAAGACGGACCGTCTCGCGCTGCTCGGCCACGTCGGCCGGATCGGAACCCGCCGGCAGCACACGACCGTCGGGGATCGGTTCGATCCATGTCACCTCCGGTAGCGGGTCGCCCAGCGGGACGTCGGCTGTTTGCGCGGGGCCGAGATCCATGGGGCGGGCCCGGCGCCCGCTGCCGTTCAGCATGTCGAGACACACGTTGGTGGCGATGCGATAGAGCCAGGAGCGCAGGGCCGCGCGCCCCTCGAAGCGGTCGTATCCCCGCCACGCCCGCAGGAGCGTCTCCTGGACTGCGTCCTCGGCATCGAACGTCGAGCCCAGCATGCGGTAGGCGTACGCGGTCAGCTCTACTCGATGCTGCTCCAGCTCTCGCTCGAGGTCCTCGGGAGATCCCCTTGGTGGGCTGAGGGCAGTGTGCTCTCGGTCTGCCAGCTCGGTCACCGCGACACTCTATGACGGCGACCGGAACGAGAAAAACATCGCTCTCGTGTGGAGAGGGATCGCCTCCGACACCGGGAAGCAGCAGCGCCCGCCCCCTTGCAGGAGCGTCGGTGGGGACGGAGAAGGCAAGAAATATGCCCTCTCGACGGGACTTCCTCAAGATGAGCGCAGTCGCGGGGGCCGGCCTCGCACTGCCCCTGGGCAAGCTGGCCGCGGTCGCCGGCGACTCCGGCGTTCGCCCCTTCCGGGTCCCGCTGGCGATCCCGCCCGTCCTGAAACCCGTCCGACGCACCAAGCGGCGCGACTACTACGAGACGACGATGCGCGCGGCCCGGGTCAATGTCCTCCCGGGCAAGCGCACCCCCGTGTGGGCCTTCGACGGGCACTTCCCCGGCCCGACGTTCAAGGTGCGCCGCGGGCGGGAGATCATCGTCCGCAGGAGAAACGAGCTCGGCGTCCCGCTGACCACCCACCTCCACGGCGGCGAGGTGCCCTCGTTGAGCGACGGGCATCCCAGCCGGGTGATCGGCCCGGGCGACGCTTACGACTTCGTCTACCCGAACGCGCAAGAGGCGGCGACCCTCTGGTATCACGACCACACGTGCAAAAAAACGACTCGCAACAACCACATGGGGCTCTCGGGTTTCTATCTGATCGAGGACGAGGCCGAGGAGGAGCTGAACCTGCCCAAGGGCAAGCACGACATCCCGCTCATCCTGCAGGACCGGAGCTTCAAAAAAGACGGGTCGTTCAAATTCAAGGACAAGATCGATGGGCTCTTCGGCGACACGTACCTGGTCAACGGGCGCCCCATGCCCTTCCTCAAGGTCGCGAACCGCAAGTACCGTTTTCGGATTCTCAACGCGTCCCCGACGCGCGGCTACGGGCTCGCTCTCGACTCCGGGGAGCCGCTGATCCAGATCGGATCCGACCAGGGTCTGTTGGCCGCTCCCTCCCCGGCGCCCTCGATTCCGCTGTGGCCGTCGGAGCGAGTCGAGGTCGTCATCGATTTCTCGAAGTACCCGGTCGGATCCAAGATCGTGCTGCAGGATCGCGCGGACCCAACGGGCGTGATGGATGCCAAGCCGATCATGCAGTTCGAGGTCGCGCGGGAGGAGGAAGATTCGAGCTCGCTGCCGCCGATCCTGCGAACGATCGAACGGTTGGTGCCGGGCGCGGACACCGTTGAGCGAGAGTTCCTGCTCGAAAAGGATCTCGACATCAATCGGTGGGTCATCAACGGCAAACCCTTCGATGCGAGCCGCATAGACATCAGGCCTCGTCTCGGGGATACGGAGGTCTGGACCTTCATCAACGCGTCGGATGTGACACACCCAATGCACACCCATCTCGTCCGGTTCCAAATACTCGAGCGCAGCAACCTTCAGCTCAGCCCCGGCGAGGCAGGATGGAAGGACACGGTGAGGGTCGATCCCTCGGCCCGGGTGCGCGTGATCATGAGGTTCGAGGGGTTCACCGGCCGGTACATGTTCCACTGCCACAACCTCGCTCACGAGGACCACTCGATGATGGGCCAGATGCTCGTGGTCGGGGAGGGGAAGGAGCGCACGCCTTCGTTCGAGGGGGGCTACGTGAGTTCTGCGTCGGCTCCGGCCCTCGGTTTCAGGTGCGACCTGAACCGTTGATCGAGCAAGGGCGAGGACTCCCAGAGGAATAGGGACCTTCCCGGCGAATCCCCCTTTATCGGAGGCGGCGCTGGTCTCCTCCGGGCCGTCATGGTCCTGCTCGTCTCTGGCTTGGGGGGACAACGATGTCTATCTCTTTTCGCCCGCGTCGCATCGTAGCGACGCTCCTGGTTTTCCTGTTGGTCGGCGGCCTGCCGACCTCGGCCGCGTCCGCCGATAAGGATTCGACGCGCCCGGCTGCCACCGATGGGTCCGCGGAAGCGGACGTCCCCTGGTGGGTGGACTGGCTACGAGCCTTCGATCTGAACGGGAACCGCATCGACGACGAGGCCGAAGCCGTCGCCGAAAGATCCCTAGAAGCCGGTAGGCCCGACGCCCTCGTCCCCGTCCTCGTCTCCTTTGCGCGATCTCCGATCAACGTGGACGGGCTGACCGAGCTCGTCGGGGCGGCCTCCGACGCGTACGTCTTCAAGACCCAGCCCCTCGTGGACCTCAATGTCCCCGCTCGCAACCTCGCTCGTCTCGGGACCGTTCCCGGCGTGGTCGCCGTGGAGTACGACCGCCCTCTCTATCCCGTCCTCGACGTCGGCGCCCGGGCGATCCAGGCTCACAACGGGCAGGAGCCAAACACCTTCTACAACGGCCAGACCGCGGAAGACCTCGGCTATACCGGTGAGGACATGGTCGTAGCCGTGCTCGACACCGGCGTCCAGGACCAGCACAGCGCATTCGACGGGAAATGGATCGCGGGCGCCAATGTGTCGACGGTGGTCCCACTCCATTGCGTCAATACTCCGGACGACGACGGCCACGGCACCCATGTCGCGTCGACCGTTCTGGGACAGATGCCCGGGGACGATCTGTTCGGCACGGCCAAGGCGGCAAAGCTCGTCGAGGTGAAGATCTCGGTCGGACCCGCCTCATTGGGGGGCATCAATCGCGGGTTCGAGTTCGTCAAGCTCTACAACGATGCGCTCGAGGCGGGCGACCCCCTGTGCGGACCGGACGACGATCACATCGACGTCGCGACGCTGAGCTTCGGATCCACTGGACGCGGAGGCCCGAACGCCGGCTCGACGGAGGGTTTCATCGACGCACTCGTGGATACCGGGGTCGCCGTCACGATCGCCGTCGGCAACTGTGGGCCCCAGGCCTCCGCGACCTGCAGCTTCTCCGACGACGACAATGGGATCTCCAGTCCCGGCAATGCCGCCGGCGCGATCGGCGTGGCGAGCTTTAACGACCGCAACACGGTCGACCGAGCCAACGACGTGATTTCCGGTTTCAGCAGCCGTGGGCCGAACAATCAGAGCGGAGACACCGCCGCCGGGGGTGCCACCGATGCGTCGAACCTGAAGGACCGCTTTCGCAAGCCCGACGTCGCGGCTCCGGGGCAGTCGATCCAGGCCGCCGGGCCGGTTCCGTTCACGCTGAGCACCAGTTCGGGCACGAGCATGGCGACCCCCCATGTCGCCGGCGTGGCGGCCCTCCTCCTCCAGGCCGGTGAGGAGGTCAAGGGCCAGACCGGCGACGTGAACCTCATGGCGTCCACCGGGAACGGCTTCACGTCCGACAACGACTATTCGTTCGGCGATTACCCGGTCCGCGACGCGCTCGCTCACGCCACGGACTACAAGGAGGCGGGGGCGAAGGCTCTTTGGACCGGACCCAACAGCAGGGGCGTTCAGTGGAACAACGCGTGGGGCTACGGACAGGTGAACGCCTTCGACGCCGTGTGCTGGGCGTGGGCCAACGTCCTCGCCCCCGGCGGCGCAACTCCGACCGCTCCCGTGGACCAGAACTGCGCTACCGACCCCGACCCAGATCCCACGCCGACCGAGTCGCCCACCCCAGACCCGACGGAGTCGCCCGGGATCCCAAGCGACGAGGACGCCAACATCGTCGACCAGAGCGGCGACGGGAACTACCACAGCACGGCCACGGGGGCAACGGGCCCCGTGTCGCTCGTCGCGGGCGACATCGTGAAGGTGTGGTTCACGCACGATGCCGAGACGATCTCCACCCACATTCAGACCGCGGGGGCCGCCCAGCCGCCATCGTCGCTGCTCTACCGGGTCTTCGTGGATCCGGGAGCAGGCAGCAACTGTCTGCAGATCAGGGGCTTCACCGGAGCGGCGGGCAACCCTTCGGGCGAGCCGTCGGGAAGCATCCGGGACACATGCGACGGGGACACCGTCGTCGAGGGGGAGTTCGTGCAGGAAGAAGGTCCACCCGTCCTGGCCGACGGCAGGCCCTCCGGCATCCACACGATCATCATGCGGCGCGACGCACACCCGGCATTCGCGGAGGGCGCGGTGTTGGCGACTCCCGAGGCCGAGACGAGGCACTTCACCGTGGCCGTGACGGCCCCGGTCATCGACGACACCGAGATCGGCAGGGACTACGAGATCGGTGAGACCTCGGAACCCGATCCCGATCCCACGCCGGACCCCACGGAGTCGCCCACCCCCGAGCCGGGGGACTGCACGCCCGATAACGTGCACTTCCTCGGGATCGTCTACGACTCCGAGCAGCGGGAGGACTTCAGGGCAGACGTGCGCAACTTCGAGTCGTTCCTGTCGACTTTGCGGGAGACCTACTGCATCCCCGAATCGCAGGCGACGATCCTCGCGATGGAGGACGACTACACGGATCCGATCCTAGGCACGACCTACGACGAGGGTTCGGAGGCCAACCTCAAGACCGAGCTCGGACGCATGGGCGCGGAATCGAGCCAGCATCCCGATTCGCAATTCTTCTTCTTCCTCAGCAGCCACGGGAACGCGTGGAGCGCCCCGCTGGGGAGCGCCTGCCCAGCTACTCGGGTCGCCATGTCGTTCGCCGCCCTCAAGGACGGTGGTGGAGAGGACGGCTTCCTCGACGACTGCGAGCTGGGCGACGGGCTCACCGACAACTTCACACCCGAGACGCGCATGTTCGTCGCGGTCGACTGCAGCTTCTGCGGCGGCTTCAGCGACAGCCTCACCGCTGCCAGCGGAACGGTCCCCGACGGCTCGGTGCCGACCTCCAGCGGCGTGCCGGCGCCTAACCGCATCGTCATCACCGGCTGCGCCATCACGACCGAATGTTTCGGTTCATCGCCGGCGGAGAACGGAGGCGTTACCTATCACCACATGAAGCGCGTTCTCGACGGCGAGATCGCGTGCGACGGGTGGACCGCGCCCGGCTTCCCCGCCGTCCAGGGCTTCGACCTTCCGGTGAACGGGGAACCCTTCAACGCGCCCGACGGCCGGTGTACGGCCAGCGAGTGGTTCTTCGCCGCCGTGTGGAGCGCATACTCGAGCGGAGACGTCATAGGGATCCAGCAGCAATTCCGGATCAAGTATGGATTTCTCACGTTAGGCGACGACATCGGCATCCTCGGCGAAGACCCCGACGATCCTGAGCCCGCGGAGACGGAGGTTGCGTTCACCGAGGATTCGGAAACGTCGGGTCAGTTCTCCGATCAGACCTTCATCGAGGCCAGCTTGCAGGACGCCGAAGGCTCGTCGATCGAGGGCGCGGAGCTCGTCTTCGAACTCGCCGGGGCCGAGTCGTCGCGCACATTCGACGCGACGACCGACCAGAACGGGATTGCGTCGGCGACTCCGACCCTCGATGAGAAACCCGGCTCCTACGAGCTCACCGTGACCTACGCCGGCGACGACGACCACCAAGGCTCCTCCGATACGGTCTCGTTCGTCGTCGACAAGGAAGACACGGCCCTTGAGCTCACGGTTCAGGGCGAAGACGACGACAAGAGGGTTGAGGCGCGCCTGTCCGATCTCGACTCGCCGGCCGACGGTGTCTCCGACAGGACCATCGACCTCTACTCCGACTCCGAGCTCATCGGCTCGGGTCAAACCGACGGTGACGGCATCGCAACCATCGCACTCCCGCCCAGGCACCGCGGCGCCAACCGCACCTACGAGGCCGTCTTCGAAGGCGACGACTTCTATCTTGACTCCTCGGACGACCGACCCGGCAGGGGCGGAGGCGGCAAGGGGTCCCAAGCTCGGCACGGCTGGACCTACCGTGGCGCGGTGTTCTTGTTGTGAGTAGCCGGCCAATAGCCAAGGCGAGCCGATTGGTGGGCTGGAGCTAACCGGGGCCTAACATCGGGCAACGATGGGCATCAAGCGCGCCTGGTTCCGCTTCTACGAGGAGCTCAACGACTTCCTTCCGGAGGCCCAGCGTTACTCGACGATTGAGCGCACCTTCGAGCTGAGTTCATCGGTCAAGGACATGATCGAGAGTTTCGGTGTTCCGCACACCGAGATCGACCTGGTCATCGTTAACGGTGAGTCGGTCGACTTCTCCTACCGGATCGCCGATGGCGATCGAGTCAGCGTTTATCCGGCGTTCGAGTCGCTTGACGTCTCGCCCGTCCTGAGGCTGCGCCCCGAGCCGCTTCGCGACCCGCGTTTTTCCGTGGATGCAAACCTCGGCCAGCTCGCCCGCTATCTTCGGCTGTTGGGTTTCGACACGACGTACGAGCGCAAGGCATCGGACGCAGAGCTGGCGGACACATCGCAGAGCCAACGGAGGCTTCTGCTCACCAGAGACGTGGGCCTGTTGAAGCGGCGAACCGTAACTCACGGCTACTACGTGCGGGCGGTCGACCCGCGCGCTCAAGTGATCGAGGTGCTCGCTCGATTCGACCTCACGCGCGCGGTCCGGCCCTTCAGTCGCTGCACGGTGTGCAACGCGGAACTGATGCCGATCGACAAGGCGGACGTGGTGGAGAAAGTCCCCCCGGGGTCGCTGGAGCGTTTCGAGGAGTTTCGCTCGTGCCCGGGATGTGGCCGCATCTACTGGGAGGGCTCGCACATGCGACGCGCGACGCAATTCGTCGACGAGGTAGTGCGAGCGGCCGGTGCCTGACCCACCGCTACCAGGCCCCCCCACCGCCGCCACCGCCGCCGCCGCCACCACCGCCCCCGCCACCACCGCCCGAGAAGCCGCCCCCGCCACCCGACGAGGACGATGTCGCGGCCGAGATCGCATGCGACACGTTGGCGATCGACGCGAACGAGAGCCCGTCCCCGAGGTTGCCTCCGCCGCTGATGTGGTAGACGGGGCTCGCGGTCACCAGCTCCGGCGGCGCGTAGAGCTGCGCGGCCCTCAGCACCTGTTCGGCGACCCCGAACGCGATCGCGTAGCACAGGTGCTGTTCCCAGATCTCGATCGAGCCAGGCACGGCTCGCTGCATACCGGCGAAGTCCCCGAGGAACCTCCGATAGGCGACCCACTTCGACGCGGCCTCGGCGGCCGACGCCGAACGCCGCTCCCAGCCCCGCCGATAGCCGAGGAAGACGGCGAGCACGACGATGTTCGCCACGGCCGCCGCCGCAACCACACCCCACGCAAGCGTCGCCCACGGGATCAGCGCGACGGGATCGAAGGTCGCGACCGCGACGACGACCGATAGGACCGCTAATCCCCCGAAGGCCACCATCGCCCACACGACCGGGGCGAACCCGCCCGCCTGCCACCAGCCCAGGTCCTTGAGGCGGTCCATCACTCCCTTCTTGAAGTCCTCGAACCGCTCCGAATAGAACGTCGGCTTGCTCTTGATCTCGTCGTCGAGCTCGGTTACCGGTATCTGCTCTTTCTGCTCCGTGGCTTTTTCGACGACGCGCATCACCGCGCTCTCGAACGCGGTCAATTGTCCGTCGTCGAGGCTCGGTTCGGGCCGGATCGCGAGGTCGCTGATGTCTTCTTGCCTGAGACCTGCCCACGTCTTCTTAATCGTCGTCATCGGCATCGCAGAGACGTGCTTGCGCCGGATCAGGTCGAACAGGGTGGCCGCGAAGGCGTGGCCGGTCGCCCGGCTGTGACCGGGCTCGAGCAGCGCGGCGATCAGCGCGGGCGGCTCATCTCCCGGGGGCTCGAACACGTAGTCGGGGGTATATGAGACCTCCGGCTCTCGTCCGCAGCGGCGCCACACGAGATAGCCGACGAGCGCGGCCGGGACGGTGGCAAGCAGCAGGATCAGGACCACGAGCAGAGGCCAGTTCCGTCGCGCCCAGTCGATGCGATCGCGATCGCGCTCGGCCGCGGCGGCGAAAGCGCGCTCTTCCTCGAGGATCTCCTCAAGGCCGTCGCCGGGTCGGATCCGGGCCGCGAACGGGTCGTCGTCGAGGATGTCTCTCGGGAACACCAGCCGCATTTCCACCCAGCGACCTCCCCGCACGCCCGACGCCAGCAGCCGCGCCCCCCTGCCCCGGGGGAGCAGTTCGGTGAACCCTTCGACTGACGCGGGGTGACCCCACACGCGCACTTGCTCCGACGTTCGCGCGGGTAGCCGCAGCTCGGTCTCGAGCCGGTCGAGCGTCACGTCCCAGTGATCGCCCCACACCCTCAGGTTCACGTCCACGACGTCGTCGTATGCGACTGCGAGCCCGGTGAAGGTGTAGGAGACGTCGAATGTACGCGTCTCGTTCAGAGCGGAGTAGTGCCACACGATGCGGATCCCATCGCCGATCGCCTTTGTTCCGAACGACGCAGTGGGTCCGGAGCTCCCGATCTCCGCCGACGCGCCCGGCCTATATGCCGTGCCGCCTTCCGAGACCGAGACGTTGATGATCGCCTCGCCGGAGCGCAGCGGTATCTCGCGGAACGCGCCGCTGAACGACCCCGCGAACGCGAACGTGATCGACTCGGTCACACGCAGCGCCCCGGAGGGGAGCACCTCCACCTCCACGCGCGCGTTTGGGAGCGTGAAGAACTTGTCCTCCTGCGCGCGAACGGGGGCCGGAGCCGCCAGGAGCCACGCCGCAACCAGTGCGAGCGCCAGAACAGCCCGGGAAAGGGATCGTCGGGCCAAGTCCTACCTTCCATCGCGAGCGTGACCGACTGGAGGGGAACCTAACGCCTGCGGGAGGGGGCCGAGGGGGAGTCCGAGTTCATGACCCCGGAGGGATGCGCCGCCCCACGCCGAATAGTGGGATAAGGCACATAACCGACCTGAGGCATGACCCTGAACCGACACCTCTTTTCTATGCGCACCCGGGCGTCCGTCGCGGTGATCGCCGTCGCGGCCCTCGCCCTCGTCCTCGCCGCTCCGGCGTCCGCCGGGCGTCCCGCTGCGGGGGGTAAGGGGGGCAAGCCGCGCGTCGTGGTCGCGGTGGTGGACACCGGCATCAACCCCTACCACGAGTTCTTTCACGCCGGCGGGA
>JBOGXF010000200.1:0-3936 GCA_050694275.1 Actinomycetota bacterium | reverse complement strand
CCCTCAAGAGCCAGCCCGTTTGGACGATGCCTAATGGGGAAGGAAACCGAGCTACGAGCCCGAAAGACTACTTGTGGAGTCACGCGAACCGATAATGAGATCAGGATGGTGGAGTAGATTGCGCTCCTTGTTGCTTTTCGGCACCAGCGGGCTCGTGGCCTTCCTGTTGCTGGGGAACCTTCTCATCGCCGGGGCATGGGTGTGGGCGCGCGAGGCTCACCCGCCTCCCGCCCCGCAGAGCGTGGAGGGCGTCGGGAACATTGCCGCCGTGGACGCTCACGTGTGGAGGGGCGCGGCCCCCTCAGAGAGAGGCTACGAGGAACTTGCCGCCCACGGAGTCGACACGATCGTCGACCTCCGAGCCGAGGACGACATCGATCCTCCACTCGAGCTGATGAATCGACTCGACATGAATCTCGTGCGCATCCCGCTCCGGGACGGTCAGGCACCGACTCCCGACGAGGTGCAGCGGTTCCTCGACGTCGTAAGGGAAGCGCGCGGTCGAGTCTTCGTTCACTGCGGAGCCGGGGTCGGGCGAACCGGGACGATGGCGGCGGCCTACCTGGTGAAGACGGGGCAGGCCAGCGGCCTCGAGGCGCTTCGTCGCAACCTGTCGGTGGGCCCACCGTCGCTGGAGCAGATCGCGTTCGCGGCCGACCTGTCGGGTGACGACGTGGCACAACCGAACACGATCCTGACCGCCGTGAGCCGGGTGCTCGACGGCCCCCGCCGTCTCTGGGTCAGAATCTCCGACTAAGTACCTCGGATAACTCGCGGGTCAGGGAAGCTCGGTGATCGTGACGACGCGTGCCTGGATTCCGGAAAGCAGCGCATCCTCGATGCAGCCGTGGAGTTTCTTCTCTGCGTTGATCCCGAGCGACGGCTCGACGGTCAGCATCACACGGTTGCCCGAGAGGGGCCGAATGCCTTCATCGGACAGGGCCGCGTAGGTCGAATACCTGCACGCACCCCACAGGGCGTGCGCGGCATCCAGAGGACGGGTGCGACCATTTCGAGTTGACATTTCGACGATCAGACTGCTTTCGGTCCCTTTTTGAATGACATCGGGGCGGCTCTGCGTGAGGTCGCCCAGAGCGTCGATCCCCTTGATTGCCATCAATGCGATCGCGACCACCAGCACCACGCGCGCTGCTGCGGTCGCGCGAAAACGGGTTCGTCGAGTCATTTCGAACTGGGGGCCGCCCGCGACCAGGGATCCGCCCGGAAGCGAGATGGGAGCGAGCGTCTCGACGAGCCGGCGCTCGAGCAGGGGGCGCGCGGTGATGGTCGCGATGCGTTCGACGAGCCATGCCAGAGCGGACACGACCAGGCCCGCTCCCAGCAACACGGGAACGAAGACGTTGAGCTCATCATTGCGCTCGGTCAGCCACGCAAAGGGTCGTCTCGGCAGGGGTCGGGAATCCTGGATCCGCTCCAGCACGACCGGCTCGGCACCGGAGGGACGCTGGTCCATGCGGTCTTCCAGACGCTTGATCCGCTCGAACAGAGCGGCTCCCATAAGCCCGATCTCCGCGGCGACGAAGAACAAGCCCGCGATGAGGGCGCGGTTCCATTCCCACCTATAGAGATAGACGAAGATGTAGGCGCCGGACGGAATGAGCACTGCGAGCCCGGCAACGTAGGCGAGGCGCTTCATCGACTGGCCCCTTCGTCCGCGAGACGAACCTCGCCGCTGGTGCCGTCCACGACGACTTCCGCTCCGGGTTGGAAGCGAACCAGGGCGTCGGTGACGCCGACGACGGTCGGGACGCCGTACTCGCGCGCCAGGATCGCGAGGTGAGACAGCGGGCTTCCGGTCTCCGCGACAAGCCCGCCGAGGATCGGAAGAAGGGAGGCGAGGGTGGGGTCGAGTGTTCTCACTACGAGGACCGCGCCCGCTTGAGGATGCCCTTCGCCGCCATGAACTCGGCCCGCGCCGCGGCCACCACCGGCCCCCCTGCCGGCGGTCGGCGATCCCGTGGTCACCGGGACGATGTCGCCGTCGGGGGTCAAGCGGAACGCCGCCGGCAGGGGGGCGGCAACCGGTGCGCTTCGTCGCGCTTCGATGTCTGCGGGAGCACCTCCGCCGTCGATCGCGTCCCGCAGCTCGTCGAGACCGACCCATCTGACGTGATCGGGAACGCGGAAAACGTGCGACCCGGTGAGGCGCCGGCCCAGCTCCGAGGCGACGCGAGCCGAAAGTTCCTGGACGAACCGGGCCCGCAGCCTGAGATTCTCCCGCGCCCGCCCCAGGGGATCCTCGCTGTCTCGGAGATCGGGGATCGAGTTCGGGAGGTCGGGCAGACGTGTCTTGCCGTCGATGCGCGGAGGTACGAGCGCGAGAACGACCGGGAAACGAGTGACGATGTTGTCGTCGCTCAGGCCTTCTGCGCGTCCCTGGGCGAGCGCCTTGAGGGCGCTCGCCGCTCCACCGGCCCCCGTGGCGTTCTGCGGCATCAACATCCCGGCGAGCATCTCGTGGCCATGCAGGGCGAGGAGTGCCGCCCGCGCGCCGTGCAGGAGCGCGAGAAGCTCCCCATCACTCATGGTCGAAGGATGCACAATCGATGAGAGCTCATCGTCGGTACGTTCGATGACATCGGAGACGATTCCGGGCAACGCCACCTTCAAACGCCCCACTCGCCACGCGGCGAGTAGTCGCCGCGTTGGGGGCCGGGGATCGAGCCGTGCGATGAGGGAAGCTCGCTTGGGCAGGGCGTTCAGAAGCTCGAGATCCGCAGCTACCCGGCCCCCCACGATCGACACCGCGTCGGAGGCCATCACTTTCTTGAACGGCGCCGCGCCCGAGATCGTGAGCGCTTCGCGTAGCGCGGTGCGCATCGGGTCGACCCACAGCTCTGCCTCCAGCGTCGAGAGCGGGTCGGGGAAGGTTTCCGCCACCGGACCGGGTCCGAGGATCGGACCGTGGGCCGCGGGGGCGGTCCCGGTCGCGGTGATGGGACGGGCCTGGAACAGCCAAACGCGGTCTTTGAGATCGAACGCCCACTCGACGTCCTGCGGACCCCCGAAGGCGACGGAGGCGCGATGGGCGAGCCGGGCGAGCGCGCGGCGTTGGCGGGCCGATAGCGGCACGAAGGGCTCCGCTCCCTCGACGCCGAGGACGCGGCCCCGCTTCGACAGCGTGTAGCGCGTGCCCTCTTCGGTTCCGGAGACCAGCTTGTCCGGCCCGCCGAGAACCGCAGCAACGGTGACGACGTCCCGGCGCCCCGATACGGGATCGAGACCGAACATGACGCCGCCTCGGGAGGGCTCGAGCTGTGGCTGGACCAGGACCGCCATGGGGGCGGCCCCCTCGATGCCCGCTCGCGACGCCGACGCCAGCACGGCCTTGAGCGCATCGACGAACGTGCGCCAGTCGCACACCCCGAGCACGGACGTGAACATGCCGGCCATCGAGGACGACTCCGTGTCCTCGACACTCGACGAGGACCGCACGACAAGAGGCCGGCGGCCGTCCTGAGAAAGCCCTTCCCACGCGGCCTCAACGGCGGTCTCGAGATCGGGTCCGAGCGAATAGCCGGGGGCTCCCATGATCGCGGAGCATGCCTCCGTGGTCAGCACGAAGCCGGGGAGCACCGGCATGCCCAGGCCCGCAGCACGCGCCAGGTTGGCCGCCTTGGAGCCGACAAGGTTCGGTGCCCAGGCACGCTGATCGTCGAGCGCGAGCACGGGGGGGATCTCGGCGTGAGACCCCTCCAGAGCGACCCTTTCTCTCAGCAACCTCTGTCCTTCCGGAACGGAATCTTTAATCTGTGTGAACGCTAGCGGCCAACGGTCTCTTCCACTAGGGGGGCGGATTCAAGCGGTCATCGCAAGGAGCTCGGCGAGCCGTTCCGATGGTTTCATGAATCCAAGCCGTTTGCGAGGCCGGTCGTTGAGGCTGCGGGCGATGCCGTCGAGAGCATCCTCGGTCAG
>JBOGXF010000199.1:0-2960 GCA_050694275.1 Actinomycetota bacterium | reverse complement strand
CTGACCGAGGATGCTCTCGACGGCATCGCCCGCAGCCTCAACGACCGGCCTCGCAAACGGCTTGGATTCATGAAACCATCGGAACGGCTCGCCGAGCTCCTTGCGATGACCGCTTGAATCCGCCGTCGTTCGCGCATTCAAAACGGGGTGGGGGCAGGTAGGTGGTTTTGACAATCGTTTTCATTTGACGCTAGGGTGCGGGGCATGGCTCGGCTCGTGTCCCTCACACTGATTGCCGCCCTCCTCGGGGCGGCGTGCGGCCCGGGGGCCGGGGGTGACCCCGCTCGGTCGCAGGTCGTCGCGTCCTTCTACCCGCTGGCGTTCGCCGCCGGGGCGATCGGAGGGGACGCGGCCGAGGTCTTAGACCTCACCCCGCCGGGCGGCGAACCCCACGACCTCGAGCTCACCTCGAGCCAGGTCCTGAGGCTGTCCGAGGCCGACGTCGTCTTCTATCTGGGGGCCGGGTTCCAGCCGGCCGTGGAACAGGCGCTAGACGATGTCGACGGCCGCGTCGTCGATCTCCTGCCCGAAGGGGAGGAGCACGCTGGGGAAGACGATGCCGACGATGCCGACGATGCCGACGCCGATGCCGACCACGACCACGAAGGCGCCGATCCGCATGTGTGGCTCGATCCCGTCGAGATGAGCGAGGTGGTTCGCACGATGGTGGCCGAGCTCGTCGCGCTCGACGATGGCAACCGCGCGACCTACGAGGGCAACGGTCGCGCGCTCCTGGATCGGCTGGACGCGCTTCACGCCGAGTACACCGAGGGGCTGGCCGACTGCGAGAGCCGGGTTGTCATCACCGCTCACGACGCGTTCGGTCATCTCGCCGAGCGTTACGACCTCGAGGAGATCGGCATCGCCGGGATCGACCCGGAGGCCGAGCCATCGCCCCAACGCCTGGTCGAAGTGGCCGAGCTCGCGCGCGAGCGGGGCGTGACCACGATCTTCTTCGAGCGCCTGCTGCCGACCCAGGTCGCCGAGATCGTTGCGGACCGCGCCGGCGTGGAGACCTCCGTCCTCGATCCCATAGAGACCGCCCCCGACGACGGTGACTACCTGGGCGCGATGCGCGCCAACCTCGACGCGCTGCGAGAGGCGTTGCAATGCGAGTGACGAACGAGACCGCGTTCGAACTGTCTCGCGCCCGAGTCTCCCTCGGTCAACACGTTGTGCTCGACGGTCTCGACTTCCGTCTCGATCTAGGAGAGTTCGTCGTCCTCCTCGGCGCCAACGGCTCGGGCAAGACCACGCTCATACGTGCCCTCCTCGGGCTGGTGCCGTTGCAATCGGGCACGCTCCGATTGTTCGGACAGGATCGCGATCGCTTCAGGAGCTGGGAGCGCATCGGGTACGTGCCCCAGCGCTTTAGTGCGGTGGCGGGCGTGCCAGCGACGGTCGGCGAGGTCGTGCTGTCGGGTCGCCTGGCGCGCGCCTCGTGGTTCCGGCCTTATTCGGCCGAGGATCGCAACGCGGTCACCGCCGCGCTCGACATCGTCGGGCTTGCAGGACAGGCTCGCGCATCGGTGGGCAAGCTTTCGGGAGGTCAGCAGCAACGAGTGCTCATCGCCCGTGCCCTTGCATCGGAACCCGAGGTCCTGGTCCTGGACGAGCCCGTCTCGGGGGTCGATCTCGAGCACCAGGAAAGCTTCGCCGTGACTCTGAAGACGCTCAAGGACAGGGGTCGCTCGGTGCTGCTCGTGGCGCATTCCATCGGGCTGATGGAGCCGCTGCTCCAACGAGCTGTGGTCCTGCAAGGTGGGGCGATCGCCTACGACGGGCCGCCCCTGAAACAACAGCTCGCCGAGGTCTACGTCCATCACCACCCTCATCACGAGAGACACCTGTGAACCTGGTGGTTTTCTTTCGTGACGCGCTGCTGGCCGCCGGCCTCGTCGGGGTGGCCGCCCCGTCGATCGGCGTCTATCTCGTCCAGCGCAGGCTGTCCCTCATGGGCGACGGCATCGGGCACGTCGCGTTCACCGGCGTCGCGGCAGGGTTTCTCACCGGGACGTCGCCGGCCCTTACGGCCGGGATCGCGGCCACGATCGGTGCCGTCGTCATCGAGGTGCTCCGGGAGAGAGGTATCGCTGGGGATGTCGCGCTCGCCCTGATCTTCTACGGCGGCATCGCCGGGGGGGTCCTGCTCACCGGGCTCGCGGACGTGCCCACCACCAGACTCTTCGGATTTCTGTTCGGTCAGCCGCTGGCCGTGAACGAGGTCGATCTGGCGGTGACGTTCGGCGTGGTGGTGCTGGTACTGGTCGTGACCCTCGGCCTCCGCAAGCAGCTGTTCGCCGTGTCGTACGACGAGGATGTGGCGCGCGCGTCGGGTCTGCCGGTGCGCGCCCTGAACATCGTGATCGCCGTCGTCGCCGCGGTGATGATCGCGGTGACCATGCGCGTGGTCGGCGTCCTCTTGGTGGCCGCGATGCTCGTGCTTCCCGTGGCCGCCGCGCAGCAACTGACCTCCAGCTTTCGCGCCACGGTCTTGGTGAGCATCGCAATCGGGGTGGCCGTCAGCGTCGGCGGCTTGATGATAGCGATATACGCGGACTTGTTCCCGGCGGCCACGATCGTGTTCGGAGGGATCGGCGCGTTCGGCCTCACTGCCATCGCAGCGCGCCTTCGGGAGGCCCGATGAGAGTTGAGCGAACGCCCGCGCCGCGCAGGACCACCAGACAACGAGCCGCCATCGCGACTGCCTTGCGGGCCGCGGGCGGCTTTCGCAGCGCGCAGGAGCTGCACGACGAGTTGCGGGCCGCGGGCGCGCGCGTGGGCCTCACGACCATCTACCGGGAACTTCAGGTCCTCGCCGAGTCGGGCGAGATCGACGTGCTCCGCAGGGCCGACGGCGAGGCGATGTACCGGCAGTGCGAATCCGGCGACCATCACCACCACCTCGTTTGCCGCTCGTGCGGGACGTCGGTCGAGATCGAGAGCGACGCGGTCGAGAG
>JBOGXF010000198.1:0-10729 GCA_050694275.1 Actinomycetota bacterium | reverse complement strand
GGCTCTCGGTCACTTCGGGTACCGATGTTAGGCGAGTCGGACTCGCGACTGCCGGATTGCGTGCGCTCACTCGAACCGCAGGAGCTGCTCGTCGATCTCGATGGGAGCTGCGGCGAGCTTGGGATCCCTGCGGTCGATACGGCCCTGCAGGACGATGAAGGCGCCTGCGATGAGGGCCAGGGCGAGCGGAAAGGCAACCTTCTTGGCCGCGTCCAAGGCCGCTTGGGCGATGCGCTCGATCAGTCCGGGACCTGAAGGCGCCGGCGCCGAGGTCGGTGCGATCCGGAGGTCTCGCTGGGGGTTACCTGCGGAGGGGCCCGAGAACTCGTGAGGGAATAACTCTGCGGGGGAACCGCCGCGGACGAAGCCGCCAGAACCGCGTTGTGTCTGTGTCCTGTGGTTGGCGTTCGGCGAGTCGGCCGCCACACCGACGGTCTTGTCGACCGATTCGACGACCGGCCCGGTGACTGGTTCGGTGATCTCGTCGAGGGACCCACCCTCGACGGACCCCACGGTTTTTTCAATAGAGCCGGTGAGATCCTCGACCGGATCGGTCGTGCCGCCGCCGGGGACGGTTTCCTCGACAACTTCCTCGACCGGTTGAGTGACGCCACCGGTGTCGGGAAGCGTCTCCTCGACAACCCCCTCGACCGGTTGAGTGACGCCACCGGTGTCGGGAAGCGTCTCCTCGACAACCTCCTCGACCGGGTCGGTCGCGCCACCGGTGTCGGGAAGCGTCTCCTCGACGACATCGGTTACGGCTCCGGTATCGGTTACGGGGGTCGCCCCTACGGTGGCCGGCAACACGAACCACGCTGCTCCGGCGAGGACCAATACCAAACAGATCGAAACCGCCGAGCGGGTCCAAGATGCGACGCGGTGTGGGCTCAAGGTCCCTCTGTATCCCTCGTGCGGGGTAAGCGAAACCCCCATCCGGTGGTGTCCCTGTAGGTATCGGCACCTGCCGGACAAAGCTTGACTAGTCAGCGTGGTTGCACGATATGCAAATATGCGCATAGAATTGCCCCGCCATGGGGCTCACGGCTTGCGTTCTTGGTGCATCGGGATACAGCGGGGGGGAACTCGTCCGTCTTCTCCTTGGGCATCCCGCGCTCGAGCTCGGGGGAGTCGCGGCGGCCAAGAGGGTGGGGGAGACCGTCGCCGACGTCGAGCCTAATCTCGCCGGGTCGGGACCGTTCCGGCTCGTCGAGGTCGGAGACGCCCTGAGGGACAACCCGGATGTGGTGTTCTCTTGCCTGCCGTCGGGCGCGCTCGAGCCCCACCTGGACGCTGTTCCCGACGACACCGTGCTGGTCGATCTCGCCGACGATTTCAGGTCCGCAGGCGCGCCGTGGACGTACGGGCTGACGGAGTTCGCGCGCGGCGATCTCTCGGGGGCTACGCGGATCGCCAATCCCGGGTGCTATCCGACCGCGGCGCTCCTGGGCCTGGTCCCGTTCGCGCGCTCTGGTTCGATCACTGTTCCGGTGGTGATCGACGCCCTTTCCGGAGTCTCCGGCGCCGGACGTCGGAGCGCCGATCATCTCCTGCACGCGGCCGTCGATTCGAGCGTAACGGCGTACGGGACGGTGGATCATCGCCACCGCCCCGAAATCGAACGAGGGCTCGAGTCTCTGGGGGGGTTCGCGCCTGAGGTCTCGTTCACTCCCCACCTCGTACCGATGGCACGTGGGCTCCTGGTGACGGCACGCGCGAGACTGACGGAAGAGATCGACGACGAGGGCGCGCTTGGCGTTCTCGAGCACGCCTACGCGCGCGAGCCGCTGATTCACGTCGTCGGAAGCTGGCCGGCCACCAAGGCGGTGCGAGGCAGCAACCGGGCCCATGTCTTTGCCTGCGTCGATCACCGGGCCGGGTGGCTCATCGTCTCGGTCGCCATAGACAACCTCGGTAAAGGTGCCGCGGGTCAAGCCGTGCAGAACGCCAACGTCGCTCTAGGGATCGACGAGACGGTGGGTCTCGAGGCTTTCGGGGTGTGGCCGTGAGGGCCGAGTGGCCCTCGGGGGTGGCCGCCGCCGGGATGGCGTGCGGCATCAAGCCGGGTGGCGTGCCCGATCTCGGCGTATTGGTGGCCGACCGCCCGGTGGCCTGGGCGGGAAGCTTCACCACGAACGCGGCTGCGGCCGCGTGCGTTCGATGGTCCCGTTCCTTGCTGGGAAAGCCGGCGCGCGCGGTCGTCGTCAATAGCGGGAACGCGAACGCCTGCACCGGCGGGGCCGGCGAGGGCGCGGTCGCGACGACCGCGCAGGTCGCCGCCGCTGCCATCGGCTGTAAGGCGAGCGAGGTTCTCGTCGCCTCAACCGGCGTGATCGGCATCCCTCTCGAGGTGGACAAGATCGTCGACGCGCTTCCGACCGCACTCGCGAACGCGAGCAGCGATCCGGGTCGTTTCGCCGAAGCAATCCTCACCACGGACTCGACGACCAAGATCGCCGGGGCTTCGCATGGCGGAGCTTCGGTCATCGGAGTCGGAAAGGGGGCGGCGATGATCGCCCCGAACATGGCGACGATGCTGGCGTTCCTGGTCACCGACGCCCGCGTCGACGGCTCGCTCCAGCAAGTGCTGACGTCGGCGGTCGAGGCGAGTTTCAACCGGATCTCAATCGATGGGTGCGAGAGCACAAACGACTCCGTCTTCCTGCTGTCGACGGAGGCGGTCGATGTCGACACCGACGCGCTCAGGCTCGCGGTCGGCACGGTGTGCGCGGAGCTCGCCGAACAGATGGTGCGCGATGCGGAGGGCGCCAGTCGCATGGTCCGCATCAAGGTGTCGGGGGCGGCCGACGACCTGATCGCGACGGAGCTCGGTCGGGCGGTCGCTCAATCCGCCCTGTGGCGCGCCGCGGTGCACGGCGCCGATCCCAACTGGGGCCGCGTACTGGCCGCGGCAGGAGCGTTCGAACGGTCGCTGGACCTGAGCCGGGTGCAGCTCGCGATCGGCAGCGAGGTGGTGTTCGCCGACGGAGAGCCATGCGGCTCGCTCGATCTTGCGGCGAAGGCGATGGACGCGGAGGAAATCGAGGTCTCGCTGTCGGTGGGCGCGGGCCGTGGGACCGGCGAGATCCTCACCGCCGACCTCTCGCCCGACTACGTGACGCTCAACGCGTTCGGAACGACATGACGGCGACCGCCTCGATGGACAGGCTGGCGGAAGCGACGTCGAAGGCGGTCACGCTGGTCGAGGCGCTTCCCTACATCCGGTCGTATCGCGGCCGGACCGTGGTCGCGAAGATCGGCGGCGCGGCCCTCGACGACGAACGGCTCGCGAGCCTCGTTGCGGAGGACCTCGCCTTGATGGCCCTGGTCGGTATCCGGTTGGTCATCGTTCACGGCGGCGGGCCCCAGGTGAGTGTCGCAATGACCGAGGCCGGAATCGAGCCACGTTTTATCGGGGGCCTGCGGGTTACCGACGATGCGTCGATGGAAGTAGTCCGCAGGGTTCTCGTCGGATCGATCAATTCCGATCTCGTCGCCCGTCTCTGTGCCGCGGGCCTTTCGGCGGTGGGGCTGTCCGGGGGCGACGGAGGGCTTATCACCGCGGCTCGAGTCGACGGGCCCAACGGAGAGGATCTTGGGCGGGTCGGACGAGTCGAGGTGGTCGAGGCGGCTCTTCTCCAGTCTTTGCTTGACGCCGGGCACACTCCGGTGATCGCGTCGATCGCTCCGGATGCGGGCGGCACCGCCCTGAACGTGAACGCCGATGCGGTCGCGGGCGCGGTCGCCGGCGCGCTCGAGGCGGAGAAGCTCGTGTATCTGACGAACGTCGAGGGCCTGTACCGGGACTTCGGCGACGCCGGGTCCCTCGTGTCCGAGCTCAAGCGCGCGGAGCTGGAAGAGATGTCGGTGTCGCTTTCCGAGGGGATGCAGCCAAAAGCGGCGTCCGCAATTGACGCGCTGGTGGCGGGCACGAAGAAGGTGCACATCCTGGACGGCCGAGTGGAGCATGCCTTGCTGCTCGAGGTCTTCACCGACGAAGGCATTGGGACCCAGGTGCTGCCGTGAAAACCGATCTTGGCGCTCCGACTGACCGCACGAAGGAGGACGGCAAGATTGGTTTCTAGAAGCGATCTCGCATCTTCGTTCCAGATGGAAACGTACCGCCGATGGCCGGTCGAGTTGACGTCGGGGAGCGGGGCGACGCTCATCGATGCACACGGTCGCAGTTACCTCGACCTCGTCGCGGGAATCGCGGTGACGAGCGTCGGCCACGCTCATCCCAAGGTCGCCGCGGCCATCGCCGAGCAGGCCGGACGCCTCGTTCATGTTTCGAACCTGTATCGGACCGGTCCCCAGGAAGAGCTCGCCGAGAGACTCGCCGACCTCACCGGAGGGATGCGCGCGTTCTTCTGCAATTCTGGGGCTGAGGCAATCGAGTGCGCACTCAAACTGTCGCGCAAATGGGGCAGCACGAACAGGGGGCCGGGCGCGACGCGAGTGATCGCGGCCGAGGGCAGCTTTCACGGCCGGACGTTCGGGGCCCTCGCAGCGACGGGGCAGCCGGAAAAGCAGGCTGCCTTCGCCCCGATGCTCGAGGGCTTCACGCACGTTCCCTTCGGCGATGCTGCTGCCCTTGCCAAGGCGATGGCCCAAGACGTCGTCGCAGTATTGCTGGAACCGATCCAGGGTGAGGCCGGAGTGGTGGTCCCACCCGAGGGATATCTGCAAACGGCCCGGGTGCTCTGCGACGAGTACGACTCGCTGCTCGTCCTCGACGAAATCCAGACCGGGTTGGGACGGACGGGAAAGTGGTTCGCGCACGAGCACTACGGAGTTACCCCCGACGTGCTCTGCGTCGCCAAGGCTCTCGCAGCAGGACTGCCGATGGGCTCCTGCCTCGCCGCGCCGGAGGTCGCTGCGACCTTCGGGCACGGCGATCACGCGACGACGTTCGGCGGCGGGCCCGTGCAGTCGGCCGCCGCGCTTGCGACCCTCGACGTGATCGAGAGCGAGAAGCTTCTCTCCAGAGCGGTCATAGCCGGGAGAAGGCTGGGCGATGGTCTCGGTGCGATCTTCGGGAGCCGCTGCGAGGTGAGAGGTCTGGGACTCCTGTTGGCCGTCGAGCTCGATGAGCCGAGCGCGCGCGACTTCGTGGGCCGCGCGCTCGAACGGGGCGTGCTCGTCAACAATGCGACCGAGAGCGTCCTGCGTTTCACCCCTCCGCTCGTGATAACCGATCAAGAAATCGATCGTGCCCTCGAGATCATCGCGGAGATCTGGGATGAGATCTGAGCGCCGGCGCGACCTGTTGCGAATTCTGCGCGAAGGCCGTTCGGCGAGTCAACGGGCCATCGTCGAAGAACTCCGTGCCGTTGGTCACGCCGTTACTCAGGCGACCGTGTCTCGCGACCTGCGCGAGATGGGGGCGACCAAGATCCGGATGGGAGGCCGGGTGGTCTATCGCCTGCCCGATGAATTGCCGAAGTCGCAGACCGGGGACCTGGTCGCTCGGAGCCTCGCCCGAACGTTGCGGGAGTTCGCTATCGACATACAACCGGCGGGATCGCTGGTCGTACTCCTGACCGCTCCGGGACACGCCGCCGCGGTCGCTCGGGCGATCGACCTCGCCGATCTGACGGAAGTGGTGGGGACGGTTGCCGGCGACGACACGATCTTTGTCGCGACGCCCGATGCCGACACCGCTCTCCGAATGAGGGATCGCTGGCAGGTGGCGATCGAGGGAGACCGATCCACGATGCTCGAAACCTGGGGGTGAGGGAGATGAAGAAGAGAGTGGTCCTTGCGTATTCCGGGGGCCTGGATACATCGGTAGCGATCCCATATCTCGACGAACAGGGCTACGAGGTGATCGCGGTGGCAGTCGATGTGGGGCAACCCGGAGATCTGTCGGAGGCGATCCGGCGAGCGCAGGCGTTAGGTGCAACGGACGCACTACTCGTCGACGGAAAGCAGCGCTTCGTGGAGGGCTTCGTGCTCCCCGCCTTGAAGGCGAACGCCCTGTATCAGGGTCGCTATCCACTCGTCTCGGCCCTGTCGCGTCCGCTGATCTCGGAGATCCTGGTCGATGTCGCCCGCGACTCGGCGGCGGACGCGGTCGCGCACGGATGCACGGGGAAGGGCAACGATCAGGTGCGGTTCGAGACATCCCTCGGCGCGCTCGCTCCCGACCTCGGAGTCCTGGCCCCCGTCCGGGACTGGGGCATGAGCCGAGAGCAGACCATCGCCTACGCAGCCGAGCACGCACTGCCGATCACGACGACGAGATCGTCTCCGTACTCGATCGACGAGAACCTGTGGGGACGCAGCATCG
This sequence comes from Actinomycetota bacterium, assembly GCA_050694275.1. Taxonomy (GTDB): domain Bacteria; phylum Actinomycetota; class CADDZG01; order CADDZG01; family WHSQ01; genus JBOGXF01. The sequence goes on along the minus strand of JBOGXF010000198.1, from coordinate 4,440 downwards.
AGTGCGGAGTGCTGGAGGATCCCTGGGTCTCTCCTCCAGAAGACATCTTCGGCCTCACGTCGTCGCCGGAAGCCCGTCCCTCCACCCCCACCGAGGTCGAGGTCGCTTTCAAGGGCGGAGTGCCGATCGCGGTCGACCGGGAATCCCTGGACCCCGCCCAGGCGATCGCCGCGATAGGGAAGATTGCAGGCGCGCATGGCGTGGGTCGGATCGACATGGTCGAGGACCGTCTGGTGGGGATCAAATCAAGAGAGATCTACGAAGCGCCGGCCGCGATCGCTCTGATCCAGGCCCACGCAGATCTCGAGAATCTCGTGCTCGAGCGACGCGTCGCGCGCGAAAAGAGACATCTCGATCAGACGTGGGCCGAGCTCGTGTACGAGGGCCTATGGTTCTCTCCGTTGCGAGAGGCGATCGATGCGTTCGTGGCCACCACCCAGGACGCCGTCACGGGAGCGGTGAGGCTGCGCTTGTCGTCGGGAGCGGCGACCCCGGTCGGCCGGCGCTCGCCAAACTCCCTTTACGACGCCGGTCTCGCCACGTATGACGACGAGGACACCTTCGACCATGGTGACGCTGCCGGTTTCATTCGGCTGTGGGGTCTTCCCACCAAAGAGTGGGCGAAGAAGAGGTCTTGAGGTGTCTGAAGGCAAGAAGCTATGGGGCGGGCGATTCGCCTCCGATCCGCATCCCGACATGCTGAAGCTCACCCGCTCCATCGAAGTGGATCGGGAGTTGCTGCCGTTCGACCTCGCGGTCACGGGGGCGCACGCCCGCGCTCTTTCTCGCGCAGGGCTTTTGAGCGATGACGACGTCGACAAGATCGATACGGCGAGCAAGCAACTCCTGCAGGAGTGGGAAGAGGGCACGCTTACGGCCGATTCCGAGGACGAGGACATTCACTCGTTTGTCGAGCGTGTGCTCACGGAGAAGCTGGGCGACACGGGTGCGCGGGTCCACGCCGGACGCAGCCGCAACGATCTCGTCGTCACCGATCTCAGACTGTGGTGCAAGGCGAAGGCGGCAATGCTCGCGGATCTCACCGCAGATCTCGTTGATGTCATCTGTCGAGTGGCGCGCGAGCACGATGGGTCGGTGATGCCCGGGTACACCCACATGCAACGCGCGCAACCCGTGTCGCTCGCGTTTCACCTGCTCGCACACGGATTCGCCCTTGCGCGCGATGGTTCCCGCTTTGTCGCGGCATACGATGCGGCAGACGTCTCGTGCCTCGGCGCGGGTGCGCTCGCCGGCACGACGTTGCCGCTCGATCCCGCCGCGACCGCGACCGATCTCGGTTTCTCCAAAGTCTTCTCAAATGCGATGGACGCGGTGTCGGACCGCGACTTTGCATGTGATCTCTTGCACGCGTGCGCGCTGTGCGGCGTGCATCTGTCGCGTCTGGGCGAAGAGATCGTGCTGTGGACCGGCTCAGAGTTTGGCTTCGCGACACTCGCCGAAGAGTGGTCTACCGGGTCGAGCATGATGCCCCAGAAACGGAACCCGGACCTCGCAGAGTTGATACGAGGTCGGGCCGCGCCGACCATCGGTGAGCTGGCGTCGTTGTTGGCGCTGCTCAAGGGATTGCCGCTCGCCTACGATCGCGACTTGCAGGAAGACAAGCAGCTCGTCTTCGCAGGCGTGGCCCGCACCGCGTCTTCGCTCGCCGGAACCGCGTCTCTGATGAGCGCGCTTCGCTTCGACCTCGATCGCATGGGGCTCGCGGCGGCGCAGGGCAAGGCCTGGGCGACCGACCTCGCGGAAGTCCTGGTCGTGCGGGGAGTGCCGTTCAGGCAGGCGCACTCGGCGGTGGGCTCCCTGGTGAGCTCCCTCGAGCGCAAGGGGAGCGAGCTTGGCAAAGCAAGCGAGGCCGAGCTCAAGTCGCACCACGACGCGTTAGAGGCGGGCGATACCGCGGTCGAGGACCCCGTACGGGGCATGCGGGCCCGGTCCGGCCCTGGGGGACCGGGCCCCGAGCGGGTCGCCGAGCAGATCGAGGAACTGACCGCGGCGGCAACACGGCTGCGGGCGGCGACCCGGCGATAGCGTTTCGGCAGGAATGCTTCGATGCCCGCCGGCGTTCTCTCTCACCGGACGGAACATGGATTTGACGGCCCGAGAGGGCGCCAATAGAATGTTTCGGCTGTCCAGAAAACGAAGGGACTCTACATGTCGCACGTTTCTCCAGGGGTGAGCGCTTAGGCGCGTAGCTAACGCGACCGCCAAGCCGCCCGCCGGGATGGATTTTCCACCGGCGGATTTTTTTGCCCTCAGAGAGGCGCGACGAGGGTCACTTCGCAGCAGACGAACCTTGGAAACTCCATAGCGAGCGCGAGCATCAACACCAAGTTAATAAGAGCGTACGGTGGATGCCTAGGCGCTAGGAGCCGACGAAGGACGTGGCAGGCTGCGAAAAGCCCCGGGTAGGCGCCAAGCAACCTTTGATCCGGGGATGTCCGAATGGGGAAACCCACCAGTGGTCATGCGCTGGTACCCAGGTCTGAACACATAGGGCCTGTGGAGGGAACCGGGTGAATTGAAACATCTAAGTAACCCGAGGAAGAGAAATCAAATAGAGAGTCCCTGAGTAGCGGCGAGCGAAAGGGGATCAGCCCAAACCTCTGTGGTGGTAAAGCCTGGCGGCGTTGCCGCAGGGGTGTCGTGGGACCCACCCGATCGGGCGCCAGACCGATCAGGGAGTTACAAAGCCGGTGGTTAGGTGAACCGTCTGGAAAGGCGGGCCAGAGAAGGTAATAGCCCTGTAGCCGAAAACCAATCGGTCTCCCGGTGGAGTTCCCAAGTAGCACGGAGCCCGTGGAATTCCGTGCGAATTTGTGAGGCCCACCTCACGAGGCTAACTACTACCTAGCGACCGATAGTGAACCAGTACCGTGAGGGAAAGGTGAAAAGTACCCCGGGAGGGGAGTGAAATAGCACCTGAAACCGTGCGCTTACAAGCAGTCGGAGGGAACCTGTTCGGGCTTCGGCCCGTTCAGGCCTGACGGCGTGCCTTTTGAAGAATGAGCCAGCGAGTTACGCGTACGTGGCGAGGTTAAGGCGCGAGCCGTAGCCGTAGGGAAACCGAGTCTTAATAGGGCGTTTCAGTCGCGTGCGGTAGACCCGAAGCCGGGTGATCTATCCAGGGGCAGGGTGAAGCGGGGGTAAGACCCCGTGGAGGCCCGAACCCACCAGGGTTGAAAACCTGCGGGATGACCTGTGGATAGGGGTGAAAGGCCAATCAAACCCGGTGATAGCTGGTTCTCGCCGAAATGCATTTAGGTGCAGCGTCACGTGTTCAGTTGTGGTGGTAGAGCACTGCTTGGGCTAGGGGGCCAACAAGCTTACCAATCTCAGGCAAACTCCGAATGCCATAACTTTAGAGCGTGGCAGTGAGACTACGGGGGATAAGCTCCGTGGTCGAGAGGGAAACAGCCCAGACCGACAGCTAAGGTCCCTAAATCTTCGCTAAGTGGGAAAGGATGTGGAGTTGCCCAGACAGCCAGGAGGTTGGCTTAGAAGCAGCCACCCTTGAAAGAGTGCGTAACAGCTCACTGGTCGAGTGGTTCCGCGCCGACAATGTAGCGGGGCTAAGCGAAGTACCGAAGCTTCGGGATTGCTTGCTCTTCGGAGCAAGCGATCGGTAGGCGAGCGTTGTGATTGCTGTGAAGCTTCTCCGTAAGGAGGGGTGGAGCGGTCACAAGTGCGAATGCTGGCATGAGTAGCGAAATCGAAGCGAGAAACTTCGACGCCGTATGTCCAAGGGTTCCTGGGGAAGGTTAATCCGCCCAGGGTAAGTCGGGACCTAAGCCGAGGCCGAGAGGCGTAGGCGATGGACAACTGGTTGATATTCCAGTACCACCACACACGCGCCCACCCCGAAGCACGTTGCTAAGGGAACCCCTTCGGGGGCTACCGACCCACGTGTTCTAGGGGAGCGATGGGGTGACGGAGAAGGGTAGTCGGGCCCACCCGTTGGTCGAGGTGGGGTAAGCAGGTAGGGAGGCCCCTTAGGCAAATCCGGGGGGCCGTTAATCCCGAGATGCGATGCCGAGGCGTTTGAGCCGAAGCCGATGAGCCCATGCTTCCAAGAAAAGCCTCTAGCGAGTTTGTGTGGTGCCCGTACCCCAAACCGACTCAGGTGGACAGGTAGAGCATACCGAGGCGATCGAGTGAACCCTGGTTAAGGAACTCGGCAAATTGGCCGCGTAACTTCGGGATAAGCGGCGCCATCTTCGGTGACGGACTTCGCGTCCCGAGCTGAGGGTGGTCGCAGAAACCAGGCCCAAGCGACTGTTTACTAAAAACACAGGAGCGTGCAAAGCCGAAAGGCGCCGTATACGCTCTGACGCCTGCCCGGTGCCGGAAGGTTAAGGGGAAGGGTTAGCTGGGCTTCGGCCCAGCGAAGCTCTGAACCTAAGCCCCGGTAAACGGCGGCGGTAA
>JBOGXF010000197.1:0-40260 GCA_050694275.1 Actinomycetota bacterium | reverse complement strand
TCACCCCAGACGATCGCCGGCGCGCAGTCGGCGGTGAGGATCCCGAGTACCGCCCCCGGGCCGCGCGTCGCCAGCACATCGCCCTCGCCGACGATCCCGGCGTCGCCCGGACCGACTTCGAGGGCGTCGGTGCCGTGAACCTGGCGGGCGAGCGCGAGGCGATCTACGTCGAACCCGCACGCCGTGGCGACGCGGCGGCGGTTCTCCTGCACCGGGCCGGGGTCGTCGCCGACGCGCGCAGCGAGGTTGAGGGTGTCGTAGGGCGAGGCGCTCGTCCCCCCGCGCCGGTCGCCGAAGGCGATCATGACTCCGACGGCGCGCGCGCCCTCGTCCACCCTGAGGTGGATCCCGTCGTGGTCGAGCCTGGAAAGCGCCGGTCGAAAAGCCATCGACGCGAGTTTCGCTCACGTCGACCGAGTCCGCGTGCGCAATCGCCCCGATTACTTCTTCTTAGTCAGGGCCTTGAGGCTGTTGGAGAAGGTTGCCTTGATGGTCCCCGCAGTGGAGGAGCCAGCGCACCCGATCCCGGCGAGGTAAGGGAACGCGACGTATTCGGTGGCGGGCTCGACCGGGATCGGCTCCGGCGTCGAGCCGCAAACCGTGGGGCCGGTGTCGTTGAAACCGTCGCCGTCGGAGTCATAGGCGAAGTCGACGTAGCCCGTGGGACTGACGTCGTCGATGATCTCGATCGTGGCGAAGACCTCGCCCTCGCCGGTCACGAGGCTGGGGCAGCCGAGGCACAGGCCGCCCGCGCCGCCCGCGCCGAACGTCGGATTCTCATAGCGCACCTCGACGGTGCGAACGGTGACCTTCTTCTTTTTCTTCTTCTTGCCGGCCTCGGCCGGGGCGACCATCGCGCCGGCGACGAGACCCAGGATCAGCCCCACCGCCAGAGTCCTTCTCATCTCCTGCCCCCTGTCGCTGCCGGGAATCGTGCCTTCAATCCGCGATTCGCTGCGGGGGACTCAATTCCTGCCTCCGAGCGAAAGACGGCGCCCTATGTCGTCAGCCCTTGGGGACGAAATTCGTAAATGTCGCGGTTATCGTCCCCATGGTCCCCATGCCGACGCCGGGCGGCAGCACGCACGTGCCGAGCTCGACGAACACCGTGACGGGCACTCCCCCCTCGATAGGCAGTGGTTCCGGCAACTCGGTGCCGCAGTAGAACTCGCCCTCGACCTGGTTGTCGCCGTCCGTGTCCTGACCCACGAAGAACCACACGGACTGCCCGCTCAGATCCTCGATGGCGATCTGGACGAAGGTCTCCTGGCCCGAGGTCGGGAACGCGTAGCCGCCGAGACCGGCCCCATCGGTGAAGAGGAGAAACGCGGTGTACTCGCCCTCGGCGGTGCGCTCGATCTTCTTGTTCTTCTTTTTCTTCTTCTTGCCGGCCTCGGCCGGGGCGACCATCGCGCCGGCAACCAGGCCGAGGATGAGCGCTACCGCCAGAGTCCTTCTCATATCCCTGCCCCCGTTGTCGAAAAGGTGTCTTAGGTGGCAGTTCGCTGCGGGGGTGCCATCTCCTGCACCGGGCGATCCCGGACGGCAAAGAGGCGGGGCCGAAAGGCCCCGCCTCATGGGGAAGCTGCTTGGTGCGCTTACTCGTTGCGGAGGAAGGAGGGGATGTCGAGGTCGTCCTCGGCGTCGAACACCAGGCGTTCGCCCTCGTCCTCACCGAGGCGGATCGACTCCTCCTCGTCCTCGACGGCGACCGCCGAGAAGATCTCCTCTTCGGGCTTGACGAGCTCCTCGGCCTCGCGCTGTCCCCAGCGGTCGAATCCGGCGGCGATGACGGTGACCCGGACCTCGTCGCCGAGGGTGTCGTCGACCACCGCACCGAAGATGATGTTCGCGTCGGGATGCGCGGATTTGGCGATGATGTTGGCCGCCTCGTTCACCTCTTGCAGACCAAGGTCGGAACCGCCGGCGACGTTGAGCAGCACGCCGCGCGCGCCCTCGATCGACGCCTCGAGCAGCGGCGACGAGATCGCGGCCTGCGCGGCCTCGGCGGCACGGTTCTCGCCGCGCGCCTGACCGATGCCCATGAGAGACGAGCCCGCGTCGGTCATGATCGCTTTGACGTCGGCGAAGTCGAGATTGATCAGACCCGGCGTGGTGATGAGTTCGGTGATCCCCTGCACGCCCTGGAGCAAGACCTCGTCGGCCATTCTGAACGCCTCGAGCACCGACGTCGTCACGTCGGCGACATCGAGCAGGCGATCGTTCGGGATCACGATCAAGGTGTCGACCTTTTCTTTCAGGCGCGCGATTCCGTCGTCGGCTTTCATCGCCCGCTGGCGCCCCTCGAACGAGAACGGCCGGGTCACGACGCCGATGGTGAGGGTCCCGAGCGACTTGGCGACCTCGGCGACGATCGGCGCGCCCCCGGTGCCGGTGCCGCCGCCCTTGCCGGCGGTGATGAACACCATGTCGGAGCCCTTGAGGACCTCTTCGATCTCGTCGCGGTGCTCCTCGGTCGCCTGGCGGCCGATCTCGGGATCGGCGCCCGCGCCGAGACCGCGGGTGAGGTCGCGGCCGATGTCGAGCTTCACGTCCGCGTCGGACATCAGAAGGGCCTGGGCGTCGGTGTTCACCGCGATGAACTCGACCCCCTTGAGGCCGACCTCGATCATGCGGTTGACGGCGTTGACGCCCCCGCCTCCGATGCCGACGACCTTGATCACCGCGAGATAGTTCTGGGGCCCTGTCGCCATGGCGCGCCTCCCTTTCAAACCTCAAGTCCCACTCGATGCTTGCCCACTGCTGCTCCCGCCCGCTCGGTCTGCGCAGGTCACGGGGCCTTTCTTCACCACTCAGGCTGAAGTTAAGCTTTAGAGTTATGTCAACCTGAGGTGTTGGTTCAGGAATATAGCGAGGGGTGGGTCGCGCGTCAACCGAAGGCGCGAAAACTTCGCGCCATCGTTGCCCCGCCCAGCCCCAAGCAATTGTCCCTCTGCGCAACCGGCGTGCCGGGAGCCGGACCGTATGTTGCGCAGAGGCGCGCAGGTGTCGCGTCGGGCCTAGTGGCCGTCGTCGTTGTCTGCTCCCTCGTGGACGGGCCGGGGGCTCGACTCGGATGGAGCCGCGGGAGGAGCGGCGGACTCGGTCTCCGGCGAGGCCGGGACCCCGGACACGGCCGGGTTGGCCGGGACCCGCACGTCGATGTAGGCCGCACTCGCTCCTCGAGCCACCAGGCGCGCCAGAAGTGCCTTGAGGACCTCGTGCTTCGCCTTGAGCTGGCGGGCCGCGCCGTAACGGATCTGGGTCCCGTCCTTGAGCGAGAGCGTGATCCGCTCCGCGCTCGGGACGAAGATCGCGCCGAGCCTCGCCCGGAGTGATCGGGGCATCGACCGGAACGTCTTGAGGGCCCCGGAGAACTCCGGGGTCGTGAGCCGGGCGCCAGGCTCGACTCCGGAGACCTCGGCCCCCGCAAGAGTTGGGAGCGACGACCGGGCCCCGGACTTGAGCACCCTCCCGCGCGCGTCGATGGTCCAGCGGGCCGCGCCAAGCGACAGGGCGAGGGCGGGCTTGCGCTCGACGATCTTGACGCGCACGGTACCCGGGAGCGCGCGGTCGACATCGACGGATTTCACCCACGGCAGCGTCTGCACCCGTTCGGCGATCTCGGTCGGCGACACAAGCAGGAGATTGTCCGACTCGTCGAGGTGAGCCACCCGGGCAACGTCGGCCGACGACACGTGGCGTGCGCCGACGACCCTCACGTTGCGCACCGCGAGCAGCGGCGAGAAGAACGCGGCCCAGACCGCGAAGGCAACCGCAAGGAGCACGGACAGGCGCACGAACGTCGCCTTTCGGCGCGACCGGGCGACCGATTTGCGTCTCCGGCTGAAGCGAGGATCGGTCGCGACACGTCTTGCCTCGCTCACCGTCGTCCCTCCCCCATCCGCACGGGATCGTCGAACTCGCCCACGAAACGGATCTCGGGCTCGAGCTCGATCCCAAAGGCGAGTCGGACTCGTTCCCTCACCTCGGTCACGAGCTCGTAGACCTCCTGGGCGGTGGCGTCGTCCGACGCGATGAAGAAGTTGGCGTGCAGCTCGGAGACGCGCGCTCCCCCGACCCGGAAGCCCTTGAGCCCGGCGGCCTCGACCAATCTCCCGGCGGAGTCGCCCGGCGGATTCTTGAACACGCTGCCCGCGTTCTGGACCGCCCCCGGCTGAGTCTCGGCCCGGTGCCTGCGGTACTGCTCCATGCGTGTCCTCACGGCAGTCCCGTCCTCCGGCGCGAGCCCAAACCGAGCGTCGACCACGATGTGCTCGGCCCCCAGGTTGGACCTCCGGTAGGCCAGCTCCAGCTCCTCCGCCTTGCGGGCGCCAGTGTCGCGGGTCTGAAGGTCGAGGACGCGTGCGGACACGAGGCAATCCCCGATGTCTCGGCCGTGCGCTCCGGCGTTCATGCGCACCGCTCCCCCGACCGACCCGGGGATCGCGACCAGGAACTCCATGCCCGCAAGTCCGCGGCGTGCGGCCCAGTTGGCGAGCACCGGGAGCGGAGTAGCGCCACCCGCGGTGAGCCCGGGGCGATCATCCTCCAGGGGTTCGATCCACGAAAACTTCGACCCGAGCTTGATCGTCAGCCCCGGAAAACCCCGGTCGGAGATGACGACGTTCGAACCTCGCCCCAGCGTGAGCAGTGGCAGGGATCTGCCGGAGGCGGCCATCACCTCACCCAGGACCTCGAGATCGTCCATGGAGGCCGGCTCGACGAAAAGGGCGGTCCGTCCTCCCACGCGATAGGTCGTCGCGCCGGCGAGGTCGAAATCTCGCTCGACCCGGCCCGACAGACGATCCGTCAAAGCCGCCGCCACGGCGTCCAGGCTCACGTCGCCTCCCCCAACCGAGCGAGCAGCTCGTCCCCCACCGAGTTGACGTCACCGGCACCCAGGGTCAGGACGAGGTCGCCGCCGCGCGCGGTCGCCTCGAGATACGAGACGACGTCCGCGCGGTGCGGAAGATAGGCGACCGCCCTGCGGGGAAGCCGGGCGCAGACCGCGTCGGCGATGAGCTTCCCCGTCACTCCGGGGACCGGCTCCTCGCGCGCCGCGTAGACATCGGTGATCACGATCCGGTCGGCGTCGTCGAAGGCCGCTCCGAACTCCGTCCTCAGGGCCATCGTGCGCGAGTAGAGGTGCGGCTGGAAGACCGCCACGACTCGCTCCCACGAACCGAGCCGTGCGGTCTGAAGCGTCGCTCTGACCTCGGTCGGATGATGCGCATAGTCGTCCACGACCGTCACCCCGCGCGCGAGGCCGCGCATCTGAAAGCGGCGCTCGACCCCGCGGAACCGCGCGAGACCGCGGGCGACTCGGTCCAGGTCGAGTCCCACCCGGAGGCAGGCCGCAGCCGCCGCGAGGGCGTTCGAGACGTTGTGGGCTCCGCCGACCGCAAGCTCGACACCGGCCTTCTCGTCGGCTGTGACCAACGTGAAGCGCGCTCCCATCGGTCCGATCTCGGCTCCCTCGGCGCGCACGTCCCCGTCCTCGCCGAAGGTAATCGTTCTCGGGGCGCCCGTCGCCGCGGACCGACGCAATTCGTCGTCGGACGTCGGGACGATCGCAACCCCGCCGGCACGGACGTGTTCGAGGAACGATCCGAACGCCTTTCGGATGGCGGCTGCCGACCCCCAGTGATCGAGATGATCCGCCTCCACGTTGGTAACTACCGCGATGGTCGGCTCGAGTAACAGGAACGAGCCGTCGCTCTCATCCGACTCGGCGACGACGAGGTCATCGCGTCCGGATCGCGCGTTGGTTCCGACATCGTTCAGCCCACCCCCAACGAGATAGGTGGGATCGCGTCCCTCCGATCGAAGGATGGAGACGATCATCGACGTCGTGGTCGTCTTTCCATGCGTGCCGGCGACCACGATGGACGGGTGGCGGCCGATGATCTCGGCGAGCGCCTCGCCCCGGGTCACGACCGAAAGCCCGATCTCTTCGGCGCGCCTGCGCTCCACGTTGTGTACCGGGATCGCGGCGGACGCGACCACCACGTCCGCTCCCTCGACTGCGGCACCGTCGTGTCCGATCGTCACCTTGGCGCCCATCGCTTCGAGCACGGCCGTGACGCGCGTTTGCTTGAGATCCGAGCCCGATACGGTCACTCCACGCTCGATGAGCACCTTGGCGATCGCCGACATCCCGGCCCCACCGATACCGATGAAATGAACCCGACCGGCATCCAGGATCACGCCGCGCTCCTCACGATCCCCGCCAGCTCGGCGGCCGCCTCCGGGCGGCCCAAAGCCGCGGCGGCGCGGCGCATCTCCTGAAGCGAGGCGTCGTCCGAGAGCAGTCGTTCGGCTTCCTTGGCGATCCTCTCGACGGTCGCATCTGCGTCCGCGATCACGAGCGCGGCTCCGGCCCGCTCGAGAACCCGTCCGTGGAGCTCCTGTTGACGATCACGGTGATGTGGATAGGGGACGACGATCGCCGGCAGGCCGACCGCGCCGAGCTCCGCAACGGTGGTCGCGCCCCCGCGGCACAGAGCGAGGTCGGCGACGGCGTAGGCCTCGGCCATGTGCTCGACGAACTCGACCCTGCGGTAGATGAGCGGTCCCTCGGCGGAGTCAGCGGCGAGCTCGTGTCCGGCCCCTCGGCCGGCGACGTGAAGAACCTGCACGTCGGCTCGATTCGCCCACACCGACCGCAAACCCACCGCAGCTTCGTTGACCGTGCGGGCCCCCTGGCTGCCGCCGAACGCCAGGAGCGTCTTGCGAGCCGGTTCCAGGTCGAAGCGGACGAGAGCGGCTTCGCGCTCGCGTTTCAGGTCGGCCTCGGCGATCTCCGGCAGCACGGGATTGCCCACGTAGACCGCTCGGCGCCCGGCACGTGCCGCCGTCTCTCGAAACGAAACCCCGACCGCGCGTGCGAGCCTCTTGCACACGCGGTTGGCGAGCCCCAAGACGATGTTCTGCTCGTGCAGAACGATGGGGATGCGTCTCGTCGCCGCCGCGATGCACACGGGCAGGCTCACGTAACCCCCCATCCCCACGACGACCGCCGGCCGCATTGCGCCAAGCAGTCTTCCCGACACCACGATCGCTCGCCCGGCAACGAGCCCGACGGGAAAGAGACTCAATGGACGCGCCCGGTCGAAACCGCGCACGTCGATGAGCGCGAGATCGAATCCGGCGGCCGGGACGAGCCGCGCCTCGGCCCCATCCTTGGTGCCGACGAAAGTCACGTCGTCGCCGTCGAGAGCGCGCGCGAGCGCGAGCGCCGGGTTGACATGTCCGGCCGTCCCCCCTCCTGCAATCAGGATCTTCATGAGGCCGTGCGCGATCGGCGCGACCTGCGACCGATGCGGCGCGGACGCCCATCCGTGGCCTGTGTCGCGATGTTGGTGAGGATCCCCATCGCGATGAGCGAGACGACGAGCGATGAGCCTCCGAACGACACGAGCGGAAGGGGCACACCGGTAATGGGCAGAGCGGCCGTCACCGCGCCCATGTTGATCAGCGCTTGAGTCGCCATCCAGATGGTCACGCCCGCGGCGATGAGCATCCCGAACCGATCGGGCGCGTTCTTGGCGATGCGGATGCCGATGTACGCGATGAACGCGAACAGTCCGAGGACCACCAATGTGCCGAAGAGGCCCATCTCCTCGCCGAGGATCGCGTAGATGAAATCGGTGTGAGCGTTCGGGACGTAGAGCCATTTCTGCCGGCTCGCTCCGAGCCCGACACCGAAGAACCCGCCCGAGCCGAGCGCGATCAGCGACTGGATCGCTTGATAGCCGGTGTTGAGCGGATCGGCCCACGGATCGATGAAAGACAAGATGCGCGCCCGGCGATAGGGCTCTATGATCGCGGCGAGCGTCGCGATTCCTCCACCGGCGGCCGCAATCGGAACAAGATGTCGCAAGGGAGCACCGGCGACGAACAGCACCCCGATTCCGATCGTGCCGATCAAGAGCGTGGTGCCGAGATCGGGCTGAAGGATGACCAGCAGCGCGATCACGGCCAGGACCGGGATCACCGGCAGCAGGGTGTGCGAGAACACTCGCAATGTCTTCTCCGGTTTACGAGAGAGAACGTCGGCCGCGAAGAGGATGACGGCCAGCTTGGCGAACTCGGATGGCTGGAAGCTGAGCGGTCCCGCGCCGAGCCAGCGGGCGCTCCCACCCACCACCATTCCCACACCAGGGATCGCCACCGCTACGAGCAACAGCACGACCGCCACCACGGCGAGATAGCCGAATCCCTTCAGGCGCCGATAGTCGAGCCGCGCGAACGCGAAGAAAGCAACGATCCCGATCGCCGCCCACAGCACCTGCTTCTTGAAGAACAGGAAGGACGAACCGTACGTGGCGAAAGAAGACACCGAGCTGGCCGACAGGATCATCACCAGTCCCAGGGTCAAGAGGGAGAGAGTCGCGATGACCAGCATCGTGTCGAGCCGCGCGTGCGTAGCGGCCTTGCTTGCCTCAGAGACCCGACCGGACCGCGCTCTGCTCGCACCGACGGCCTCGCTACGCGTGGACAAGATCCCCTCCCGTCACGAGCTACTCCCCTCGACCGCATCCCGCACGGCGCGCGCGAAGTGCTCCCCGCGCTGTGCATAGCTCTCGTACATGTCCAGGCTCGCACACCCAGGCGACAGAAGGACGGATCCTCCGATAACCGAGAGACCGCGCGCCTTCTCGACCGCGTCGACCATGTCGGTCGCGGCGACCACCGGAACGCGATCGTCGAAGAGAGCGATGATCTCCGGCGTCGACTCCCCCAGCGCGATGACCGCGATCACCGGAGGCACCGTCGATCTGAGAGACGACAGATCGATGCCCTTGGCTCGACCCCCCGCGATCAGCACGACATCCGACAAACCCGCGACGGCGGAGAGTGTGGCGTGCGGATTGGTCGCCTTTGAGTCATCGATGTAGGTAATGCCTTCGGCTTCGGCGACGACCTCCAGCCGGTGCGGAAGCGCGCGAAACCCCTTGATCGCACGAACGACCGGGGCGACGTCGAGGCCAAACGAGAGCGCCGCGGCCGCGGCCGCGAGCCCGTCCTCGAGCCCGGCCCGCCCCGCAAGCGGGACGTCGGCGGCACGCATCACCTCACGACCCATCCACGTGATGCGCCCGGCCGAGACCGCCATCCCGGCATCGATCGCCTCGAGCGCGGAGAAGGGGACGGTTCGGCCCGGGGCTCGCGCCGCGATGTCGCGCGCCTTCTCGTCTTCCGCGTTGAACACAAAGACGTCGTCGTCGAGCTGGTTCTCGACAATGCGCTCCTTGGCCGTCACGTAGTCCCGCCGGGAGCCATGCCAGTCGGTGTGATCTTCTGCAACATTGAGCAGCACGGCAACACGCGGCCTGAAGGATTCGATCGTCGCGAGCTGAAAGCTCGAGACCTCGACGGCGATGGCGCCGCCCTCGGGGACCGAGGCGATGGCGTCGATCAGCGGCAGGCCGATATTGCCCGCCGCAACCGAGGGAACCCCGGCCTCGCCGAGCATCGCGGCCAAAAGTGTCGTGGTCGTCGTCTTGCCGTTGGTGCCCGTAACCGCAAGAAAGTCGCGTCCCGGAGCAAGTCGAAACGCGAGCTCGATCTCGCCGATCAGCTCGATGCCGGCGGCCGCCGCGCCGGCGACGATCGGGGCGTCCGGTGGGACACCCGGACTGACGACGACGAGATCGCCATCGATCCCGGCGAGGTCGTGACCGCCGGTCTCTACCTCGATCCCGGCAGCGCGCAGAAGCTCCGCCCGCTCCTCGATCGCGGGCCCCCTCCCCGACTCGGTCACGCGCACCTTCGCGTCGAGCGCGGCGAGCGTCCTGGCAACGGAGAAACCGCTTGCCCCCAGGCCCACGACCAGGATCCTCTTTCCCGCCACATCGCTCACGGAACCGTTCCCCCCTTGGAGAGGAAGTCCGCGTAGAAGAGCCCGAGCCCGAAGGCAGTGGAGAGCCCCGAGAGCACCCAGAAGCGAACGATCACCGTGAACTCGGGCCATCCCGCGAGCTCGAAATGGTGGTGGATGGGGGCCATGAGGAAGATTCGCCGGCCGGTCCGCTTGAACACCGCGACCTGACCGATGACCGAGAGCGTCTCGACGACGTAGAGACCGCCCAGCAGCGCGAGCAGGAGCTGCGTGCCGAGCAGGGTCGCGAGGACGGCCATGGCACCGCCGAGCATCAGGGAGCCGGTGTCCCCCATGAAGATCTTGGCGGGGGCCGTGTTCCACCACAGAAAGCCCGCGCACGATCCGAACAGCGCGGCGGCGACGATGGCGAGATCGAAGGGGTCCGATCCGGCCGCGACGACATCATAGAAATCCGGATTGCGGAACATCCAGAAACCGATGATCACGAACGCTCCGAACACCTGAGCCGAAGACCCCACCGCGAGACCATCGAGGCCGTCGGTGAGATTCACTCCGTTCGACGATGCCGCGATCATCACGAAGACCCACACGAAGAAGAACAGCCCGAAGTCGAGCGCGGTCGGGCGGAAGAACGAGAGGTGGGTACCGATGTCGGTGATCGCGACCGCGATGATCGCGAACACGAGCCCGATCACGAGCTGCCCCAGGAACTTGGCTCGCTTCTGAAGTCCGAGGGAGCGCGACTTCTTGATCTTGATGAAGTCGTCGATCAACCCGAGGAGGCCCAGCGCCACGATGGTTCCCAGGGCCAGGAGCCCGGTATCGGTGATCGGCGACAGACGGGTGCGGCCGATGTGGCCGACGAGGTAACCGATCACCGTCGCCAGCAAGATGACCACTCCGCCCATGGTCGGTGTGCCGCGCTTCTCGTAATGAGCCTTGGGACCCTCCTCACGGATGAGCTGGCCCCAGCCCCGGCGCCGGAATATCCTGATGGCGACCGGCGTCAGGAGCGCGGAGAGCAGGAGCCCGACGACACCGGCAACCATGATGTTGGTCACGCCCGGCCCCCGTATCCCAGGCCCGCGAGCTCCTCTCGCGCGACCACGCGATCGTCGAAGGCAATGATCTCGTCCCGCAGCTCCTGTGAGGTCTCGTGTCCCTTTCCGGCGATGACCACCACGTCGTAGGCACGGGCGCGGCCCAGCGCGGCTCTCACGGCCTCTCGCCGGTCGGTGATCACCGCATCGGGCCCACCGGGTCGTTCTGCGATCGTGCCTTCCACGATCTCGTCGATGATCGCCTCGGGAGGCTCGCTCCGGGGATTGTCCGAGGTCACCACCACGACGTCGGCCCCCCGGGCCGCGATCGCTCCCATCAAGGGGCGTTTGCCGCGGTCGCGGTCGCCCCCGCATCCAAAGACGCACACGACCCGCCCGCCCTGGTGGTCGGCGAGCCGGCGCGCCTCCCGCAGGACGTTGTCGAGGGAGTCGGGGGTGTGCGCGTAATCGACCACGACCGTGAAGTCCTGTCCCTGATCGACCGGCTCGAAGCGTCCGGGCACCGCTTTCAACGCGCGCAGGCCGGCCTCGATCGTCTCGAGCTCGATTCCGGCTTGCAAGCACGCGGCGCACGCGGCGAGGCAGTTCGACACGTTGAACGCTCCGACGAGGGTCGTGGCGACCTTCACTTCGCCTTGCGGGGAACAGATCAGGAAATCGTTGCCCCACTGCTCCACCCGTACGTCCTCGGCCCGCACGTCCGCGTCCCCGGACGACCCGAAGCCGATGGACGGCACATCGGCCTCCTGGAACAGGCGCCGGCCGTAGGGGTCGTCGACGTTCATGGCGGCGCGCGCCACGCGTCCCGGGACGAACAGGGACCGTTTGGCGGCGAAATAATCCTCCATGTCGCGGTGAAAGTCGAGATGATCCTGCGACAGGTTTGTGAACGCGGCGGATGCGAAGCGGATGCCTTCGGCGCGATGTAGAGCGAGGGCGTGAGAAGTGACTTCCAGAGCTGCCGCGGTCACCTTTCGGTCCCGCATCTCCGCGAAGAGCGCGTGGAGATCGACGGATTCGGGTGTGGTTCTGACTCCCGGACGCACCTCACCGGCTATGCGCGTCTCTACCGTCCCGACGAGAGCAGTGACGTGGCCGGCGGCGCCGAGGATGGACTCGACCATGTATGCCGTGGTCGTCTTACCGTTGGTTCCGGTGAGGCCGATCAGCAGGAGATCGTCGCTCGGGTGACCGTAGAAAGCCGCGGTCATTCGAGCCATCGCCGGGCGCACGTCGCCGACCACGATCTGGGTCGCGTCCACGTCCACCGGGCGCTCGACGCACAGCGCGACCGCACCTCGTTCGACTGCCTCCGCCGCGAAGCGATGGCCGTCGGTAACGGTTCCCGGGACGCAGAAGAACAGCGACCTCGGGCGCGCCGCGCGGGAGTCGTACACAACCGTTTCGATCGCGACCTCGGCGTCGCCGCGCACCTCGACGAGGAGATCGCCGGCGGCGTCGGCCAGCCCCGATATGGTTCGGTCCGTATCCGAGCGTTTCACGGCAGCCATGCTAGTAGCGGCCCGTCTCAGTCGCGGGGCGGCGGTTGCGTCGCCACCGACGCCTCGATCTCTCTCGCCGCCTTCTCGGCGTTTCCGGTGGGCGGGACGCCGAGATGCCGAAGGGCGAACTCGGTGATGGTCCGGAACGCGGGCGCCGCGGTCAGCCCGCCCCAGATCGGGCTCGGATTGTCCAGCACGACGATGGTCATGACCTCGGGATCGCGCGCCGGGGCGAAGCCGGCGAAGGACGCGACGTAGGAGCTGCCATAGCCTCCGGTGGGAAGCGGTTTCTGCGCGGTCCCGGTCTTGCCGGCGACCAGGTAGCCGGGGATCTGGGCTTGGATTCCGGTTCCTTCCTCGACGACGCCGGTGAGTATGCGAACCATCCTTCGTGCCGTGCGCGTCGAGACGATCCGGCGCGTCGCCGGCACGGATGCGCGCCGCACCTTGCCGCGGCCGTCCATCGTCGCGTAGAGGAGCTTGGGCTCGACGCTCACCCCATCGTTGGCAAGAGCCGAGTAGGCGACCGCCATCTGCATCGGGGTTACTGCGATGCCCTGGCCCATAGGAATGGTGGCGATCGTCGTACCGGACCAGCTCTCGCGGTCGATGACGATGCCGGGCGATTCGCCGGGGAAGTCGAGTCCGGTGCGCGCGCCGAAGCCGAACCGTCTCACGTACTCGTCGAGTTTTTTGCCTCCGAGATCGAGCCCGATCTTGATCGTTCCGACATTGGAGGAATGACGGATGATCTCGGTAACGGTCATCTTCTCGGTCGGGTGGGGATGAGAGTCGTTGAACACTCGATCCGCATAGGGCAGCGCATCCGGAACCACATAGGTCGTACGAGGGGTCACGACCCCTTCCTCCAGCGCTGCCGACGCGGTCACGATCTTGTAAGCGGACCCGGGCTCGTACATGTCGGTCAGAGCGCGATTTCGCCATGATTCCGCCGGCGACTTCCCCGGCGCGTTCGGATCGAAGTCGGGCACGTTGTCAAGAGCAAGGATCTCGCCGGTGCGCGGCCGCATCACGATCGCGGTCGCGGATTCGGCGTGGTACTGGGTGGCGGTCGCGGCGAGGGTCAGCTCCGTGAAATGCTGCAGGTCCTTGTCGATAGTGAGATAGAGAGATCGCCCCGGCCTGGGGCGCTCGAACGTCGACTCGGTCTGCGGGAGGGCACGCCCGGTGGGATCTTCCTCCAGCACCATGAGACCGGGATCGCCCCTCAGGATGCCGTCGTATTCGAGCTCGATGCCGGCCGCACCGGCGGCATCGAAGTTGTTTACCGAGCCCAGGACGTGAGATGCCAGCCGCTTGTTGGGATAGAGGCGCTTCGGTTCGGTCTTGAACGCGATCCCAACAAGCTCGAGAGCCTTTATCCTCCGCGTGACCTTCGGCGCAAGCTGACGTGCAATGACCTCGTACCGGCTCCACGACGGTGTGGGCTGCATCCGCTTCACGATCTCCGCGGCACGAAGGTTCAAGACGCCGGCCAGCTTCTCCGCGGTTGACGCGGGATCTTCGATGAGCGTGGGGTCCGCGTACACGGTTTCGAGATCGACGGAGATCGCGAGTGGATCCCCGCCTCGGTCGTACACGGCGCCTCGCTGGGCGGGAAAGATGATCTCCCGCTCGCGCACTTCGCGGGCGAGACGCGCGTAGGCGCGCCCGTCCCGCACCTGCACGACCATCAGGCGCGTCGCCATGCCCCCGAAGGCAAGGGTGAAGACGACGAACAGCGCGACCAACCTGCCGGGTGACGCCGAACGTCGCTTTCGGCGCCTTCTCGACCCGGGGCCGCGCGCGGAAAGGGGGGTCGACCGGCGATGGGCCGACCCCCCCTTGCGACGAGGATTCGTAGGCCTCGCGGGCGGCACTACGGTGACTCCTCATCCGTTAAGAGACCTGCTGCCGACGCCTCCTCCGAATCCGGTGGCGCCGACGGAAACCTCAGGGCGAGCCGGCCACCTCCCCGCCGGGCGATGTCGGCGACGATGTACTCGACCGCGACGGGATCGACCATCCCGAGCTCCGTGCGTGCGTAATGCTCGATGCGGGCAGGGCTCTCGAGAGTGGCCGCTTCGAGTCGCATTTCCTCGCGCTCGGCCACGGCCTTGTTCACCTTGCGTGCGAGCGCCTCGAGCTTGAAGGCGCTCTGCGCGAGCACGACCTGGGCGAGCAGGACGGTGAGAACCGACGCGCCGAGGACGATCGCGGCGGCGACCATCAACGGGGCGACTCGCCGTGACGTGCCTCTCTTGATCAGCGAGCGCGAGCGACGCCGGACTACCACCAGGCGCGCACGCTCTCGGTCCTTGACCGTACGCAGACGAGGAGCGGGCGCGCTCACGCGGCCTCCCCGCTCGAGCCGATGCGCTCTGCGGCTCTCAGTCTGGCCGCGGCGGCGCGCGGATTGCGGGCGACCTCGTCGGCCGGGGGCCGGACGGGCTTTCTGGTGAGCACCCGGACGCGAGCCATGGCCCCGCACGTGCAGATGGGGAACGACGGAGGACACACGCATCCTCTCGCCTCGTCGTTGAAAGTGCGCTTGACGATGCGATCTTCGAGGGAGTGATAGGCGATCACGACCACCCTGCCGCCGACTTCGAGCTCATCGAGCGCGTCGGGGAGGGCACGCTCGAGCGCGTCGAGCTCGCGGTTCACCTCGATCCGTATCGCCTGAAAGGTGCGACGAGCGGGATGGCCGCCGGTGCGTCGGGTCGCCGCGGGGATCGCGGCCTTCACGATCTCCGCGAGGGCCCGTGTGTCCGCGACCGGCCGGGCGGCGACGATCGCACGGGCGACCCGCGCGGCAAAGCGTTCCTCGCCGAAGCGCCGGATGACCCGCGCCAGATCGGCTTCCGCGTAGTAGTTCACCACGTCCTCTGCGGCCAGTCGCTGAGTGGGGTCCATTCGCATGTCCAGGGGTCCTGCCGCGCGGAAGGAGAAGCCTCTGCTCGGGTCATCGAGCTGGGGTGAGGAAACTCCAAGGTCGAAAAGGATTCCGCGAACCTCCGCAATCCCGAGTCGTTCCAGTACGGCCGAGATGTCTTGGAAGTCGCTACGAACGAGCCGAAGCCGGTCGCCGAACGCGGAGAGGTCGGCCCCCGTCTTCTCCAGCGCCTCAGGGTCACGATCGAGCCCCACGACGGAAGCGCCCGGCGCGTCCTGAAGGATCCGGCGTGCGTGACCGCCTCGACCGAGGGTGGCGTCGACGACGACGCCACCGTCTGCCACACAAGGGACGAGGAGCTCGGCGACGCGATCGGCGAGGACGGGTTGGTGCTCCACAGGCTCCCCCGGGTAGTCGATAAGGTCATGTCTACCGCCCCAGCGCTCGGGTCGCGATCGCGACCATGCCGAGTAGTCCGCCAACCGACGATCCCGTCAGCGCGAGCAGCACGAGGCTCTGTCCCACCTCGCGCGCGATCCCGCTTTTGGGAAGCATGTGGATGACCCTGTCCATGTCCGATCCCTCCCTCTAGAAGTCGAGTCCTTCGGCCAGCTCCTCGAGCTGGCCCTCCTCCAACTCGGTGGCCTGCTCGTACCTGTCGGGGCTCCAGATCTCCGCATGATCGAGCGCCCCCACCACGACCACGTCTCTCGCGATTCCCGCCTTGTCCCTCAGGCCGGGCGGGACGGTGATGCGGCCCTGCTTGTCGATCTGGTCGGGGTGGGCGCTTCCGGCGATCTTGCGCTGCAGCCGGCGGGCGTCCTTGCTCCCCCGCCCGAGGGCCCGCAGGCTCCGGTCGAGCTCCTCCCAGCTCTCCGGCGACCAGATCGCGATGCAGTCCTCGAGCCAGATCGTGAGCACGACCCCGTCGCCGACGAGCTCGTCCCGGATGCGGGACGGCACGATGAGACGCCCCTTCGCGTCGACCGTGTGGTGGAATTCCCCGGTGAAGGACAAGCGCTCTCCCCTGCGTGCGCGGAGGGCATGGGCGTTTCCCCCACTGGCCTCCACTTCATGCCACTTTATGGGCACGTTAAGGGCGGGCGCGCCCCATTGTCAACGTGGGGAGCCTAATTACAGAATTGTAATTCGTTACCGCAAGGCAGTTTTGTTAAGTACTGTGTTCTTCTGAGTCGGACGGAAGGTGGCAAAAGCCACCTTCCGGGCGCGAGGAATTTTCTTACGCGAGCTGGGGCGCGAGGCGGCGGGGAAGCCTGAGGTACTGCTCCCACAAGGGGTCCATTCGATCGACCGCGACGATGATCCACACGCTCTCGTGAGGGGGTTTGGGCGGGTGCCGGAGCCGCATCCCGACGTCGGTCGGCGTGCGGTTCTCCTTGCGGGAGTTGCACGGCCGGCAGGCGGCGACGACATTGTCCCAGCTGTGCGTCCCTCCCCGGCTCTTGGGGACGATGTGGTCGACGTTCTCGGCCCGGCGACCGCAGTACTGGCACTCGAAGTTGTCCCTCACGAGCACCGCCCGCCGGGACAGCGAGGACCGCGCCCGGTAGGGCACCTTCACAAAATAATTCAGCCGCACCACGCTGGGTGCGGCTATCTCAAGCCTCTCGGAGCGGTAGATATGGCCGTTGGTATGGATGACCTCGGCCTTGCCCTTGAGCGCGAGCACCAGCGCTCGCCGCACGGGGACCACGCACAGCGGCTGGTACGACGCGTTCAGAACCAGCGATCTTGCCAAGGTGCGCCCAAGTATACGGGGCGCCGGCCGCCATTCATCTCGAATCGCCGCCCGATTCGGGCTCGAACGGCTAGTGCGTCACGCCGATCGTGTCGCTGCCCCTGAACCGCAGCCGCTCGGCGGTCTCCTGGGTGAGATCGTAGTCGGCCGACGTGTAGGGGCCGCGATCAATGACCGGCACTGTGATCGTTCGCCCCTGGTAGAGGATCGCAACCTTGGTGCCACACGGGAGGCTCCGGTGCGCGACCCCAAGGGTCTCGCTGCCCAGACGCTTCCCGCATGCGGTGCGGTTCCCGTAGAACCCGGGACCGTACCAGGTCGCAAGCGCACGGTTGTAGACACGCAACGTCCGACGCGCCGCCTTCCTCGGGTTGAACTCGTCCCCTCGGAACGTGACCCGGATGCTCCGGTAACCACGGCGGCGAGCCTTGAAGGCCGCGGAGAACGACCCGTCCTTGACGGACACCTTGTCGATCCACCGCCATTCTCCCGCCACCCTCTGATGGATGACGACCCGGCGGACCGTTGCGGTCTTCGGGTAGAGGCTCCCGGTGAGCTTGACGGTACGGCCCTTCAAGATATCATTGGGCCGGAGACGGAACCGAAGCTTCGGCCTCACCCGGATGCGCGCCGTCTCGCTCGCCGTCAGCTCGGTCGCCGGATCGGTGTAAGCGAGCCTGTAATCCGCCGTTCTTCTGAGATCCGAAAGGCGGAACTCGACCCGGCCCTCCTCGTCGATCATCTGCGTGCGGATCGTCCGCCACTCTCCGTGTGGCTTCCGGCGTTCGAGCGCAACCTCGTCACCCGGCATGCCGCCCTCGAGATGCCCCCGTACCGCCGCACCGCGTCTGAAACCGACCTCCTTGGGCGCGGAGTCGAGCACCGGCTGGCGCGGCTCCTGCGCGAGCGCGGCGCCGGCGGTCGCGACGACGAGGGCGAGGGACAGGGGGATGAGGGCGCGCCACGCGGCCCGGGGTAGACGCGTCATCGCGTCACTCCTTCCGTCTGTCTGGCTGAGCCCGAGCCTCGCCCGCAAACCGTGAGGCCCGGCGACCTCTCCCGCGATTGGTCCGAGAGGTCGCCGCCCGGCGAGCCGCAGCGGACCCCGGGGGGCTACGGCCGGGCGTCCGCACCCGGCCGATCGGACCGAGGGACCCTAGCGGCCCTCGCTAGCTATTGCAAGCGCCTCAAACCCCGTGCCGAGTGGTCGCCAGGCGCCCTCAGAGGTCGTTCTACGACCACTCGGCGGTTAGTCGGGCTGTTCCTCGCGGAGGTATTCGACGTAGCGGTGGAACGCGAGGTGGTCCGAGGTGACCTCGACGCTCTCGGCTCCTTTCTGGAGCTTGACCAC
The DNA here is from genome assembly GCA_050694275.1 of Actinomycetota bacterium. Lineage (GTDB taxonomy): Bacteria > Actinomycetota > CADDZG01 > CADDZG01 > WHSQ01 > JBOGXF01. Next base: position 21,841 of record JBOGXF010000197.1, on the reverse strand, counting down.
GTCAGCCGGTCCTCCCGGCGCGCTTGCGTCTTCGGTGATCTCGACGACCTCCCAGCCGTCCTCGATGAGTCCTCGGAGTCGTTCGAGCTCGGGGTCGTCTCCCCAACCGGCCACCGCGTACCTCCCGTGTCGTCAGGCGCCTAGATCGCCGAAGGTTGATCCGGTTCGAGTATGTCGGGCTGGGAGCCTATCTCGACGAGTGGCTCGACCTCATGCGGCTTGATCCTGCCGGCCTCGATGTCCTCGGCGTAGTGGCACGCGGCGACGTGCCCGCTCGCGAGCGAGCGCAGCTCCGGGACTTCGTCGGGACACCGTTCGGGCTGCGCGAACGGGCAGCGGGTGTGAAAGCGACACCCGGGCGGCGGGTGTGCCGGCGAGGGGATGTCGCCCACCAGCAGGATGCGTTCGCGCCCCCGCTCGACGACCGGGTCGGGTATTGGAACCGCCGACAGGAGCGCCCTCGTATAGGGATGGAGCGGGCGCTCGTAGAGCTCCGCCGCGGGCGCGATCTCGACGATCTTGCCGAGATACATGACCGCGATGCGGTCCGAGATGTGTCGCACCACCGCGAGGTCGTGCGCAATGAACAGATAGGTGAGCTCGAACTCGTCCTGCAGCTCCTCGAGCAGATTGATGATCTGCGCCTGGATCGAAACGTCGAGAGCGGACACCGGCTCGTCGCACACGATCAGGTCGGGATTGAGCGCGAGCGAGCGCGCCAGGCCGATCCGTTGTCGCTGACCCCCGGAGAACTCGTGCGGATAACGGTTGGCGGCATCAACCGGGAGCCCGACGACGTCGAGCGCCTTCCGCACGCGCGCGTCGAGATCACGTCCGGATGCGATCCCGTGCACCCTGAGCGGCTCCCCCACGATGTTGGCGACGTTGCGCCGGGGGTTGAGAGACGAGTACGGATCCTGAAAGACCATCTGCATCCGGCGCCTCAGCTTCCGGAGCTCTCTCCCTTTGAGCGCGGAGATGTCTCGTCCGTCGAACCTGATACGGCCCGCGGTCGGTTCGTACAGGCGCAGGATCGTACGGCCCACCGTGGTCTTGCCGCAGCCCGACTCACCGACCAACCCAAGGGTCTCGCCCCGTTTGATCTCGAAGGAGACGTCGTCGACCGCCTTCACGTCGCCGACGTGGCGCTCCATCACCATCCCCGAACGGATCGGGAAATACATCTTGAGCCCCTCGATCTCGACGAGATTTCTCGCACCGTTTCCGTTCACCGCGGGTCTCCATGGTGATCGAGAGCGTCGGCGGTCTGGACGTCCGGCATGTCCGAAGGCGGAACGGGATTGAAGCACGCGACGAGGTGGCCGGTCCCGTCGATGGGGCGGAGCTCGGGGGTGTGCTCCCACGATTCCGCGACCGCGTACTGGCAGCGCGGCGCGAACGAGCATCCCTTGAACAACTCGGTGAGATCGCGCGGTGCTCCGCCGATGGGATCGAGCTTCTCCTTGCGCGAGGCGTCGAGGCGCGGCACGGATTTCAACAGTCCCAGGGTGTAGGGATGGCGCGGACGAGCGAACAGCTCAGTCGTCGGAGCGGTCTCGACGAAGCGGCCCGCGTACATGACGTTCGTGCGTTCGCACACACCGGCGACGACGCCCAGGTCGTGGGTGATGAGGATCAGCGCCATTCCCTCCTCCCGGACGAGGTGACGAAGGAGATCGAGGATCTGGGCCTGGATCGTGACGTCGAGTGCGGTCGTGGGCTCGTCGGCGATGAGAACCTTGGGACGGCACGCGATCGCCATGGCGATCATGACCCGCTGCCGCATCCCGCCGGAGAACTGGTGGGGAAAGTCATTCAGTCGCTCCGGGGCCGCCGGGATGCCGACACGGTCGAGAAGCCGGGCGGCCTCATCCATCGCGTCGTCCTTGCCCATGTCGAGGTGCTTGACCAGCGTCTCGGTGAGCTGGCGCCCGATCTTCAGCACCGGGTTCAGCGACGTCATCGGGTCCTGAAAGATCATCGCGAGGTCGCGCCCCCGGATCTGGCGGAGCTGGGAATCGGGGAGCTTCAGCAGGTCCCTGCCCTCGAAGGCGACCTCGCCGCCCGTCGCCCGGCCCTGCCTGGCGAGGATGCCGAGCATCGCGAGTGTCGACACGCTCTTGCCGCAACCGGACTCCCCGACTATCCCGAGGGTCTCGCCGGGAGCGAGATCGAAAGAGATGCCCCGGACCGCGTGCACGGTGGCACGCCGGGTGAAGAACTTGACCTCGAGGTCGCGGACCGACAGCAGGGGCTCGGTCATGACCTCAGCTTGGGGTCGATGGCCTCACGCAGCCCGTCGCCGATGAGGTTGAGCCCGAGGACGCTGATCACGATGGCGAAACCGGGGAAGAACACGAGATGTGTCGCCTGCCCCAGCCGGTCGGCGCTCTCGGCGAGCATGGCGCCCCACTCCGGCAGACGCGGATCGGCCGGACCCAGCCCGACGAAACTGAGGCCGGCGACGTCGATGATCGCGGTCGCCATCGCCAGTGTCGCCTGCACGATCACCGGCGCGAGCGAGTTCGGCAGGATGTGCACGAGCAAGAGCCTGCGTCCTGGGACGCCGAGAGAGCGCGCCGCGAGCACGTAATCGGATTCGCGTTGTGCGAGGATCGCCCCCCGCAGCAGCCGGGCGAAGATCGGGATGTTGACCACCCCGACGGCGATCATGACCTGGAAGAGCCCGCGACCCAGAGCCGTCACGAGACCGATGGCGAGCAACAGTCCGGGGATCGACAGCATGACGTCCATGACCCGCATGATCAGGGTGTCGACCCATCCCCCGAGGTAGCCGGCGGTGGCGCCGAGCAAGAGCCCGATTGAGAGACCGATCGCGACCGAGACGAGCCCGGCGAGCAGCGAGAAGCGCGCGCCGAACACGACGCGCGAGAAGAAGTCCCGCCCCTGCTCGTCGAGACCCATGAGATGCTCGGCCGACGGACCGGCGGGATTGACGTCGAGGGGGCCAACTTGCGCGCGGGTCCCGAAGGGCGCGATCTGCTCCGCCAACACGGCCCCCAGCACGAACACCGAGATCAGCACGAACCCGACGATCGCCGCCGGGTTCCTCCGCAGGCGGTCGAATGCGTCTCGCCACAGCCCCGACGGCTGCTCGACGCGTAGCTCTTGGGCCTCGGCTTCGGCGACACTCATCGGTACCTGATTCTCGGGTTCAGGAACGCGTACGAGATGTCGACCAGCAGGTTGACCACGACGACTACGACCGCGAAGAACAGGATGCCGCCCTGAAGGACCGCGAAGTCACGAAAGCGGATGGCGTTGAGCATCCACAGTCCGACCCCATTCCACGCGAACACCGTCTCGGTCAGAACGGCACCGGTCAGCAGTAGACCGGTCTGAAGGCCGACGACGGTCACCACCGGAAGCATCGCGTTGCGCAAGATGTGCCGCCGGTCGACGACCATCGGGTCGAGCCCCTTGGCGCGCGCGGTCCGGACGTAGTCCTCGTTCATCACGTCCAGGGTTGCGGCGCGCGTGATACGGGCGACGATCGCGAGTGGGATGGTGCCCAGCGCGATCGCCGGCAGCACGAGGTGCTTGAGCACGTCGACGAGCGCGCCCATATCGCCGGCGACGATCGCGTCCAGGACGTAGAAGTTGGTCGGGTGATCGAGCGCGCGCGTGACGTCGATCCGTCCGATGCTCGGTAGCCACCCGAGCTTGACAGCGAACACGAACTTGAGGATCAACGCGAGGAAGAAGATCGGAAAGCTGATCCCGATTAGCGAGCCCACGAGGCTGAGCTGATCGACGACGCCCTGATAGCGCTTGGCTGCGACGTATCCGAGGGGAACGCCCACCACGATGGCAAAGAGCATCGCCGCCAGACCGAGCTCGACCGTCGCCGGGAAACGCTGCACGAGCTCCTCGGACACCGGACGGCGCGTGGAGATCGAGCTGCCGAGGTCGCCGGTGACGAGGTTGCCGGCGTACTTGAAGTACTGGACGTGGAGCGGACGGTCGAGCCCCAGCTCTCGCTCGATCGCCTCGACGGACTCTTCGGTAGCGCGCTCGCCCAGCAGGGCGATGGCGGGCCCCCCCGGGAGCGCGCGGATGAACACGAACACGAGGATCGACAACCCGATGAGGATCGGGATCAGCAGCAGCAACCGGCGGGCGATGTACCTCAGCATCTGCCTCGAGCCTAGGCGAGCATCAGGCAAACACAAGAGGCGCGGGGGTCATCGCCCCGCGCCTCTTGCCTGTTCGATCCTCTACTACTGACCCTCGACCGTGACGACGGAGAACGGCTCGAGCGACACCGGACTCGGAACGTAACCGGTGACGTTCTGGGTGAACGCTAGCGCCGGCTTCGTGTGGACGTAGGGCAGGCCCGGCAGGAAGTCCATGATGATGCGGTTGCACTCCTCGTACAACTCGGTGCGGGTCTGCTCGTCGGTCTCCACCTCGGCGTCGTCGAGGCAGTTGAAGATCTCCTCGTTGTCGAAGCCCCACGCCGCCTGCTCCGACTGGAAGAACGTCCCCAGGAAGTTGTCGGGATCGCCGAAGTCGCCGGTCCACCCGAGCAGATGCAGGGCGTAGTCACCACCCTGGGCCTTGTCGAGGAAGTCCGGACTCCACGTATCGGAGGTGGTCTGGACCGTGAAGCAGCACGCCTCGAGGTCTTCGACCATGGCCTGGAAGTTGGCTCTCGGATCGGGCATGTACGGCCGCGACACGTCGGTCGGAAACGCGAACGGACCGATCTCGACCGGGAGCGTGTAGCCCTCGTCTTCGAGGAGCTGTCTCGCCCTATCGGGATCGAACTCGTACTGGGTGACGTCGTCGGCGTAGCCGAACAGCTCGGGGGGCATGAACTCGTGCGCGACCTCGCCCTGTCCCGCGTAGAACGCGTCCACGAGTTCCTGGCGGTCGATCGCGTGGGCAATCGCCTGCCGCACCGCGATGTCGTCCAGCGGCTCGATCGTCTGGGTGAATCCGATGTAGCCGACGTTGAACGCGGGCCGCTCGAGCAGCTGCAGGTTGGCATCGCCCGAGATCGTCTCGAAGTCCTGCGGCTCGACGAGGTCGTAACCCTGGATCTCGCCGGTCTGCAGCGCCTGGAGGCGCGCCGCGTTGTCGGGGATCGGCCTGAAGATCAAGGTCCCGATATTGCCCTCGATCTCGCCCCAGTAGTTGGGGTTGCGGACCATCGTGAGGTGATCGCCCCGGACCCACTCCTGGAACATGAACGGCCCCGTTCCCGTCGGGTGCTCGGTGCCGTAGGTCCCGGTTGCCCGGAAGATCCCTTCGGCGTCGACCCGGCCCGCGTCGGCGTCGAACTCTTCGAGCGCCGCCGGGCTCGCGAACGTGAAGTTGGTAAGCGCCATGGCCGGGAGGAACGCGGCGGACGGACTGGTGAGCGTGAGCGTCACCGTCGATTCGTCGACCACCTCGCAGCTCTCGTACAGCGAGTCCTCCGGTGCGCCGCTGTCGGGATCGGTCTCGGCGAAGCCGCCGAACACCGTCTGCCAGTAGTAAGTCGCGGCGGGATTCTGGAACGAGCCCTTCGCGTTGAACCACCGCTCGAAGTTGAAGCAGACCGCGTCGGCGTTGAACGGCTCGCCGTCGTGGAACGTCACGCCGTCGCGCAGGTTGAACGTCCACTCGGTGCCGTCTTCCGATGCCTCCCAGTCGGTTGCCAGCCCGGGCTCGAGCTCCGTGCCGCCGAGCTCGAGCGTCACGAGACCTTCGAACATCTGGTCTATCGCGCGCAGCGACTCACCGTCGGACACGAGGAACCCGTCGAGCACGATGGGATCCGCCGCCCCCGCGAACGTCAGGGTCGCGGTCGCCTCTTCGGCGTCACCTCCGTCGCCGTCGCCATCGTCTCCTCCACATGCCGCCGCGACGAGCGTCATCGCGAACAACAGCGCGAACAGCTTCTTGGACTTAAGCATCGGAACGCATACCTCCCCCAGAGCAACGGTGACAGACGGCAGTATACGCGGCCCGGGGACTTCCGTACTACCCAGGTAGTAGCGGTGGCGGCCTTTCTCCCCCGCTTTGGGGGGGGAACCAAAGGGATGGGTCGAACGTCCCAGTAAGGAGTAACGAGGGGGCGCTGCTAACCTGAGTGCCCAGACCCGAGCACGAGGTAGCCCACTTGACCGAGATCGACGATTTCACCGATTTTCAGTCCTCCTTCGAGCGCATCGCCGCCAACGTCGAGCACACCATCCAGGGCAAGGACGAGGTCATACGCCTCTCGCTCGTGGCCCTCCTCGCCGAGGGCCACCTGCTGATCGAGGACATCCCCGGCGTGGGCAAGACGATGCTCGCCAAATCGATCGCCCGCTCCGTCGGCTGCTCGTGGAGCCGCATCCAGTTCACCCCCGATCTCCTTCCCTCAGACGTCACGGGGGTCAACGTGTGGGATCGAGCGAGGGGCCAATTCGAGTTCAAGCCCGGTGCGGTCTTCGCCAACGTCATCCTCGGGGACGAGATCAACCGTGCCTCGCCGAAGACGCAGTCGGCGTTGCTCGAGTGCATGGAAGAGCGGCAGGTGTCGGTCGACGGCACCACCCACAAGCTCGATCCGCCGTTCATGGTCATCGCCACCCAGAACCCGGTCGAGCATGAAGGCACTTACCCGTTGCCGGAGTCACAGCTCGACCGCTTCATGATGAGACTGTCGATCGGGTATCCGAATCGAACCTCGGAGCTCGACATTCTCGACACTCATGGAAGCCGGTCGCCGCTCGAGGATCTTGATGCCGTCGCCGACGCGGAGGAGGTCATCCGGCTCGTCAAGATGGCGCGGGAGGTCCACGTTGCGCCCACCCTCAAGCGATACATCGTCGAGCTCACCGAAGCGACCCGCGATCATTCCGACCTCTACCTCGGAGCGAGCCCGCGCGCCTCTCTGTATCTACTCAAGTCGTCGCGCGCCCTGGCCGCGAGCCGCGGACGTGAGTACGTGGTTCCGGACGACATCAAGGACCTCGCGGTCCCCGTGCTTGCGCACCGTCTTCTGTCCTCTCCGGAGGCTCAGATGCGCGGCGCCGCGGTGGAAGACGTGCTCGAGGCCCTGCTCGGGCGGCTGCCGATCCCCGCCCGCGAGCAGGCCTAACCCGGGGGGCTTTTCATGCCTACCACTCGAGGATGGACGCTCATCGGGGCCGGGGCGATCGTGCTCTCCGCCGGTCGGCTGTTCGGCGCCCAGCCGCTCGAGCAACTCGGTTTTGCCCTCATCGCGCTCGTGGCGATCGCGGCAGCGGTCGTCAACCTCGGCACGCACGACCTCTCGGTCGCCCGCAGGATCGTCCCCGAACGAGCGCACGCGGGACAGCCGGTAACGGTCACCCTCGAGGTCCGAAACGAGGGACGCGGCGCCGCCCCCCTGGTCCTGATCGAGGATCGCTTTCCACAGGGTCTCTTGGGGACGGCGCGCTTTGCCATCCAGGGACTCGAGCCCTCCGGCGAGCGTGCCGCCCGGTTCGTCATACGAGCGAGGCGTCGGGGCCGCTACGAGATCGGCCCTCTAAACCTGTCGTTCGTGGACCCCTTCTCGCTGGCGCGGGTGCGCACGCAGATCTCCGGGGTCACCGGCTTCCTAATCCATCCCCGCGTCGAGAATCTCACTGCGCCGCGTGACATCGGTGAGCGGCGAAGCATGTCGTCGGCCGCCCTCCGGCAGCCGACGACCGCGCGCGGGGAGGACTTCTACACCCTGCGCGAATACGTGGAGGGGGATGACCTCAGAAAGATTCACTGGCCGTCGACCGCAAAACGCTCTCGATACATGATCCGCCAGGAGGAGACTCCGTGGCACAACCGCGCCACCATCGTGCTCGACGACGGGCCGATGCCGTACGAGGGCGTACACGATGGATCGTCGTTCGAGCGGGCCGTAGAGGCTGCGGCGTCGTTTGCCGACCACTTTCACCGAAGCGGCTATTCCTACCGCCTCCTGGGCGCGCACTCTCCCGGCGTGCCCGCGGGCCGCGGGAGCGAGCATTTCGTTCGGTGTCTCGATGCCCTTGCCGTTCTGGACCTCGCTTCGTCGAACCGGGACGACGCCTTGCTCGCACGACTCTCTGGGATCGAGTCGAGCGGCGGCGAGGCCGCGCTCGTGGTCGTCGGAGGTTCACTCTCGGCCGACATCGCCCTCGCGCTCACCCGCTGCCGAAGAAGTTTCCGCCAGGTCACCGCGATCTCGTTTCCCGCTCATCGTTTTTCCGTGCAGCCGACCAAGGCACGCTGGGAAGGTGAGCGGCAGATCGCCGAGGCCGGCCGTCTGCTGCAGGCAGCCGGGATTCGGGTGGTGGCCATGGGACCGGACGACTGGCTCGCGCCGAGATGGGGGGCCCTCGGCGCCCGCGTTTCGCGCGCACGCTCGGAAGGAGGTGACCGGTGGGCACTGAAGCCCGAGCCCGTCTAGGCCTCGCCGGGCTCCTCTTCGCGACGCTGTTCTCTTTCGAGCTGGTCTTCGAGGGCGGGGACTACGTCGGCCCCGCCCTGCTCGGCATGATGATCGCGTTTGTCGTCGCGGTGGTCGTCCGCCGGCTGGGAGGGTGGTCGTTCACCACCATCTTCCTGTCGTCCGGCGTGCTCGTCTGGTACCTCGTCCTCGTCTTCGAGGCGCGCCACACCTACTACGGGCTGCCCACCCTTCAGTCGCTGGCGGGGGTGTTCAATGCGGTCACCCGCGCCATCGAGGCGAGCCGCGTCGACTTTGCCCCGGCGCCCCTGCGGCCCGGTTATCTCGTCCTGACGGTCGCCGCGCTGTGGTTGGCGACCACTGTCGGAGAGGTCGCGACCTTCCGGTGGAAGCGACCGGTAGTCGCCGCCGTGGTCCCGCTCGGGTTGTTCAGCCTGCTGACAATCGTCGGCCGCGGTAAGGGCGAGAGCTTCTACCTCGTGGTCTTCCTCGCCTCCTTGCTCACCTACTGGGGCCTCGAATCGTCTCATCGTCTCAGGAGCTGGGGACGATGGATGTCGGCGTGGTCGGACCGGGCGGCCGAGGAGCCGCGTGCCCTGACGGGCTCCGTCGCACGGCGTATGGGCGCGACGTGTCTCGCCGCCGCCCTCTTTTCCCCTCTCCTGTTTCCCGCCATCGAGGACGGGCTCATCCGGTGGCGCTCCGGCTTCGGGTCGGGCTCCGGCGCGGGATTGGGGGAAGGCTCGGAAGCGGGGGCCCGCATCGATCTGATGGTCAGCATCAAGCCGACCTTGCTCACCCAGTCCGACCTCGAGCTCTTTACGGTCCGGTCGAGTTCGACGACCTACTGGCGACTGGCATCGCTTGTCGAGTTCGACGGCGTCGCGTGGAGGCGCGCCGATGGTGAGTTCGGGTCCGCCTTCGACGGCGTCAGGACCAACCAGGCCGCGCCCGGCAGGTCTCTTCAGCAACAGATCGAAATCACCAACCTCCGAGGCGCCGAGATGCCGGCCGCGGCGCAGGCCGAGACGGTCGTCCTGGTGGGTTCCGAAGGGCAGCAGCAAACCGATGTTCGGTACCACGTCGATACCGGCGAGCTCCGGCTCGACGGAGGTCTCGATCGCGGCGTCAGGTACATCGTCGAATCGGTTGTTCCCGATCCCGGCCGCGGCAATCTCCGGAGCGCCCGGCCCGGCCTGCTCGACGATGCGACCTACACGACCACTCCTCCGGTTTCCGAGTCGGTCACGGATCTGCTCCAGCGCTGGGTCGCCGGCTCAGCTACCCCGTACGAGAGGCTCGTCGCGATCCAGAATCGCCTCCGGAACGACTACATCTACTCCGAGGACGTCGAGTCCTCGGCGACGAACGACCACCTGACGCAGTTCCTGACCGAGACGAGGCGTGGTTTCTGCCAGCAGTTCTCGACCGCGTTCGCGCTGCTCGCCCGAGAGCTTGGCTACGCGTCACGCGTGTCGGTGGGCTTCTTGCCCGGCGAACCCTCCTCCATCGAGCAGGGCTTGTTCATCGTGAGGGGTACCCACGCGCACGCATGGCCCGAGGTCTACTTCGAGGAGTTCGGGTGGGTCCGCTTCGAGCCGACGCCGCGCGACATCGCCGGGCCTCCCTCTTACACGGTTCCCGGCACCTCGGCTGCGGCCGCGGGCCCCGGCACCGGTCTCGGGAATGTCGGCAATCTGGGCCTGCCCAACAACATCCCCGACGACGACGCGCTCGGCAGGTACCCGAACGTGACCGGTGCCACCGGTGCCGGTCTCGGCGGCGAAGGACAGTTCGACGAAGGTATCGAGTGGCGGCCTGCGTTCCGGCGGCTATCCACGACGCTGCTGATCCTCGTCATCGCGTTCCTCGTCGCGGTGCCGCTCACAAAAGAGTGGCGGACGCTGCGCAGATATTCCCGCGCGCACACTCCGGTCGGCACCGCGGTCGCTGCCTTCGCCCACTTCCAGGACGAAGCCGCCCAACTGGCCGCGCGCCGTCCGGCATCGGAGTCGGCGATCGCCTACGCGGCTCGCCTGGCATCGCTGCGGCGGGTCCCCGCCGCCGACGCCACGCGCCTTGCCGGGATCTATGAGGCCGCCCAGTACTCCCCGGTGGGCTTGTCCTCGGAACAAGCGGCCGAGGCCCGGCATCTCGCTCGATCGCTGCGGTCGCGCCTGTGGTCGCGCGCGACCTGGTGGGAACGAGCGATCAGGCTCTTTTCGCCGGCCGGGCTGGCCCGCCCTTAACGGGCGGCTCGGAGCCGGCGCTGCTGGGCGGGAGCGAGTTCTCGCTCGAGCCTGGACTCGACCTGCTCGAGGGCCTCGACGAACTCCTCGCGGTCGTAGAGGTAGTGGGACACCTGCCCGTCGACGGCCCGCGCGACGTCGTCGATCGCCATGAAGAACGCCATCTGACCCTCCTTCAACGCGTCGAGCACTTCGCCGTCTGTTCGGCAGACTTCGAAGATGCTCTTCCCGTCGGTCATCAGACGGACCTCGGACAGATGCTGATCGAGCCCTTGCTTCTTTCTCAGGTACTCGATTGCGCGCCTCACCCGCTGAAGACTCATGCCTCCGTCCAGCAGGGATTTGACGACGCGAAGCGCGACGAGATCGCGGAACGAGTAGAGACGGCGGACTCCCGGCCGGCCCCCACTCGATTGAACTCCGGGACGGACGAGGCCCACACGATCCCAATATCTCAGCTGATGCGAGGTGCAACCTGTGAAACGAGAAGCCTGGTCTGCGGTAAAGCCCTCCATAAGAGCGCGCGAACCTCCCGCCGTTTCAGTGAAGCTTCAATGCGATCAGACCGTTTCGCCGTAGTCATGCGCAACTCGAAAAAGCAACAGAGCCGAATGTAGCGCGCATCGTCCCGGCGCGACAAGTGGAACAACAGGGCAAACGAAAAATGCGCGAAGTTTTTTTGCCGAACTTTCTTCCTAGAGCCGCCGGTTACGCTGTCGCAAGCGCTCTTCCCATCGACCAAATGCGCGAGAGAAGCGTTCGGCGGGCGACTCTCCGACGAAGAAAGACTCCCTCATAGAGCCCGCGATGAGCACGATCCCGGCGACCATTGTGGCGAACGCCAGAACTCCGAGCAGGACGTTTTGGACCACAAAGAAAGCAATCAGGGCGGCGAAGCCGGCAAGGAAGAGGACGCCTCCCAGTCTGGCAGACAGGGCGGCCCGGCGGCGTCCACCCCGCGCGAGCTTCGGGTCCTCCTGGTGGAGGTGACTCTCGATCTCGTCGAGGATTTTCTGCTCTCGCTCCGACAGAGGCACGGTCACTTGATTTTATCGGCGGCGCCCGGGTATGGGTCCCACTCGAGCAGGGTCGCAGGGCCCACCGCATCTTTTCCAAAGCGTTGCCTGATCGCGTCGATCGCCTCCGATGCTCCCACCCAATCCGGCACCCGATCCGGCAGGAGATCGAGTTGCTTGGTAGGAGGGCCGGGAATCAATCCGCTGATGCTGACCCCCAACAGCCGGACCCGTGGGCGCTGGGGATCGAGCGCCAAGTACAGGGATCGGACACAGCGGTAGATATCGGCGGTCACGTCGACAGGTTCTTCGAGGGTTCTCGAACGAGTAATCGTCTGGAAGTTCGAGTAGCGCAGCTTGAGCGTGACCGTTCGGCCGCACATCCCCTTGGCCCGGAGCCGGGACGCGGTCCGATCGGACAGACGCAGGATCTCGCGCACGATGTCCTCGGCGGAGTCGAGATCGGACGGATATGTCTCCTCGGAGCCGATCGACTTGGGTGCCTCCGCCGGAACGACCGGGCGGTCGTCGATTCCTCGGGCAAGTCGGTACAGATGCGCGCCGAGCGCGTCGCCCGCGGCTCGCTCGAGGGTGCGGCGGGACAGCCGGGCGATGTCCCCGACCGAGCGAAGCCCGAGACGTTCCAGCACCGCGCCGGTCTGCTCCCCCACCCCCCACAGGGCCCGGACCGGCAACGGGTGGAGGAAGTCGGCGACTCGGTCCGGGTCCACGACCATGAGCCCGTCCGGCTTCGCGGCATCCGAGGCGAGCTTGGCGAGAAACTTGTTCGGCGCGACCCCGACCGTGCAGTCGAGACCCAGGGCCTTGATCTCCCTCTTGATCCGGACGGCGATCGTGGCCGGTTCCCCGAACAGCTTGACCGACCCCGAGACGTCGAGGAACGCCTCGTCGAGCGACAGGGGTTCAACGAGGGGCGTAAAGGTCTCGAACGTCCTTCGGATGCGTGTCGAGTAGTCCTGGTAGGAGGGGAAGTCGTTGGGGACGAAGGCTGCGACGGGGCAGAGCCTCCGAGCGACCACCATCGGCATCGCCGAACGAATCCCGAAAGCGCGGGCCGCGTAGGACGCGGACGTCACGACCCCTCGCCCCCCTTGGCCCCCAACCACGACCGGCTTGTCGGCGAGGTCGGGATTCTTTATCGCCTCGACGCTCGCGTAGAACGCGTCCATGTCGACGTGCAGAATCGGCGTAGGAGTGCTCACTTTGTCACTCTACGCTTCCCGCCTCCCCGGTCCGAGGTATCCGTTTGCCCCAGACGCGGGTATGACTTGCTCATGGAGGATCGCCAAATCCGTATGGGAAACCGCAGCCTCGAACTGTCTAACCTCGACAAGGTCTTCTATCCCGAGACCGGCTTTACCAAGTGGGACGTCGTCGATTACTACTCGAATATCGCCGACGTCCTCGTCCCGCATCTCAGGGACCGCCCGATCACCCTCAAACGCTATCCCAACGGGGTCGAGGGCCAGCATTTCTACGAGAAATCGTGCCCCTCCCACCGCCCCAAATGGGTCGACACCGTCGCGATCAGACGCAAGCGGGACAACAAGAAGGTGAACTACTGCCTCTTCAACTCGAAATCCGTTCTCCTGTGGGCCGCCAACCTCGCCAACCTCGAGCTCCACGTCTCGCTCGACAAACGCCGGGACATCGGCCGGCCCACCGCGGTCGTCTTCGATCTCGACCCGGGCGAGGGCGCCGGGCTCCTCGAGTGCGCCGAGGTCGCCGTGCGCCTGCGCGAGCTCTTCGACGATCACGGCGTCGAGAGCTTCGCCAAGACGTCCGGGAGCAAGGGGATCCAGGTCTACATTCCTCTCAACACGAAGGTCACTTATGGTCAGACCAACCCCTTTGCTAGGGCCGTGGCCCGGCGCCTCGAGAGCGAGACTCCCGACGAGGTCACCTCCAACATGGCCAAGGCAGAGCGCAAGGGCAAAGTGTTCATCGACTGGAGCCAGAACAACCAGCACAAGACCACCGTCGGCGTCTACTCGCTGAGGGGGCGGCCCCGCCCCACCGTGTCGACCCCGGTGACGTGGGACGAGGTAGACCGAGCCCTTGCCAAGGGGGATCCCGACGCTCTCGTCTTCGAGGCCCACGAGGTCCTGCGCCGAGTCGACAAGAAGGGCGACCTCTTCGAGCCGGTGCTGAAGCTCAGGCAGCGGCTGCCGGACCTGTAGGGCCGGCGCGACGGCCCACATGTGCCTCTAAAACTCTGTGGTCGGTGTGGTCCCACTGGTCGGCGCGGTCGGCCATCGACCACTCCGACCACACGATCTTGGGACATGTGTGCATGGGTCAGCGGCCGGCCGAGCCCCCGCTCGCGTGCCACAGCTTGCTCTTGGGCCCATCCTTGTGCTCGAGGCCGGCGACGGACCGACGCCGGCGCTGGCGATCGAGGGCGGCGGCGAGGTCGTGCCCGGCGGCGCGGTCGCGCGCCAGCTCGGCGAGGTCGAACGCCTCTTCGGCGACGATCGTGATGCCGACGGCGTCGGGATCGGTGACCCGAGTCCGCGATGCCCCGCCGCGTTTGCGAACCTCGCCCCTGACCAGCAGGAGCCACGAATGGAACACCGTGCGGGCGCAGCGGGGCTGGGCTCGCTCGAACACGGTGACGTCGATCGGTCCGGTGAGATCGTCGAGGGTGACGAAGATGATGCGCTGGCCCGAGCGGATCGCAGGCGTCTGGCTCGCGACCTTGACCCCCGCGATCCACGCCTCCGACCGGTTGGGCTGGCGTCCGAGCCGCTCCGCGGGGACACAGCCGATCTCGGCAAGGAGCGGCCGGTAGAGGTCCATGACGTGGCAGCGGGCGTCGATGCCGCTGACCTCGAGCTCGGCCTCGGTTTGATCCCTAGAGGAGTAGGCGGGCAGGCCCGCAAGCGGCTCGGCGATGGGCTCGTCGAGGGCGAGCTGGAGCTGGGTTCCTCTGACCGGCTTGCGCTCCTTGGCGAGATCGAGCGCCCGCCACAGCAGCTCGCGACGCGATCGCTTCCCGGAGATGGAGTCGAGCGCCCCGACGTGCACGAGGTGCTCGAGCACGGGCTGCGACAGGTCGCTGCGGCGCCACAGGTCCTCGAGTGAGACGAACGGGCCCCTTTGGCGGGCCGCGACGACCGAGGCGATCTCGGCGTCGGAGATGTCCCGGACGCTCGAGAGCGCGAGCCGGATGCCGTGCGACCTCCCGGCCGGCTCGACCCGGTAGGTGGCATCCGAGCGGTTGACGTCGATCGGCAGGATCGGGATGCCCATTTGGCGGGCGTCGGCCACGATCAGCCGGCGCGGGTACATCCCGGGCTCGTGGGTCAGGACCCCGGCCAAAAACGCGGCCGGGTGATGCGTCTTCAGATAGGCCGAGACGTACGAGGGCAGGGCGAAGGCCGCCGCGTGCGACTTGCAGAAGCCGAACGACGCGAAGCTGAAGACCTCCTTCCACAGGGCCTCGGCCTGAGCCGGGGTGAAGCCGTTCTCGACCGCTCGCGACTGGAACCAGCGGGCGAGTGGTTCCGGGACGCTGCCGTCGGAGACCCCTCCGGGACCTTCGTCCCCACCCCGGTCGAGGTGGCGACGAACGAAGTCCGCGTCGGCGAGAGAGCACCCGGTGGTCGCGGCCACGACCGCTCGTGGTAGACGATGATCCCGTTGGTCTCCCTGAGGATCGGCGCGAGCCGGGGATGCGGATAGCGAACCTCCTCGAATCCGTGGCGACGCTCGAGATACGGGCCGACCATGTCGGATTTGACCGGGCCCGGGCGGAACAGCGAGATGTCGACGATGAGGTCCTCGAAGCGGTCGGGCTGGAAGCGGGCGAGCAGCTCGCGCTGGCCCGGGGACTCGATCTGAAAGCACCCGAGCGTTTTCGACGACCGGATGAGCTCGAACGTCGCCTCGTCGTCGTGAGGAACGGAGTCGATATCGAGCCGCTCGCCCGAGGTGCGCTCGATCTCCGAGGCGGCATGAGTGATCGCCGACAGCATCCGCACCCCGAGGACGTCGAGCTTGACCAGCCCGAGCTCCTCGACGTCGTCCTTGTCGGCCTGAAGCATCGTGAAGCCCTGAAAGCTCTCCTGCATCGGGACCCGGTCCTTGAGGTCCGGCGACGACAGGATCACCCCCGACGGATGAAGGGCGAGATGGCGGGGGAAGCCGTCGATCGCGAGGCACAGCTCGAACAGCCGCTCGAGCTGACCCGCGCGCAGGTTGGTCCCGGCGAGCTCGGGGAGCCGCTCGATCGCCCGGGGAATGTCGCGCGCCCGCACCCGGGGAAACGCCTTGGCGACGAGATCGACCTCCTCGGCCGGGAGCCCGAGGGCTTTGCCGACCTCGCGGATCGCCATGCGGGCCCTGAAGGTGTCGACCATGCAGCACACCGCGGTCTGCTCGGCCCCGTAGGTGTCGAGGATGTAAGTCAGGACCTCCTCGCGACGATGGGACTCGACGTCGATGTCGATATCGGGAAGCTCGTCGCGTCGAGAGTTCATGAAACGCTCGAACAGGAGGTCGTAGCGCACCGGATCGACGTCGGAGATCCCGAGCACGTAGCACACAAGCGAGCCCGCCGCGCTCCCCCGGCAGGCGCATCTGATCCCGAGCGCCTCCCGGATGTGGGCGACGATGTCGGCGACGAGCAGGAAATACGCCGCGAAGCCTGCGTCGAAGATGATCCTCAGCTCGTGCTGGAGGCGATCCTCGACCGCCCGGGAGATCGATCCGTACCGCCGGCGAGCGCCCTCGAAGCAGCGCCGGGCGAGGAGCCCGGTTGGGGTCTGCCCCGGCGGCATGGGTACATGAGGGAAGTGATAGACGCCGAGATCGGGGACGAAGTCACACGCCTCGGCGATGCGCAGGGTTTCGTCTGTGACCTCGGGATGATCGGCGAACAGGCCCCGCATCTCGGCGGGCGACTTGAAACCGTACTCGGAGTTGGCCCGCAGCGCCTGGGTCTGCACAGCGGGACGATGTCGTGGATCGAGTGCAGGAGCTCGTGGGTGATCGCATCGACCGGATCGACGTAGTGGACGTCGTTGGTGGCGACTGCGCTGATCACGGCATCCCGGGCGACCTCCAGCAACCGGTCGCGAAGGGTCCGGTCGCCGTAGCCGCGGTGATCGAAGACCTCGATGCGGTAGCCGTCCCCGATCGCGTCGCGCCATTTGCGGGCCGCGGCGACCGCTGCGGGCATGCGCCCGGCCGCGGCGAGCCGGGCGACCTCGCCCCGTTCGCACCCGGACAGCACGAAGAGCCCCTCGGCCCGCTCGGCGACGTCCTCGAACGCGACCGAGGGATGCCCCCTCTCGTTGGAGAGATGCCCCGTGGTGATGAGGCGGCAAAGGTTGGCGTAGCCAGTCTTGTTCCGAGCGATGACGGTGACGTGGCCCCCGCCGGACACGGTTAGCTCGGCGCCGTAGATCGGCTTGATGCCGGCCGCCTCACATGCCCGGGCGAACCGCACCGCCCCCAGCAGCGAGTCGTGGTCGGTCATGGCGACCGCGTCGTAGCCGCGCTCGGCCGCCAAATGAGGGAGGTGATCAGCCGGGATCGCGCCGTCGAGCAACGACCACGTCGTGTGGCAGTGGAGATGGACGAACCCGCTCACGTCAGTCCCATACGCGGGCGAGCCTCCACGTCCCGTTGGTGCGGTAGACGTCGTAGACCGCGCCGGTCCCCGGCATGAAACCATCGGCGTCGATCTCGCCGGTGGCGAGCGCGCCGGCGGGGCGGGCGAGCACGCGGTGGTAATCGCGGTCCGAGCCGGTGGTCCAGTCCGCTTCGCGCCACATCGATAGCGGCTGGTCGACCTCGTAGCGGTGACCGCGCCAGGAAAACGAGAGCGGCGCGCCTCCGCACTTCGGGTCATAGCTCACATCGATCTCGTCGTCGTAGCGCTTGGTCACCGAGTCCTCGGGGCCGTTCGGTCCCGGTGGGGGGCGACGGGGGGCCGGGGGGTCCCCCTGTCCGTCGCCCACAACCCGTACCGGGGAGTAAAGCGGGCCCACCGGGGATACGAACGTATGTTCGATAGTAAGGGCTCGGGCAGAACCCGTCAAGCGCGGATCTAAGGATCCACGCCAGGATAGAACGCGCGTAGTATCGTGACTGTGTGGAGGTCACGCAGGAGGCGCTCGCGCGATTCTTCGAGGTGACCCTGCCGCACATGGACGAGGTGCAGCGGCGGGTCGTGGCAGGCGCCGCAGCACAGATGCTGGGCCGCGGGGGCAAGACCGCGGTGGCTAGCGCCTCAGGCATGAGCCGCAACACGGTGATCAAGGCCGAGGCCGAAGTCACGACCGGGATCGAGCCGTCGGCTCGGCTGCGAGCGCCCGGGGGCGGCGACAAGTTGTTGATTGACAAGCAGCCCGGGCTCCTCAAAGCGCTCGACGAGCTCGTGCATCCCGAGACCCGCGGCGACCCGATGTCGTTGCTGCGCTGGACCTCCAAGTCGTCGACCAACCTGGCCGACGATTTGGTGCGCCGAGGCTTCGAGGTGTCGTCGCGCACGGTGCTGCGTCTGCTGCACCGCCTCGGCTATTCGTTGCAGGCCAATGCCAAGGTGACCGAGGGCGCTCAGCACCGCGATCGGGACGCCCAGTTTCGATATCTCAGCGACATGGCCGCTGGATTCATCGACGACGGCCAACCGGTGATCAGCGTGGACACCAAGAAGAAAGAGCTGATCGGCAGCTACGCCAACGGCGGTACGGAATGGGCGCCGGCGGGCGAACCCGAACGGGTCAACGTCCATGACTTCGCCGACCGCGCCCTCGGCGAGCGCGCCAAGGCGATCCCCTACGGGATCTACGACGTCGCCAACGACGAAGGCTGGATCAGCGTCGGTGACGTCGCCGACACCGCCGAGTTCGCGGTCGAGTCGATCCGTCGGTGGTGGAACCAGATGGGCCGCGCGCGCTTCCCGACGGCCACCAGGCTTCTCATCACCGCCGACGCCGGCGGCTCCAACGGTTATCGGCGCCGCGCCTGGAAGGTCGAGCTTGGTCGCCTCGCGGCCGAGACCGGTCTGCGCATCACGGTGTGCCACTACCCACCCGGCACCTCCAAGTGGAACCGCATCGAGCACCGCATGTTCAGCTTCATCACCATGAACTGGCGAGGGCGTCCCCTCACAAGCCTGCGCACCATCATCGAGCTCATCTCCGCCACCAGCACCCAAACGGGGCTGACGATCCAAGCGGCCTACGACCCGAACTGGTATCCCAAAGGCGTCAAGATCACCGACGCCCAACTCGCCGTCGTCCCCCTCCACCCCCACGACTTCCACGGCGAATGGAACTACACCATCAACGCTCAATCAGACCTGGCATGAGCCCTAACCGGCCGGCGTTTTAGGTCGTCAGGCCCGCGGCTGCGAGCAGGTCCGCGTACTTGGCCCCGGCCCCCGTGTTGTAGAGGACGACCGGACCGGCGAGCTCGCCGACGGAGGCAAGCCGGTCGGCCGCGGCGACGGTCGCCGCGCCTTCCGGGCAGGCGAAGATCCCTTCGGTTGAGGCGAGGTCGCGCACCGCGGCGACGATCTCGTCCTCCGTGACCGCCACCATCGTGCCCTTCGACGCGCGTACACGGTCGAGGACGAGCCCGCCCTCCGAGGGGGCCGGGACCCGGAGCCCTGCGGCGATCGTCGTGGGGTCACCGTCCCAGGGAGCGACCTCGGTCTCGCCGCGCTCGAACGCGCGCACGATCGGAGCGCACCGCTCCGACTGGACCCCGACGATCCGGGGAGGCGGTCCCTTCGCCCATCCCATCGCGACCGCCTCCTCGGCCCCCTTGAGGGCGGCGATCGCCGCGACCCCGCCGCCGACCGGGGTCACGATCGTCGCCGGAAGCCCCATCGACCATGGGTCCCCGAGCGCGTCGAACGTTTCGAGCCACGCGCTCTTCTTGCCCTCGAGCCGATAGGGCTCGGAGAAAGTCGCGGCCAGGAACGCGCCGGTCTCCTCGGCGATCTCTTTCGCCCGGGTGCCGGCGTCGGCGATCGTCCCCTCCACGAGCTCCAGGTCCCCGCCCGCCGCCAGCACCTCCGCCTGGTTCATCGCGGGGGCGGTGCGGGCCATGGTCACGGTGATCGGGATCCCGGCCCGGGCGGCATAAAGGGACCATGCCCCTCCGGCGTTGCCGGCGCTCGGCATGACCAGGCTCTTCGCGCCGAGCTCGACGGCGCGCGACAGCCCGACCGCGGCGCCGCGCGCCTTGAAGGTCCCTCCGGGAAGCGGCGACTCGTCCTTCACGTAGACCTTCTGTCCCCAGCGGGCGCTGAGCCTGGGGGCGAACAACAGCGGGGTCATCGGCTCTGCCAGCTCGATCGGAGTGCCCAGGATAGGCAGCAGCGGCCAGTAGCGCCACATGCCCGAGGGATGCGAACGCAGGTCTTCGAGAGGCATCGGAGAGAGGTGGTAGCGCGCGAGAAGGGTCCCACCGCAGTGACATCGTTGCTGGAGGACCTGCGCGTCGTGGGTCGCGCCGCAGCGGGCGCACTCGAGGTGGGTGAGCCGGGAGGTCATGCCGGAGAGGCGCGCACCGACGTGACCGGGGCGAGGCGCTCCGCAACCGTCGTCCACGTCCGGCCCCCGTCGGCCGATCCGAACACCTCGCCCGAGGTCGCGCCGAAGTAAAGCCCGAGTGGATCGCCGCCGTCGTCGCAGAACGCCTGGCGCAGGACGGTGAGGTAGGCATCGGCTTGCGGAAGACCGTTTCCGAGCGGGGTCCACGACTGCCCGCCGTCGGTCGTCGCGTAGACGCACACCTTGCCCTCGGGCGTGACCCGATCGGCATCGGACGCTAGCGGGATCACGAACGCTCTCTGTGGGTCGCGCGGATCGATCACCAGGGGGAAGCCGAAGTCGGACGGCAGGCCCGTGTCGGTTCCGATGTCGATCCACGTCTCGCCGGAATCGTCGGAACGATAGACGCCGCCGTGGAACTGCAGGTAGAGGGTCTCGGGCCGGAGCGGGTGGCGCTTGACGTCGTGCACGCAGAGGTCGAAGGCATCGGCCCGGGATTCGTCGGGGAGATAACGCGGCTCGAGGCCCTTGACCCCTCGACGCCACGACACGCCGCCGTCCTCGCTCAACCACATCCCCACGGCGGAGATGCCGACCGCGAGCCGGCCCGGATCCCCCGGCCAGGTGCACACCGAGTGCAGGCACAGCCCCCCGCCGCCGCCCTGCCACCGGGGCCGGGTGGGATCGTCCCACAGCGCCCGGTTGAGGGCCCACGTCCGGCCCCCGTCCCCGCTCTTGAACAGTGCCGCGGGGGCAACCCCGGCCCACAGCACGCCGTCCTCCTCCCCCGGCTCGACGAGCCAGATGCGATCGACGGAGGCTCCCGCGTCGTCGGGAAAGGACGGTCCCTCGGCCTCGCGCCAGTCGCCGAACGGGTCGTCGGCATAGAACAGGTGGGGTCCGTACTGCCCGTGGGTCACCGCCGCGTAATAGGTGCCGGTGCGGGGATCACGCAGCGTGTACTCCACCACCTGCCCCTCGAACTTGCGCCCGGCGGCCTCCATCGGGCCGCCGCGCGGGCCCCGGAGCACGAAGAGGCCCTTGCGGGTCCCCACCAGCAGCTCGGCGTCGGCGCCCCCCGAGATCGCCGGGATGATGTGGACGGTGTCTTGTGCCGTCACGGGCTCCTCGAGCCCGGCCCTGCGATCGTTGAGGAAGATGCTGACGTGGCGCCGGATCTCGCCGCGCTCGTCGAGGACCCACCCGGCGAGCTCGGGATAGCTCCGTTCCAGTCGTGCGAGGACGTCTGCGATGGTGGCGCCGTCGATCTCGACCTCGTCGTGACCGTCGGCGCGCTCGCGCAGCAGGGAGCGGAGCGTAACGAGCGCCATGACCGCCGCAGTTTACCTATGAAGCGCGAGCGGCTCAGACGAAGCCGAGGGCCGAGCGCGCGAGCGGACTCATCTTTTCGGGAGTCCACGGCGGATACATGACGCACTCGGTGGTGACCTCGCCGATGCCCTCGATGTGGGCGGTCCCCTCTTTGATCTGCTCGTCGATGAGGGGGGCGATCGGACATCCCATGGTCGTCAAGGTGAAGTCGATCTTGACGTTGTTGTCGTCGTCGACGGCGATCTCGTAGACGAGCCCGAGGTTCCAGATGTCGATCCCGAGCTCCGGGTCGTTGACCGTCTG
>JBOGXF010000196.1:0-21677 GCA_050694275.1 Actinomycetota bacterium | reverse complement strand
CTTGTCGCATCGGTGATGGCGACCGGGGGACCGGTACGAGCGCAGGACGTTCCAGAGATTCCTGCCGAGCCAAACATCACTGATCCGCCCAACGACGCGAACTACATAAACGAAGGTACTGCTCCGGGGTTAGGGCACAATCACGAGGGTCCCCGCGGTGTCAGCACCGTGGCGGATCTGTTGGCGATCTGGTTCACGCATGACGCGGAGTCAATCTCCGTTCACTTCCAAACTGTTGCCGCTCCACCGGCCAGCGTAGGAATCACGTATCAGGCTTTCACCAGTCCGGGCGAGGGCGAGGCAGGGAGCAGCAGTCAGGGGTGTCTTCGTTTCCTCGGCACCATCCCGGGTAGCTCACCCGGGGGAGGCACCTACTTCGACGACCCGTGGATCCGGCTCCTCGATCGGTGCAACGTCGGGACAAGCATCTTCAACGATGCAGTCGACGGCGAGTTCACCGTCGCCGAGGGACCGGAGGGAACTGGTATCACCACATTCAAGTTCCCCCGCTCATACAGTCCTCTGCTCGAAGATGGACAGGTCCTGACGGATCCAACCGCGAGGGGTAGTTCCCCAACCGTCGGTGAGCACACGACCGTAGGCTTCGCCACTACCAGTGTGGACGACACTGAGGTCGGGACCGAATACACGATTACCGGCGAGGAAGAAAAGGCGAAAAAGAAGGACAAGAAGAAGAAGATCAAGGGCAAGAAGGGCGCCAAGGCCAAGAAAAAGAAGAAGGGCGGGAAGGGCGGCAAGAAGGCAGCCCAGTGCAAGGCCTTCCAGCCTGGCGAGCTCGGCGCCGAGGCCGACACGATCAAGATCACCGACGCGGCGACCGAGGAGGAGCCGGTCGAGCAGCCTGTGGCGCTTGACGCTTCGCTCGCCGACTTCCTGTTCCTCGTCCAGGATCCGTCGCGTACGTACTTCAACGTCCAGATCGACAGCAAGAATCCCAACGTAGGACTTTACGCGTTGTTCGAGTTTCCCACTCGGCGCGACTACGACCTCGAGCTGCTCCACCCCGACGGGAGCTACGCGGCGCGCTCCCACGACTTCAACCCATTCCAGGAGACTCCCGCGGGAGACCAGGGCAACAACGAAGGTCACGGCGGGGAGTCGACCGCGAGTACGGAGAAGCTCGTCGGCATCGGCACGAACGACTGCGGCGGGTGGACCGTCGAGGCGGTCAACTGGCTCGGCGAGGGTGGCGAGTTCCCGATCAAGCTGTGGCTCGGCCCGGTCGAGAACGAGCCGCAGCCCGAGGGGGAGGAGCCGCGCGACTAAATCATTAGCCGACGTGCAGAGAAGGGGGCCACTCGGCCCCCTTTCTCGCGTCCCGGGCGGGCGGGAGGAACGGGCCCGGCCGCGCCGAACTCTCTTTGTGGCGGTACAGCGGGGTTACCCGTGGGCTCAGGGGGTGTGACATGACCGGGCGGATTCTTGCAATCGTCACGATGGCGGCAGTCGGAGCATGGGGGACGATGCTCCCGGCGGGGGCACAAGATCCTCCTCCCGAGCCGCCGCCCGAGGTGCCCGAAGTGGTCCAGATTGAGGATCCGGAGGGGGACGCCAACTACCAGGGCGACGACCAGACGACTCCTGCCGATCTCAGCGTTAGCGATCTCCTGCGCGTGTGGTTTACGAACGACGAGGAGACCATCACGGTCCACATCCAGACCGAAGTGCCGCCTCCGTCAAGCAACGCCTCCTATGTCTACCGGGTCAACACCAATCCCGGGGACGCGGAAGACGGTTGCCTGGAGTGGGAGGCGATCGTCGAGGGACCGACGTGGGTGGGCGAGTCCTTTGGGCGCCTTGACGACGAGTGCTCGGGGGACGACTTCGAACCGATCGAGGGCGAGCTCGAGATCACCGAGGCGTCGGACGAGAGCGGCCTAATCACCGTCACGATCCCGCGCGACGCCCACGAGGCACTTGCCAAGGGCTCGGTCATCGACGCCCCGTGGGCCCGGGTCCTCAACAACACCGGCGCAGAAAGCCGACTCGTGGGGCCCACCGTCGACGACACCCAGGTTGGGAGCGACTACGAGATCCAGGACGAGAAAAAGAAGAAGAAGAAGAAAAAGCGGCGTCAGGCAAGGGAGCCGCGCGCGCTCATCTTCATCTGAGGCGTAAGCTGTAAGGGCCTGCGGCTACCTACCTAAGGAGGCGACAGTGCCGATCACCCTGCGCGACATCCGCGCTTTCAAGGAACGCGGCGAGCGCTTTGCGATGCTCACCGCGTACGACGCTCTCTCCGCCCGGCTCCTCGACGAGGCGGGCGTGCCCATCATCCTGGTGGGCGACAGCCTGGGCATGGTCATGCTCGGGTACGACACGACCCTGCCGGTGACGATGGAGGACATGCTCCATCACACCGCCGCGGTATCGCGTGGCACCACCAACGCGATGGTCGTCGGCGACATGCCGTTCATGAGCTACCAGGGCTCGGTCGAGGACGGCATCAGAAACGCGGGCCGCTTCCTCAAAGAGGCCGGCGCCAACGCGGTCAAACTCGAGGGCGGCGCCCGTGTGCTCGAGCTCACCGACCGCCTCGTTGAGGCCGGGATCCCGGTGATGGGACACCTCGGTCTCACCCCGCAGTCGGTCAACCAGTTCGGCGGCTTCCGGGTCCAGGGCCGCAGCGACGAGCAGGCCCACCGCATCGTGCAGGACGCCAAGGACCTCGAGGCCGCGGGGATCTTTTCGCTCGTGCTCGAGGCCGTGCCCGCGCCGCTCGCCAAGGAGGTCACCGAGTCGGTCTCGGTCCCGACCATCGGCATCGGCGCCGGGCCACACACCGACGGTCAGGTGCTCGTGTTCCACGACTTCCTCGGGATCGCGACCGACTACAGCCCCAAGTTCGTCAAGCGCTACGCCAACCTCGGCGAGGAGATCAAGCGGGCCGCGGCCGAGTTCATGACCGAGGTCGCCGCGGGGACCTACCCGGGCCCCGAGCACCAGTACGGCTAGCCCCTCCCAGCCTCGCCGAGTGGTCGTGAAATGCCATACAGGGGCGCGTGGCGACCACTCGGCCTTCAAGACGGGCGGCGGGCTCGCCGATGCTGTCGGGGTGGGTAGCGTGGCTGATATGACCGAAACGATCCGTTGTCCGTCGTGCGGGGCGGTCAACCGCGCCGGCGCGGACTGGTGCGGGCAGTGTCTCAAGCGCTTCACCGCGCCGCCTCCACCGCCTCCGCCGCCCCCGGTGCAGACGGTGCCCGAACCCTCGGCCCAGCAGGAGCGGGCGCCCGAGACGTCGGCGCCCGAAGCCCCGGCCGCACAGCCGGCCCCGGAAACGCCCGGAGCCGAGCAGGTAACGCGCCGCGGGGCGTTCACCGTCGTGGGACGCAAGGTCACCTGGACGTGCGCCCGGTGCGAGACGGTCAACGACATCAGCCAGACGCTCTGCCCGGTGTGCGGCGCGACGCTCGCCGACACCGTGCGGCCCGATGAACCGCGCATCAAGGAGCGCGACCCGGGAACGGTTGCGATGTACTCGCTGTTCTTTCCGGGCGCGGGCCACGCGTACCTCGGTCTCTGGGGCCAGGCGATCGCGCGCGCGGTGCTGAGCCTCTGGGTGGTGACGGTCGCGCTCTACACCGCGATCCAGGGCGGGTCGTCGCGCGTCATCGCGGTCATATTCGCTCTCGCCGCATTCGCGCTGTGGGCGGTCGCGGCACATGATGCGTATCGCGAGGCGACCTCCGACTCACGCTCGGTGATCCTCAAGCCGCGCATGTTCCTTTACGTCACGCTCGCGCTGCTGGGCCTTTTGTTCGTGCTGATCGTCCTCGCCGCCCTCGCGGCCCAATAGCTACGGCATCCTGAGTGGGTCGACGGGTCCGTCCGGGCCCTCGACCGCCCACGACCCGCCCCTGAACGCCGCGCCGAGCGCCCCGTCGCGCCCCAGCGCGAGGAGCCCCGCAGGCAACGGCGACCGCTGCCCGAGATCCGCGATGACCATCTCGCACGCGGCTTGGGGATCGAGACCGTCGAGAACGCCCGCCGCGACCCGAAAGCACGCGAGCGATTCGAGGAACAGCTCGCCGACGCCGGTGCCGACGACCGCGACGACCTCGGAGGCGTACATCCCGGCCCCGAAGATGGGGGAGTCACCGACCCGCCCCGGCATCATCCCGAACACCCCCCCGGTCGAAGAGCCTGCCGCGAGCCTCCCGCCGGCGTCGAGTGCGACCGCGCCGACGGTGTCGACGTGCTCGGGCTTGCCGTAACGGTCGAGGGCGAGGTGCCCCCGGGAGCGTGCCTCTTCCCACCGGGCGCGTTGCGCGGGGGTCGTGTCCTCGATCCGCTCCATGCCCGCGGCGAACTCCATCGCACCGGACCCCGTGAGCAGGACGTGAGGGGTCTCCTCGAGCACCTTGCGGGCGAGTGAGATCGGGTGGCGCACGGTGACGTGAGCGACCCCCGCGGCGCGGCCCGTCGACCCGTCGGCGATCCCGGCATCGAGATCGAGCCCGCCGGCGCGATCGAGCACCGAGCCGTACCCGGCATTGAGCTCGGGATCGTCCTCGAGCGCCATGACCGCACGCTCGACCGCGTCGAGGGCGGTCGCGGCGCCGAGCGCGTCGGCGAGCGCGTGGGACAAGGGCGGCAGAGCCGCTCGGGCGACGCCCGAGACCCCGCCGTGGACGAACACCTGGCTCAGATCGACTCCTTCTGGGACCGGTCGGAAACTTTCGGCACCTTGACAACAGCGCGCGGCGAAGCCGCCTCTGGTCAAGGTGTCGAAACTACCGCCAAGCGGTTCGGCATACGATGCCCCCCGTGTCCATCTACGTCGTGTCCGACCTCCACGGCGCGATCGACGCCTTGCGCAAGGCCGTGCCTGAGGGAGCGACGCTGCTCTTGCTCGGCGACCTCATCAACTTCATCGACTACCACTCGATGGAGGGCATCCTCGTGGACGTCTTCTCGGAGGAGGCCGTGCGCGAGGTCGTCGATCTCCGCACCGCGGGCGACTTCGAGGAGGCCGGTCGCATCATCCGAGAGCGCGCCGCGGGCCGAGAGGACGAGGTTCGGGCGACGATCGGCGCGCGGGTGCGGGAGGCATACGAGGCGGTGCTGCCGGCTCTTCCCGACCCGACCTATCTCGTCCTCGGGAACGTCGACCAGCCGCAGCTGATCGACGCCCTCGCCGGCGCCGCCCCGAACGTGACCCTCGCCGACGGGACGACGGTCGAGATAGAAGGGGAGCGTGTCGGGTTCGTCGGCGGCGCCCTGCCCACACCGCTTCACGTCGCGGGAGAGATCACGGAAGAGGAGATGCGGGCGAAGGTCGAGGGGCTCGACGAGGTGGACGTTCTGTGCTCGCACATTCCACCTGCCGTGCCGGAACTGTGCTTCGACACCGTCGCCGGCAAGAGCGAGAAGGGAAGCGAGGATCTCCTCGCTTACATCCGTGATGTGCAGCCGCGGCGGCATTACTTCGGTCACGTCCACCAGCCGCTGATCTCCGCCATGAATATAGGCAGGACGCGGTGCGTGAACGTCGGCAATTTCCGCCTCACGAAGCGGGCCTTCCCGCACGATCCCGAGCGAGAGGCCTAGTCCAGAAAGGGGAAGAGATGGCGTTCAATGTTAAGGACTCGATCGACATCGAGGCGTCGGCGGCCAAGATCTTCGAGGTCGCCACCGACTTCGGGTCCTATCCGGAGTGGAACCCGGATATCAAGAAGGTTGATATCACCGAGACCGACGACGAGGGACGCGCCGCAAAGGTTTTCTACGAGGTGGACGCGCGCCTGAAGACGGTGAGGTACACGCTCGCGTACGACTACTCGGGAGCGCCCGAATCGTACGCGTGGGACCTCGTCGACGGCGACGTCAAGGCGCTGACCGGCTCGTACACCTTCGACGAGTTCGACGACGTCACCGAAGTCACCTACGAGCTGACCCTCGACCCCGGGTTTCCGGTGCCGGGGATCCTCCGTCGCCAGGGCGAGAACCAGATCAAGAAGTCCGCGCTCGAGGGGCTCAAGAAGCGCGTCGAGTCGCGATAGCCTGCCGGCCCATGCGAATCGTTCTTTTCACCGGTAAGGGCGGGGTCGGCAAGACCACGGTCGCCGCCGCCACGGCTCTCCGGATCGCGGCCTCCGGCCGCAAGACCCTGGTGATGTCGACCGATCCGGCCCACTCGCTGTCCGACTCGTTCGGCGCCGAGCTCGGCCCCGAGCCGACCGAGATCGCCCCGAACCTGTGGGGCGAACAGATCGATCCTCAGAGGCGGCTCGAGGAGAACTGGCGCGAGATCCAGCAACACGCGGTCAAGATCATGAGCTGGGCCGGGCTTGCCGAGATCGAGGCGGAGGAGCTGTCGGTCATCCCCGGGCTCGACGAGCTCTTCTCGCTCGCCGACGTCAAACGTCACTACGACGAGGATCCCTACGATGTTCTCATCGTCGACTGCGCGCCGACGGGCGAAACCCTGCGGCTGCTCTCGCTGCCCGACATCCTTCAGTGGTACATGGAACGCATCTTTCCGATCGAACGGCGGGTCATGAGCGCGGTTCGTCCCGTGGCGAAGCGGATCACCGCTCTACCGCTCCCGGACGACGACGTGTATCGAGCGGTCAAGCGCTTCTACGACAAACTCGACGGCGTGCGGCAGGTATTGACCGATCCGCAGGTCACTTCGGTGCGTTTGGTCGTGAACCCGGAGCGGATGGTCATCGCCGAAGCCCAGCGTACGTTCACGTACCTCAACCTGTTCGGGTATCGGGTCGATGCGATCGTCGCCAACCGCCTGCTGCCCGACGAAGTGTCCGACCCGTATTTCGCGCGCTGGAAGGAGCTGCAGGAACGGCATCTCGCGACCATCGACGACTCGTTCTCGCCCGTTCCCATCCTCAGGGCGAGGCTCAGGGATCGTGAGCTCGTCGGCCCGGAGCTCCTCGCAACCTTCGGCGACGAGGTGTACGGAGACGCCGATCCGTGGGACGTTCTTTTCACCGACGATCCGATGACCATCGAGCGTCACCAGGACGCGTACGTCCTCACGCTGAAACTGCCTTTCGCGACGAGAGAGGAGCTCGAGCTGTCGTCCAAGGCTGAGGAGCTGTTCGTGCGGGCGGGGCCCTATCGTCGCACCATCGTCCTGCCCAAGGTGCTCTCCGCCAGAGGCGTCGGGTCTGCGAAACTGGTGGACGATCGCATCGAAGTGACGTTCGAGAGAAGGGAGCCATGACCACCGACGACGAGCGAGCGGCACGCTACAGCGACCTCTTCGCGGGCGAGCACGAGCACGCGTCCGACTGCGCATACTGTCCGATTTGCGCGACCATCGCGGTCGTACGCAACACCAAGCCCGAGGTGCTCGAGCATCTCGCGACGGCTGCGCGCGAGGTGATCGCCGCAGTCGGGCTCATGCTCGAGGAAGCCGAGAGCGTTATTGGCGCGGCCGAGGCCCAGCATCCCCGCAAACCGGATGGCGACGACGAGGGGAAGGTCCGCCGCATCGACATCGGATAGGAGACAAATGGCGGACAAGCGAATCGCGATCGGAGTCGACGTCGGCGGCACCGAGACCAAGGCCGGGATCGTCGACGAGTCCGGCACGATCCTCGTGCGCGCCGAACGGCCGACCGACATTCACGCCGGCACCAAGGGGATTCTTGGTATCGCTGAAGAGCTGCTGGGGAGCGCGTCGGAGCGGAGGATCGAGGTCTCGTGCATCGGGATCGGCGCGGCCGGGTTCATCAATGCCGAGACGGGAGCCGCCACTTTCGCTCCCAACCTCGTCTACGACGACCCAAAGATCGCGGCCGCGGTGCGCGTTGCGACCGATCTGCCGGTCGCGCTCGACAACGATGCGAATGCGGCGGCGTGGGGCGAGCGCAGGTTCGGGCGGGCGAAGGGGTCCGACCACCTCGCGTTCTTGACCATCGGCACCGGGATCGGAAGCGGCTTCGTCGTCGAGGGGCGGCTCGTCCGGGGCCGGACCGGGGCGGCCGCGGAGTTCGGGCACACGATCGTCGAGCTCGACGGCCCCCAGTGCCCCTGCGGGCTCAGAGGATGCCTCGAACAGCTCGCGTCGGGACCCGCGATCGCTCGTCTCGCGCGCGACGCCGTCGTCGAGGACCCATCGAGTTCGATCCTGGCATTCGCGTCGTCCGCCGAGCAGATCACGGCCGAGGACGTCGCCCGGGCGGCGCGCCAGTACGACGAGACCGCCCGCGCGGTCTTGCGGCAAGCCGGCTCCGCTCTCGGTGTGGGCTTGTCCAACGTCGTCAACATCTTCGATCCCGAGGTCATCGTCCTCGGGGGGAGCGTGGTGAAGGCCGGGGAGCCGTTCCTCGGCCCGGCGCGCGACCGGCTCGCGGCGATGACCACGGCTCAACGCAGGCGACCCATGCGGCTCGACGTCTCGACCCTCGCGGACGCCGGCATAGTCGGCGCAGCCGCGCTCGCGTTCGACGAGGCGTCTTGATGCAGGACGAGATCGGCAAGGAGGATTCCCGACCCCCACAGACGCGGCTCAAGGAATATGCGCTGTTCGCCCCGCGCCTGGCGAGGCTCGTGTGGCGATTGATACGCGATCCGCGCGTCCCAGCCCGCAGCAAGGCGACACTGCTCGTCCTCGCCGGCTACATCGCTTCGCCGATCGACATCATTCCCGACTTCATCACGGGTCTCGGGCAGCTTGACGACCTCGTCATCGCGGCGGTGGCGCTCGATCAGATCCTCAACCGCGTCCCCGATGAGATCGTGCGTCAGCACTGGGACGGGGACGAGGACGTCCTCGAGATCGTGCGCGACATCGTCGACATCGCCACGGCGTTCGTCCCACGCCGCCTCAAGAGGCTGCTCTAGGTGCACCTTTGCGTAAGTCCCGTCGCACCAGAACGGCCCTGCATCGACGATGGCTGCGTAGCTCGTCGCTCACGTACCCTCCGGGTACGCTCGACTCCTCGCGCCTTGCCCTCGCCGCGCAGTGCCGCCCTGGACGCTGACGTTACTTCCGCGCAGGAGCACTAATCTCGGTGACCGGGGCGGGGGCGGTCGTCGCGCTCGTTCTGCTGGAGTGGACCGTCGGGTGGGCCGCGGTGGCATCGTGGTCGCAATCGTGGTCGGTGGTCCGTCGGGGCCACTTCCGCATCACCGCGTACATCGTCGCCGGTCTCGCCGCGCTGACGTATTTCGCCGACCGGGCCGCCCTACCCGAGGAAGTCGTCGCCCCCGTCGGTAGTTCGGTCGTCGGCAGAACGTCGACCCACGACGCCCAGCTCATCGCCGTTGCCACGGTTGGGCTCGTCGCCCTCCTCTATTTGCTGGTGCAGTACTCGAACACCGACCTTCCCGGCGCGGTCGCCGGCTACGTGCTGGGGGCCGCGGGTCTCGTCGCGCTCTACCTGTCGGCCGAGCTCGTTGGTGGGTGGCCCGTGTATCTCGCCGGGCTCGACCTCGTTGCGGGGGCGGTCCTCATGGGCGCGGTGTCGAACGGGATGCTTCTCGGCCACTGGTATCTCAACCAGCCCGGGCTCAAGCCGTGGGCCCTCGCCCGACTCACCCGTCTCGGGCTCGTCGCGGTCGGGCTTTCGGGCGCAATCGGGCTCGTCGCCGCGGGGCGCCTCGCCGGCGCGGAGACCCAGGGGGCCGTCTTGGGCATTCCCGGTTTCGGCGACTCCTTCGGCCTCGCCTTTTTCTTCGTGTGGATCGCGCTCCTCGCGTTCACCGGCATCGTCATCTGGCTCGCGCACCGGTGTGTTGCGATCCGCTCGATCCAGAGCGCGACCGGCCTCTACTACGTCGCGCTCCTGACCGCGGGCGTGTCGGAGTTCTTCGTGCGCTTTCTCATGGTGAACGCAACGTGACCGCGATCAAGCTCGGCGTGACGCTGCCCCAGTTCACCGAGGGCCGGGAGCGTTTTCTCGACGGCGTGGCGCGCGCCGAGGCGGCGGGGCTCGACTCCGTGTGGCTCTTCGATCATCTGTGGCCGCTGTCGGGGGGGAAGGAGCGGGCGATCCTCGAGGGCTGGACCGCGCTCGCGTACGTCGCGGCAAGGACGACGAACATCGGCGTCGGAACCCTCGTCACGCGGTCGACCCTTCGCCCTCCCGCTCTGCTCGGCAAGATGGCGGCCACGGTTGCAGCCCTCGCTCCCGGCAGGACGACGATCGGGGTCGGGAGCGGCGACGACATGAGCCGAAGGGAGAACGAAGAGTTCGGTTTCGAGTACTTCGCGGCCGAGCAACGCTTCGCGCAGTTCGCCTCCACCGTCCACGCGCTTCGGAGCTATCTCCACGAGGATGTCGTCGCGCAGACGGACGACTTCATCTCGCTCACCGGACTGCCGACGAGTCCACGGCCGACACCGCCCCCGCTCTGGATCGCGGGCCGCTCGACGCCGATGCTCGAGATCGCGGGACGCTACGGTGACGGCTGGAACGGGTGGGGGGGCACTCCCGAGTCGTTCGCGCGCGACGCCGCCCTGGTGCGCGAGGCGGCAGGGGTGCGGCGCGTCGAGCTCACCTGGGCGGGGCTCGCCGTCATGGGCCGCGACGATGGCGATGCGCGGTCGCGCCTCGGGGACAGGCACCCCTCCGACTACCTCGTGGGGGGGCCGGCGACGATCGCGGCGAGGCTCAAGGAATTCGTGGCGGCCGGCGCGACGCACCTCGTCCTCACGCTTACCGACCCCGGCCGGCCGGGAATGTACGAGATGCTGGGGGCCGAGGTGAAACCTGCGCTTGATTCGAGCGCGCGCTGACGGCGAGGGATAGGAGGCTCTCATCACCACGATCTATCTCGTGCGACACGGGGCGACCGAATGGAACCGGCTCAAGCGGGCGCAGGGCCAGGCCGACATCGAGTTGACCGATCTCGGCCGGCAACAGGCGGAGGAGACCGCGAAGGAGCTCGCCAACTACCCGATCGACGCGGTCTACGCGAGCGATCTCAGGCGCGCCGTCGACACCGCGCGAGCGATCGCGGAGGAGCACGAGCTGGAGGTGACCGTGGAACCCGCGTTCAGGGAGATCGATCAGGGGGAGTGGACCGGGCTCACCGTTGACGAGATCAAGGTGCGCTGGCCCGAACTGTGGGGCGACAACCGTCACTACCACCCTCGACCGGGGGGCGAGTCTCCCGAGCAAGTGCTGAAACGGGCGCTTCAGGGACTCGCCCGAGTCGTCGAGTCGCATTCTCACGGCACGATCGTGGTCGTGAGTCATGGAGGGACTATCCGGTGGCTGAGCGCAGCGGCGCTCGGCTACGACTTTCGCACCTCGGCGCGTATCAGGGGCCTGTATAACGGTGACGCCGTGTCCGTCGAGGCAAAGCTGTCGAACGGGCAGCTGGTACTCACGGATTTCTCGCGGCTCGATCGCAAGAGTCCCGATCGCGACGACCCCAACACCTGACCCTCACCTGTCGAGTGGTCGCCACGCGCCCTCAGAGGTCGTCTCACGACCACTCGGCGGGGAGAGCGGGCGGCGGCTATGCACTAGGTTCTCCTCATGGACTTCAGGCGCATCGAGCGGTTTCCGCCCTACGTCTTCTCGATCGTCAACGACCTCAAGATGCAGGCCCGGCGCGCCGGCGAGGACATCGTCGACCTCGGGATGGGCAATCCCGACGTCCCGACGCCCGAGCCGATCGTCGAGAAGCTCAGGGAGGCGGTCGGCAACCCCCGCAACCACCGCTATTCCGCGTCGCGCGGGATACCAAAGCTGCGGGCCGCGATCTGCGATCTCTACGAGCGCGCCTGGGGGATCGACCTCGATCCCGAGACCGAGGCGGTCGCGACGATCGGTGCCAAGGAGGGCATCTCTCATCTCGCGTGGGTTCTGTGCGGGCCGGGTGACTCGGTCGTCGTTCCCGAGCCCACCTATCCCATCCACACCTACGCGATGATCCTCGCCGGAGCGAATCTCATCACCGTGCCGCTCTCGCTAGGCTCGGACTTCTTTGCCGACCTGGTCGCCGCCTACGAGAGCTCGGAGCCGAGACCGCGCGTCGTCCTGTGCTCTTTCCCACACAACCCGACCACCGCAATGGTGGACGTCGAGTTTTTCGAGCAACTCGTGGAGTTCGCCAAAGCGCGCGACGTCATAGTGGTCCACGACCTCGCCTATGCCGATCTGGTGTTCGAGTCCGAGCGCGCGCCGTCGCTCATGCAGGTCCCCGGCGCGCGAGACGTGGGGATCGAGTTCTTCTCGATGTCGAAGTCCTATTCGATGCCGGGATGGCGGCTCGCCTTCGGCGTGGGGAACCGTGACATCGTCGGCGCGCTCACGAAGCTGAAGTCCTATCTCGACTACGGCGTGTTCCAGCCGATTCAGATCGCCGGGATCATCGCACTCAACGAGTGCACCGAGGCCCCCAAACAGGTGCGCGAGATCTACCGCGCTCGCCGGGACTGCCTGTGTGACGGCCTCGAGCGAGTCGGATGGGATATGGATCGCCCCCCGGCCACGATGTTCGCGTGGGCCCCGATCCCCGAGAAGTTCGCCCACATGGGATCGCTCGACTTCGCAAAGTTCCTTCTCAAAGAGGGCAAAGTGGCGGTGTCACCGGGGATCGGGTTCGGCAAGCTGGGCGACGGCTTCGTGCGCTTTGCCCTCGTCGAGAACGAGCAGCGTATCCGTCAGGCGGTGCGCGGGATCAAGCGCGCCCTCGCCCTCGACCCTTCGACGTGGTGGCCAGGAGGCCGATGAGGCAGAACGCCACTGCCTCCTCTGCGAGCTGAGGGCGGTCACCGGTCGATTCGACCTCGGTCCCGAAGTAGGTCTCGACGAAGTGAAAGATCGCGCCGAGGATGCCATGAGCCATGAGCTCGGCGTCGCCGTGCCGGATCGATCCCGCCGCCATCCCGTCCTTGATGTGGGTGGCGGTGTCGGCGACCACGATCTGTTGCCCCTGCTCGACGAGCATGACGAACTCCTCGTAACGGGCCGCGGTCCGAATGACCGAGAGCAGCCCCGGATTTCTCCGGAAGTACTCGATCGAAGCCTTGATTCCCTCGGCGATGCGCTGCACCGGGTCGTCGACCGTCTCGATCGCCGATTGCTGGGCGCGCCGGAGCTGGTAGAGCGAGTCGTTCAGGAGTTCGCGGAACAGCGCGTCCTTCGACTCGAAGTACCAGTAGAAGACGCCCTTGCCGACGCCGATCGTGTCGCAGATATCGCCCACGGTGGTGCCGTGATAACCGGCTTCGGCGAACAGGCGCAGGGCGGCGTCCATCACCTGCTCGCGTCGCTTGGATCCTCTCTTGGTCAGCTTTCTTTCGGACATGTCGCCAGACTACGGCCTCTCGTCGCTCCGTTGTAGGCTCCCGCTCGCATGAGTTCCACCAGACGCAGGGTTCTCATCCTTGGGGCCGCCGGCCGTGACTTTCACAATTTCAACGTTCGGTTCCGGCAGGACGAGGGCTCCGAGGTCGTGGGATTTACCGCCACCCAGATCCCCGGCATCGAGGACCGGACCTATCCGGCCGCCCTGACCGGATCTCTCTACCCCGAGGGCATCCCGATCTATCCCGAGGATCAGCTCGAACAGCTCGTCGACGAGCTGAGGGTCGAAGAAGTCGTGTTCGCCTATTCCGACGTTTCACACAAAACGGTCATGCACGTCGCGTCGCGAGCCCTTGCCGCGGGTGCCGACTTCACGCTGCTCGGCCCCCGTGCGACCATGCTCCCGGCAGAGGTCCCGGTCGTCGCCGTCTGCGCGGTGAGGACCGGATCGGGCAAATCGCAGACGACGCGTGCGGTCACAAGGGTGCTCAAGGGGGCCGGTAAGCGAGTCGCGGTCGTGCGTCATCCGATGCCGTACGGCAACCTCGCAGAACAGATCGCGCAGCGCTTCGAGACCTACGAGGATCTCGATGCCGCCGACTGCACCATCGAAGAGCGCGAGGAATACGAGCCGCATCTCGCGCAGGGATCGATCGTGTTCGCGGGGATCGACTACGGACGAATACTGGAGGGCGCGCAGCAGGCGGGCGATGTGATCGTGTGGGATGGCGGCAACAACGACCTTCCCTTCCTCGTCCCGGAAGTGCACATCACCGTGGCGGACCCGTTGCGTGTGGGTCACGAGACCTCTTACCATCCCGGCGAGGCGAACCTGCGCATGGCCGACGTCATCGTCATCAACAAAGTCGACAGCGCGGCGACCCAGGACCTCGAGGAGCTGCGCAAGACCATCCAGGACGTCAATGCCAACGCGGTTGTGGTCGAGGCGCGGTCCCCGATCGTCGTGGAGGACGGCGAGTCGCTCGCCGGAAAGAGGGTGCTCGTGGTCGAGGACGGCCCCACCCTCACTCACGGCGAGATGGGATATGGGGCCGGGGTCGTGGCGGCGCGGCAGGCGGGCGCGACGCTGGTAGACCCGCGCCCGTGGGCGACCGGCAGCATTAAAGAGGCCTACGACACTTACTCCCACATCGGGTCGCTGCTGCCCGCGATGGGCTACTCACGCGTGCAGCGAGAGGAGCTCGCCACGACGATCAACGCGTCCGACGCCGACGTCGTTCTGATCGCGACCCCGATCGACCTCCGTAAGGTCGTCGATCTCGACAAGCCTGCGGTGCGGGCGACGTACGAGCTCGAGGTCGTCTCGACCCCGTCGCTCGCCGACATCCTCACCGAGCGTCTGTCCCTGTAGACCGCGAGTTAGCGGCGGGTGCGGGAGCCGGCGGCGCGCACGTCGGCGTCTTTGCTCGGACGCTCGATCTCGTCCGGCGCGAGGCGTTCGGCGAGCTCTCGGATGAAGAGGCCGACGTCGGTGATGATCCCCATCGACTGCCACGACCCGCGGTCCATCAGCTTGGTCACTGTGGCCTGGTTGATGTCGACGCACACGAGCGGCACCGAGGCCGGGAGGCAGTTCCCGGTGGCGATCCCGTGAAGCATCGTGCCCACGACGATGCAGTAACCCACCAGGTCGTCGTCGCTCTTCCCCCAGATCATGTCGCGCAGCCGGCGCTGCACCTGGAGCATGTCGGTTTCGATCTCGGGCAGCGGCCCGTCGTCCCGGACGCTTCCACCGAGCACGTAGTCGGCGCCATGCGTGACGAGGTGATAGATAACTCCGTCCTTGAAGATGCCGGCGTCGATGGCCGCCCTGAAGCTGCCGTGGCGTCGGATCTCGTTGATCGCGCGGATGTGGTGCTCGTGTCCGTGCTCCGCCGGGATGCCCCGCGCGAGGTAGACGCCGAGCGAAGTCCCGAACATGTGCGACTCGATGTCGTGAGCCGCAAGGCCGTTTCCGGCAAAGAAGGCGTTGACGTAGCCGGCACGGATGAGGGCGCACAAGTCGGGACCGGATCCCGTGTGCACCACGGCCGGGCCGGCGACCCACAGGATGCGCCGGCCGCGTCCCCGCACCTCTCTCATCTGGTTGGCGACCAGTTCCACCAGGAGCGCCTTGGGCTTCTCGCTCGACACATCCGACGACATGAACTCGAAGGCCTGGCGCGCCTCGCCGAGCGGCCGTTCCAGCGGGGTGACTCGAATCCCCAGGCCGCCCATGACGATCTGTATTCCCTTTTCGACCTCGCCCATCGGAATGGTGCGAGCACGGCCGGCCTCGACGACGATGCCGCAATCCATCTCCGGATGCTCGACGCGCAACCACTGACCGTCGATCCGGACCTCGGTCTCGAGGTTGGTGGATGAGTAGAAGCCGGCGGGGAACGCCCCGTCGACGTCGGCCTCGACGAGCCGCGCGTCCTCGATCGTCTCGGGGTTGGCCCCGTGCTGACGGAGACGCTCGATGAGCTTGGTGAGCTCCTCCTCCGACGATGTCGTGACTTTGATGCGGGCGAAGGACGTGTCCTCGTGCTTGATCCCGAGCCGCAGCTCGACGAGCTCATAGGCCGCGCCCTGGTCCACGATCTCGTCGAGGACCTTGGGAAGGGTCAGCGAATCGATGATGTGGCCCTCGAGGCTGACGTGCTCAGACGGCATTTGTTGCTTTCTTCGCGCGCTTCTTGATGAAGTCGTACGTGCGCTCGAAGACCTCGTCCCGATCGTGGTCGAGAGTCACGACGTGGTACGAGCGTTCGAGCCACACCAGCTCCTTATCGTCCGACGACACCGTGTCGTGGATGACGGTCGCGTTCCACGGTGGGACGGTGTGATCACCCCGGCCGTGCATGATCAACACCGGACAGCGCACGGCCGGGAGAGCGAGCCGCGCCCGCTTGATCGTCTTGAGCATCTGATGCGCCGCGCCGGTGGGGAGCCGGTCGTAGACGATCTCGCGCCCCTCGGGGTCGGCGATGTCGTTTCCAACCCCGGGCAGCGATTTCGCGACGCGCTTGATCACGCGCGCAAAGAAACGTCTCGGGTCTCTTGTCTGCACCAACCCGGCGAGAGTCACGACCCCCGCGACCCGATCCGGATAGCGCGCCGCGAGCTCGAGTGCCAGCGCGGCCCCGAACGAGAGCCCGACGAGAAAGACCTCATCGCGTTCTGCGGCGGCCTTGAGAAAGGCGTCCTCGACGGTCTGTATCCACTCGGACGCGGTGCGTGTGTTGAGGTCCTGCCAGGTCGTGCCGTGTCCCGGCAGGCGGGGAGCGACGACGGCGATGCCCCGCTCGGCGAGGTGGTCGCCCAACAGCCGCATGTTCTGAGGGCTGCTGGTGAACCCGTGGACCAGTACTACACCGGTCGGACCGTCGCCGAGAGTGAATTCTTCGGCCCCCTCCAGGATCTTGATTTCCTCCACGCGCGCCTCCTCGGGCAAACTTGACCGGCTGGTCCGATTGTCGAGTCCCGGTCAAGTCTCTAACATGATGCCCCTGGGGACCGGGCAGCCAGGGTCAACGGAAGAGGGACGAATGTTCTATTGGGTCTTGAAGGCGATCCTCAAGCCCCTCCTGCGGATCGTTTACCGGATTCGCGTCGAGGGTCTCGAGAACGTGCCGAAGAAAGGTGGCGCGATCATCGCCGCGAACCATCTCAGCTTTCTCGACTCCTTTTTCATCCCTCTCGTGGTCAAGCGTCGGAAAGTCACCTATCTCGCCAAAGCCGACTACTTCAAGTCGTGGAAGACCTCGTGGTTCTTTTCCATGGCCGGCCAGATCCCGTGCGAGCGTGACGGCGGCAACAAGGCGCAACAGTCACTCGACATCGCGCTCGACGTGCTGAGGGACGGCAAGCTGCTCGGTATCTATCCCGAAGGAACCCGGTCGCCGGACAGCTATCTCTATCGCGGTCGAACGGGAGTCGCTCGGCTCGCGCTGGCGGCCGGCAGGCAAGTGATCCCGTGCGGCTTGGTTGGGACCGAGAAGGTCATGCCGAAGAACGCCAAGCTCCCGCGCCTGCGGGGCCGCCCCACCGTGGTCGTTCGCTTCGGTACCCCGATCGAGTTCTCGCGCTATGCGGGCCAGGAGCGAGACCGCTTCGTCCTGCGGTCCATCACCGACGAGATCTCGTTCGAGATCATGCAGCTCTCCGGTCAGGAGTACAAAGACGAGTACGCGTCGCGCACCGCGACGGTGCCGCTGCCCGAGTCGGCGCGCGTCCCCGAAGACGACATCGTCCTATCCGAGGAGACCCTCGCAGGCTGAGCGGCGGCTAACGCTCCGCCCATGCCTTCGAGCGCGCGACCGCTTTCTTCCACCCCTCGTACGCGGCG
The DNA here is from genome assembly GCA_050694275.1 of Actinomycetota bacterium. Classification (GTDB taxonomy): domain Bacteria; phylum Actinomycetota; class CADDZG01; order CADDZG01; family WHSQ01; genus JBOGXF01. The sequence goes on along the minus strand of JBOGXF010000196.1, from coordinate 4,070 downwards.
TCGGCCGCGGCCCGGTCGGCACTCGGCTCGAACTCCGCGGCCGGTTTCCACGCGTCCGTAATCTCCGCCGGCGACGACCACACCCCGGTAGCGAGCCCGGCGAGATAGGCCGCCCCCAGCGCGGTCGTCTCGAGGTTGGCCGGCCGCCTCACCACGACGTCGAGCTGATCGGCCTGGAGCCTGCACATGAGATCCATGACGCTTGCTCCGCCGTCGACCCGCAGCTCCTGTAGCCCCATCCCGGAATCCGCCGCCATCGCCTCGACCACGTCGCGCGTCTGGAACACCATCGCTTCGATCGCGGCGCGCGCGAGATGGGCCTTCGTCGTCCCCCGGGTGATCCCGAGATAGGCGCCACGCGCGTAGGGATCCCAGTGAGGGGCGCCGAGCCCGACGAACGCGGGCACGAGATACGTCCCGCCGGCATCGGGAACGGATTCGGCCAGGGGTCCGATCTCGGCCGACGCGTCGATGATGCCAATCCCGTCGCGCAACCACTGCACCGCGGCACCGGTGGCGAAGATGCTGCCTTCGAGCGCGTAACGCACTCCGGCCCCCGCGTCCCACGCCGCGGTCGTCAGAAGACCGTGAGATGAGAGCGCGCTCTCCTCTCCCGTGTTCATCAGCACGAACGAACCGGTGCCGTACGTGTTCTTGGCCATGCCGACCTCGAAGCACGCCTGGCCGAACAGAGCGGCCTGCTGATCGCCGGCGACACCCCCGATGGGGACCGCCTTGTCGAGAACATCTACAGAGGTCTCGCCGAAGGCACCGCTCGACGGCTTTACCTCGGGCAGGAGCCCGGGCGGAATGGAGAGCTGCTCCAGGATCCATTCGTCCCAAGTCTGCTGTTCGAGCGAGTACAGAAGCGTTCGTGACGCGTTGGAGGGCTCGGTTGCATGGACTTGACCCCCGCTGAGCTTCCACATGAGCCACGTGTCGACGGTTCCGAACGCGAGCTCACCTGTCTCGGCCCTCGTGCGCACGCCTTCGAGCTCGTCCAGGTACCACATGATCTTGGTCCCCGAGAAGTACGGATCGATCACAAGACCGGTGCGGCGTCTCAGCTCGGCTTCGAGCCCGGAGGCCTTGAGCCGTTCGCAGATCGGCGCGCTCCGGCGGCACTGCCACACGATGGCGCGGGCCACCGGCTCGCCGGTGCGGCGGTCCCACAGAACTGTCGTCTCGCGCTGGTTGGTGATCCCAACCGCCGCGAGATCCGCTCCCGTCGCCCCTGCTTCCTCTAGGGCTTGTTTCATCACCTGCTGAGTGACGAGCCAGATCTCCTCGGGATCGTGCTCGACCCAGCCGGGCCTCGGGTAGTGCTGAGTGAACTCGGAGTAGGCACGACCCCTCACATCGACGGCCCCGTCGAGCACCAGGACCTTGACTCCGGTGGTTCCGGCATCGATGGTGAGGACGAGCTCGCTCATGTCTCAGGACCCTCCCCAAACCGAGCAGAATAGAGCGGTTGAACACGCATCCGGTCGCCGACAAAGCTAGCCTGTCCGGAATCAGAAAGCTGATCCGGTCGGATTTCAACCGCGCCGGCATCGACCCCTCGCTCGGATTCGACTGCCTCGTCGCGATCACCGAGGCGTGCACCAACGCGTTGGTGCACGGGAGCTTCGACCAGGAGTTGCCGCCGCGGATCGCGTGGGATATCGACCCCGAGGGCGCTCGCTTCTACGTCCAGGATTTCGCCGCTCGGCCGTCGAGCTCGCGGACTATGCATCCGTCCCGCACCGTGCCCGACGCGGAAGCGCACTACGGCGGCTTCGGAGTCGATCTCATGCGCGGCCTGATGGACGAGGTCGAGATCGACGTGGGGCCTAACGGAACGACGGTGTCGCTTCTCAAACGCTTCCGCTGACGGGATGCGCCCGGTCAGACCTTGAGGATGATCTCCGCCTCGATCCAACCGAGCCCGGTGATGCCGATCTCGAACGCGGCCGCCCGGCTGAGGTCGAGGATCCGCCCGTCGATGTAGGGACCCCGGTCGTTGACCAGGACCACCACCCCTCTGCCCTGGTGCTCGACGTAGAGCCAGGTTCCGAGCGGCAGCTCCTTGCTCGCCGCGGTGAAGAGATCCGGATCGAAGATGTCGCCGGACGCGGTCGGATTGCCCTCGAACCCGGGGCCGTACCACGACGCGACGCCCTCGAATGTGACGCCGGTGCCGGCGAAGCCCTTGGGGATTCCGGACGACGGTCCCGAGGGGGTGAGCAGCTCGAGAAAAGACTGGTCCGGGTTGGCGGTCACCGCGGCGAGGGCGCGGGCCTCGCGTTCGAGTTCCTCGATCTGGGCGTTGAGGGATTCGAGCGTCGCGCGACGATCGGCGATCGCGCTGGTCATGTCGCTTTCCACGGCTTCGACCTTCGCCTGGTCGGCAATGAGCTGTTGCTTTCGGCGATCGAGACGAGCCTGCGCGGCCTCGGCCGCCGCGACCGAGACACGCAGCTCTTCGAGAGCGCCGGCGTCTAGGGAGGCGACCTCCTGTTGTGCCTCGGCGAGCGCGAACATGTCGTCGACGCTCTGGGCGGAAAGGATGAGAGCGATGCGCATGGTGGGACCGGTCATGTATGCCTCGCGTGCCCTCTCGACGTACCGGTCGATCGCCGCGGCCCGCTTCCGTTCGAAGTCGCGGATCTCGAGCTCCTGAAGACCGATCTGCTGGGTCGTCGCGACGATGCGGTCGTCGAGCACCGATTTCCGATCGCGCAGCCCCGCGAGCCTATGCTCGAGGCCGCTGACCTCATCGGCGATTACCTGAGCGCGGTCGCGCAACGTGGCGATGTCGGTTGCGGTCGCCGACTGTGTGGTCGCCAGGGCGCCGGTGAGGGCGAGCCCCGCGGCCACTAGGACGCGGGCCGTCGGTCTTGAGCGTTTCACTCCCTATGTGTCGGCCTCGCGGGTGGGTGAATTGAGCGGATCGCCCCGACCGGGTAGACCGTAGGTGCCCAAAGGAGAGCCCTGTGGGAGTCCTGGAGAGGAGGCGTCGTGGCGCGGATCGGGATCCTGACCGGCGGGGGGGACTGCCCCGGCCTGAATGCCGTCATCCGGGGAGTCGTGCGCAAGGGCGTGAACCGGTACGGGCACTCGATCGTGGGCTACCAGGACGGATGGCGAGGGGTGGTCGAGAACCAGGTGATGCATCTGACGCCCGACAACACGTCCGGGATCCTGCACCGGGGCGGGACCATCATCGGGTCCTCTCGCACCAACCCGTTCAAGGTCGAGCGAGGAGTAGAGCGGGCCAAGGAAAGCCTGGCGGCCGAGAACATCGAGTGTCTCATCGCGGTCGGGGGCGAGGACACCCTGGGGGTCGCGGACAAGCTCACCTCCGAGGGGATCAACGTCGTCGGGGTGCCGAAGACGATCGACAACGACCTCAACGCGACAGACTTCACGTTCGGCTTTTACACCGCGGTCCAGATCTGCACGGACGCCATCGACCGGCTACACACAACCGCCGAGTCGCATAACCGAGTGATGGTCGTCGAGGTCATGGGGCGCCACGCGGGCTGGATCGCCACCTACGCGGGCATTGCCGGGGGCGCCGACGCGATCCTCGTTCCGGAGCGGCCCTTCGACATCGACGAGGTCTGCGCCCACATCACCCACAGGCACCAGCGCGGGCGGACCTTTTCGATCGTCGTGGTCGCCGAAGGCGCGACGCCTGCCGAGGGCGAGGAGATCACCGAGGAGGCCCCGACCGACGAGTTCGGCCACGTTCGGCTCGGGGGCATCGGCGTGATGCTCGAGAAGGAGATCGAGGTCCGCACCGGCTTCGAGACCCGGGTCACGATCCTCGGCCACATCCAGCGAGGGGGATCGCCGACCGCGTACGACCGCGTGCTCGCGACGCGCTTCGGGATCGCGGCGGTCGACGCGGCCAACGACGGCGATTACGGAAAGATGGTCGCGCTCCAGGGCACCAACATCGTGCGCGTTCCAATCAGCGAGGCGGTTGGGGAGCTGAAGACACTCGACCCCGAGCTCTACGAGACCGCCGAAGTCTTCTTCGGCTAACCCTCCTGCGCCGAGTGGTCGCCACGCGCCCCTCTAGG
>JBOGXF010000195.1:0-5655 GCA_050694275.1 Actinomycetota bacterium | reverse complement strand
ACAGTCCGCGACCCCTTTAGCGAGGGTTGACCCGGTGAGATCCCGGGACCGACGGTAAGCGGCGGAGGCCGTAAGTCCGGATGGGAGAAGGGGCGAGTGCAATCTGCCGCGCGCGCGGCGGATGCCTTCGCTTATCTGCGCCCGGAGAGCTCGGAAAGGAGCCGAGGGCGTGGAGCAGAGCGACGAGCGGTTCATGCGACGGGCGCTCGATCTCGCGGGTTCCGTGCCGTTCACATCACCCAACCCGCGCGTCGGCGCGGTCGTCGTCCGCGAGGGGCGAGTCGTCGCCGAGGGCTTCCACCGGGGAGCCGGGACCGCTCATGCCGAGGCCGTGGCTCTCGACGGGATCGACGCCACCGGCGCGACCGTGTACGTCAACCTCGAGCCCTGCCTGCATCAGGGTCAGACCCCGCCGTGCGCCCCGGCCCTCGTGGGGGCGCGGGTGGCGCGCGTGGTGGCCGCGGTCGAGGATCCCGACGAGCGCGTGCGCGGCAAGGGATTCGCGTACCTCGCACATCACGGCGTCGAAGTGGTCACCGGTGTTCTCGCCCAGGACGCGCGCAGGATCAACGCTGCTTACATCAAGCATCGCGAGACCGGGCGGCCGCTCGTGACCCTCAAGCTCGCGCTGACTCTCGACGGACACCTCGCTGCGTCCGACCGCAGCGCGCGCTGGATCACCGGGGAGGCGGCGCGCGCGCGAGTACACGTACGGCGTCTCGAGTGCGACGCGGTGCTTGTCGGGAGCGGCACCGTGGTCGCGGACGACCCGCGGCTCACGGTGCGCGCCGTCGACGATCCCCGTCAGCCGATCCGGGTCGTGGTCGATGCCTCGGGCCGGGTCGCGGCCGATGCAGCTTTGTTCGCCGAGCCCGGCGACGTGCTCATGGCCACCACCGCGGCGTGCCCGCACGAGACTCAGACCGATTGGAAGGCGGCGGGGGCCGAGATCGCCGTGTTGCCGGAAAAGGACGGGCGCGTGAATCTCGCCGCCCTCCTCGAGCTCCTCGGCGCGCGACAGGTCCTCGAGATCTACTGCGAGGGGGGAGCCCGTCTCGCGACCGGATTGCTCGCGGCCGAGCTCGTCGATCGGCTCGAGCTTCATTACGGCCGGGTGCTCGTAGGAGGTAGCGGGCCGCGCATCGAGGACATCGGCGTGACGACGATGTCCGACGCGCCGCGGTGGAAGATGCTCGACGTCGAGCGACTCGGCGACGACGTCATCGTCTTGCTCGAGAGGGCGGACCGCTGATGTTCACGGGGCTCATCGTCGAGAAGGGCACGGTCAAACGCGCGAAGGTGCGCCGCGGCACCCTCGCTCTCGAGGTCAACGGGCCAAAGGTCGCCCGCGAGCTGCGACGAGGCGACTCGGTCGCCGTCGACGGTGTCTGCCTCACCGCCACGGACGTATCGCGCAGGCGATTCTCGGCCGAAGCGATGGCAGAGACGCTGGCGCGCTCGACTCTGTCCGACGTCAAGAAAGGGAACGAGGTGAACCTCGAGCTCCCGGCCCGCGCCGCGGATCGGCTCGGAGGTCACTTGGTCCAGGGCCATGTCGACGGCGTGGCGAAGGTGGTCCGCGTTGAGAGCAACGATGGAGCGCGACGGATCTGGCTCGCGGCAGGAGACGACATCCTCAGGTATCTCGCGCCGAAGGGATCGGTCGCGCTGGACGGGGCCTCCCTCACCGTCGTCGAGGTCGGACGCACCAGCTTTCAGGTCGCTCTCATCCCCCACACCCTCGAATCCACGACCCTCGGCGGCCTCGCCGTCGACTCCCGAGTGAACGTCGAGGTGGACGTCCTCGCCAAGTACGTCGAGCGACTGCTCGCCTCACGGGAAAGGAAGTAATCGGATGCCGCTCTCGACCATCGAAGACGCCATCGCCGATATCAAGGCGGGCCGCGTGGTCATCGTCGTGGACGACGAGGCGCGCGAGAACGAGGGGGATGTCATCGTCGCCGCCGAGAAGGTGACGCCGAACCTGATCACCTTCATGGTCCGGTACGGATCGGGGATCATCTGTGTGCCACTCGAAGCGGAGCGTCTCGAGGAGCTCCATCTGCCGCTGATGGCACCGAATCCCTCCGACCCGCTGGGAACCGCGTTCACGATCAGCGTGGACGCAGCGAAGGGGACGACCACGGGGATCTCGGCGGCCGACCGCGCGGCGACGGTGAGGACGCTGATCGATCCCGAGGCGCGGCCTAACCACCTCGCGCGCCCCGGTCACATCTTCCCGTTGCGATACACGCCCGGCGGAGTCCTCCAGCGAGCGGGACACACGGAAGCGGCAGTCGACCTTGCCCGGCTCGCGGGTCTGTACCCGGCCGGCGTCCTCTGCGAGGTGGTCAACGAGGACGGGACGATGGCCCGCATGGCCGACCTCGAGCGCTTCGGGCGCGCCCACGGACTCAAGATCGTCTCGATCGCAGACCTCATCGCTTACCGACGCCGAAGCGAGAAGCTCATCCACCGGGTGACCGAGGCGCGCATCCCGACAGAGCACGGGACGTTTGCCGCCATCGGCTACGAATCGCACGACGGTCGCACTCACGTCGCACTCGTCAAGGGCTCTCCGGCGGGCAAGGAGAACGTGCTGGTGCGCGTCCACTCCGAATGCTTCACCGGCGACGTCCTTGGGAGCATCCGTTGCGACTGCGGGACGCAGCTCCAGGATGCGATTCGCCACGTGGCCGAAGAGGGCGAGGGCGTCATCGTCTACATCCGGGGACACGAGGGCCGAGGGATCGGGCTGCGACACAAGCTCGAGGCATACGCACTGCAGGATGGCGGCCTCGATACGGTCGAGGCGAATGTGGAGCTGGGATTCTCTCCGGACGCCCGCGACTACGGAGTGGGGGCCCAGATCCTCGTCGACCTCGGCATCTCGACGATGAGGCTGCTCACGAACAATCCCACCAAGCGCGCCGGGCTCGAGGGGTACGGGCTGGAGATCGTCGAACGGGTCCCCCTCCAAAGGGATCCCACTCCGGAGAACCGGCGCTACCTCAAAACGAAACGAGACAAGCTCGGTCATCTCCTGGACGCGTTCGATCCACAGGGTTCGAACCCGTTCACGACCGAGGACGTGAGGGCCATGGACGAGACCGACTCGACGGAAAGGCAGGAGAGATGACGCGCAACTACGAGGGCTCGTACGACGGACGCCATCTCAGGGTGGCGGTGGTCGCAAGCCGGTTCAACGAGACCATCGGCAAGCGCCTGCTCGACGGCGCCCTCGATTGTCTCAGGAGGCACGGAGTGCGTGAGGACGAGATCTCGGTCGCGTGGGTCCCCGGTGCCTACGAGCTTCCGCTCGCGGCGCGGCGTTTCGCTGCGTCGGGCGAGGTCGATGCGGTCGTCTGTGTCGGCGCGGTGATCCGCGGCGAGACGCCGCACTTCGACTTCGTCGCGCAGACCGCGGCCCGCGGCATCTCGGACGTGGCCCGGGACACCGGGGTGCCGGTGACCTTTGGGGTCCTCACCACCGACGATTCGGCTCAGGCGGCCGAGCGCGCGGGGGGGAAGATGGGGAACAAGGGGTTCGAGGCGGCTCTCGCCGCGCTTGAGATGGCGAATCTCCTCTCGGAGCTGCCCAAGCCGCAACCCGACCTTTAAGGTGCACCCATGCTGAAGCTCGTCATTCCCAAGGGATCGCTCGAGCGCGCCACCTTCGAGCTGTTCGAGGCGGCCGACCTGAAGGTCACGCGCGCCTCGGAGCGGGAATACCGCGGGGACATCGACGATCCGCGCATCGACTCGGTCGCCGTTCTGCGCCCGCAAGAGATCCCGACCTACGTCGAGGACGGGTTCTTCGACATCGGTGTTACCGGCGAGGACTGGATCGCGGAGACGGGGGCCGATGTCGCCCAGGTCGCCACGCTGAACTACTCCAAGCAGACGGACCTTCCGGTCAAGCTCGTGCTCGCGGTCCCGCGCGAATCGGGCATCTCGTCCGCAGATCAGATAAAGCCCGACTCGAGGATCTCCACGGAGTTCCCGAACATCACCGGGAGCTATTTCGAGAAGCTCGGGATTCCGGTCCGCATCTTCCTCTCGTACGGCGCGACCGAGGCGAAGGTGCCGGAGATCGTCGACGCCATCGTCGATCTGACCGAGACCGGCTCGACGCTACGACGTCACGGGATGGAGATCGTCGACGTCCTGCTCGAGTCCCGCACCAAGTTGATCGCCAACAAGGCCGCCTACGAGGACGCGGCTAAACGGCAGGCGATCGACGAGCTCACCATCCTGCTAAAGGGTGCGGTGGACGCTCGCGGCCGCGTTCTCGTGAAGCTGAATGTCGACAAGGACCATCTCGCGGCCGTGGTCGAGCTGCTCCCGGCGATGCGCGCGCCGACCGTCTCGGAGCTCGCGGAGACCGGGTACTTCGCGGTCGAAACGGTCGTCCCGAAGGCCGCGATCAACATCCTCATCCCGCGGCTGAAGGCCCTGGGGGCCGAGGACATCGTCGAGCTCCCGATCACCAAGATCGTCCCCTAAACGAGCGTCCGGCGACTTGTGCCTCGCCCACCTCGCGCAGCTGTCATATGCCCATCAGGTCGATTGAGCTAGGTGGCGGTCGCTTCAATTCTGCGGGACGCGCCGGCGGTTCCGAAGTAGAGGGCCAGTGCGCCGGAAGCGATGTGAAGGAAGTTATCTGCGTCGCCCGAGCCGTGGATATTGAGAAGCGTGTGCATCAGATCGATCCCGGTGAATCCGAGAAGAGCGACTAGTAAGTAAACAGCACCGATCGCGGCGTTGACGCTCTTGGCCATGCCGTGGGTTCTCGAAGCCAAGAGCCAGACGGTCCCGATACCCAAATGGACCACGTTGTGAAGGTGGTTCACAGGGAACAAGATCAGCTTGTCATCGACCGATCCTCCGGTTACTTCGCGCGCGACGAAGAACCCGAGGATCCCTACCAGCGCATAGACCGCCCCGAACGCCAAAGCAAACATCTGCGCCGGCGTCCTTGCACCTATTCGCTCCGCCATGCTCCGCTCCCTTCTGTCTCCCATATCTCAGTGCCTTCGATCTGATTCGCACGCACGACGTCTGCCGGATTGCCGCGGTGGGCCGAAATCCCGACAATCCGCTGGGGGCTTCCCGACCGAACCTCAGGCATGAAAGATCTGCATCGGGCACGCTTGATTTCCCTCGTCATCTCGGCGCTCCTCGCAGCCGGGTGCGCGTCTGAGGATCCACAGGTCGCCGAGAGATCGGCGCCGGCAGAAGTCGAAGTGGTAAACATCTCCTTCTCACCCGCAACGCTCCGGATCGCGAGTGGGACGGAGGTCGTCTGGACCAACCAGGACGAAGGCGTTCATCACACAGTTACTTCTGGTCTCCCCGGTGACAACGGAGTGCCGGGTGTGGCCGAACCGAAACCACCGAGCACCGACGGCGTATTCAACGGCGATCTACCGGATGTGTCGTCCCAATTCGCATTTACGTTCAGTAGCCCCGGCACGTACGCGTACTTCTGTCGCGTTCATCCGTCGATGACGGCCCAAGTGATCGTCGGCTAGTGGACCCGCGCAGAAATCCCGCGCGCATCTCAGGCGACCTTGAGGGGCTTGCCATCGTAGGTCCAGGCGAACGGCTTCGCAGTGCGGTTGTAGTCGGCGATGAAGGCCATGATCCGCTCGA
>JBOGXF010000194.1:0-4891 GCA_050694275.1 Actinomycetota bacterium | reverse complement strand
TCTTGATGACTGCGAACACTGCCTCGGGTGTCTCTGCGTTGCGAAGTGCCGTACGGAACTGCTCGTGGATGAGCCGGCGTGCCAGCCGCGACAGCAAGGTGACGTGCAAGTCGTCTTCTCCCTCGGGGGCGGCGATCAGAAAGATCAGGTCGGACTTGGTGCCGTCCTCTGCTCCGAAGTCGACGCCCGCGGCGCTTCGCCCAAAGGCGACACTCGGTCGCGCAACCCCCGAAGACTTGGCATGCGGGATCGCGATCCCCGACTCCATGCCGGTACCACCGGTCTCTTGCTCGCGGGCCAGCACGGCGTCGACGTAGGCGGCGCGGTCCATGACTCGCCCGTCCGCTTCGAGCAACGCCGCCAGTTCGTCGACCGCGCCCGCCGCGTCTATGGCCGCGAGATCCGTGCTCATCAGCGCGGCGCTCGTGACGTCGTCGATGGTGACGGTCATCGCTCTCCTTCCGACTCGTGCAATCGCCGATCCGGGTCGACATCGCGGATCCGAACCGCGGCGACATCAACCTCTTCCGGGCCGGGCATCGCGGTGCCGGGAAGCCCGACCGCGCCAGCACCCCAGGCGACCGCCCGACGCAAAGCCTCGGCGCCGGCACCGCCGGCGGCGAGAAAGCCGGCAAGGGTCGCGTCCCCCGCGCCGACGTTGCTCCGCGGAATCGTCGGCGGCGTTTCCGCATGGACTGCGCCGGCATCGTCGACCAGCACCGCTCCGTCACGGCCGAGCGAGACGAGCACTCTCCCGACGCCCCGACCGCGAAGCTCGCCGGCAGCCGTGACCACGTCCCCGAAAGTGTCCAGCCCGCGCCCCACGACGGCGGCCAGCTCCTCGGCGTTGGGTTTGATCACGTCGGGGGCCGCCGTAATCGCCGCGGCAAGCGGGGCTCCGCTGGTGTCCACCGCGACGGAAACTCCTGCGTCGTGCACGTCCCGGATGAGCGCGGCGTACAGATCGGCGGGCGCGCCCGGAGGCAAGCTGCCGCAGGCCGCGACCCAAGTGGCCCCGTCGAGCGATGCCACGGTCGACTTCCTCAGAGCGTCGGGCTCGTCGACGACGAGCTCGGGGCCGGGCGCGTTGATCTTGGTAACCGTTCCGTTGGGTTCCACCAGGCTGACGTTCGTGCGGATCGGCGCCGCTATGGGGACCGAACGGATATCGAGGCCGAGCCCTTCGAGGAGGGCGACGAGATGATCGCCCTCGGGCCCCCCGACCGGGAGGACGGCCCGTGCCGCGTGACCGTTAGCGAGGAGGGCGCGGGCGACGTTTACGCCCTTGCCGCCGGCCTCGACGCGCGTCTCCCGCGCCCGGAGCACTGCCCCCCGGACGAGCCGATCGAGCTCAAGCGTGCAGTCGAGCGATGGGTTGGGCGTCAGGGTCACGATCACGCCAGCACCACCTTGGGTCCCGCGCGCTCGAAGGCTTCGACCTCGTTCGCCGAGAGGCCGCGGTCGGTCACGAAGATGTCGACGTCGGTGATCTCGGCGAAACGTGCGAAGTGCTGATCGCCGACCTTCGTGTGGTCCGCCAGCAAGACGACGCGACGACCGGTCGCGACCATCGCGCGCTTCACCGCGGCCTCCGACAGATCCGGGGTCGATAGGCCGCGCTCGACCGAGACCCCGTTCGCGGCGATGAACGCGACGTCGACGGACAGGTCGGACAGCGACCGCAGCGCCCAGTCGTCGACGTCGGCGAGCGTCCGCCCTCGAACCCGGCCCCCGACCAAAAGGAGGTTCAGGCTCGGTCGCGCAGCCACGGTCATCGCGTTGGGCAGTGAGTTGGTCACCACCGTCAGGTCGCGGTCGCTCGGGATCATCGCCGCCAGCGCGCCGGTGGTCGTCCCCGCGTCGAGGAGGATCGATCCGCCTCGGGGGATGTATTCGAGCGCGGCCGCAGCGATGCGCCGCTTCTCCTCCGCCATGAGCCCGGCCTTCTCGGCGACCGCGGGCTCGAGCCGGAAGCGCTCAACCGGGATCGCGCCGCCGTGAACGCGGCGCAGCACGCCCCTTTGCTCGAGGTCGATGAGGTCGCGCCTGACCGTCTCCTGCGTCACTCGGAATCGGGCCGCGAGCTCGGCTGCGTCCCCCCGCCCATCGCGCCGCACCAGCTCGGCGATGGAATGGCGACGTTCTTCCTGGTACACCGCGCCCCCAAGCTTCGACGTAGTTGGAATCGTGTGGATTCTACCTGTGTTTACTTGGGATTGCTAGCCCTTTGTTGGACTTTTCTTCGCGTTCTCGGGCGTCTCCGAGCTTTCGCGCATGATCGAGACCCATCGCTGAGCGGTCGGTCTGGTCGCCGACCACACCGACCACAGGTCTTCGGGTCACGGCATAGTGAATGGGCCGCCTCTTGACCGCCTCTTGATAGGCCGCCTCGGGCGCTACCTACGCTCGAGGCGCAAGATGTCGAAGAGGCTTGCGCACGTCGACCAGCATGATGGGACCATCGAACGCGGACCCCGACGATGTAGCCGGTGCGGAACTATGCAAGCAATCTCTTCATCGCCGGGGACGACTCTCGTCTAGTTAGAGGACGTTATCTGGAAGTTGCCGCCGTCCAGCGTGTACTTGGTCCGGCTCGCCCACAGGACTTCCAGCGCCACCCGCGCCACCTCCGACTCGGCCATACACAAGAGCGCGTCCAGGCCCGTGTCCTCAACGACGCCGAAAGAGTCCTGGCCCTTGCCCGGTTCTCCGCCGTCCCGGATCCGTAGCGAGTAGTCGACCCCGCCACCCGAGCCCGTGGCGTAGGCGACGTCATCAGAGACGAAGACGCAGGCGAGCGTGATGCGCGCTTTGAGGTTGGACGGAGACGATTGGCTGGGTCGAGGCGTGTGGATCCTCCAGTTGGCCGTGCCCGAATCCCCCATCGGATCGGAATCGGTCGCCTCGATCGTCACCATCCTCTTGGTGGCGTCCGAGTAACCGGGTCCGGGCCCGTCGACGCGGTTGAACCCTCCCCCCGTAACCGAGCCGTCGGTAAGAAGAACCACCGCGCTGGCCGGGGTCCCGGCGAACAGCGCTCCGACCAGGCCGCCAATTAGCAATATGCGCTTCATCTTGATCAGCTCCCCATAACCCACCGCTACCGTCTGCCCACTACTCGAATTCGACGCGGCTCGCCCAGCTCCTCCCTTGAGAACTCTTGCTCGCTCTGCCAGAGTGAGCGGTTGCGAAAGGAGGCGAGATGAAAGTCGATCTGCGGGTCATCCTGCCCAATCGGCCTGGTGCCCTGCTCGAAGCGCTCGATGCAGTCGCGGACGCGGGCCTGACCGTCGACGCGGTGTGCGGCGACATCAGGCCGGGCGAGCGCTGGGGCTATCTCCACGTCCTCGTGGACGATGGGGACGCGACCCGGGCCGCGCTCGAGGGGGTGGGGTTCGAGATTTCCGCCGCCCACGAGGTGGAGGTGTTCCGGATCGAACGGGGGCCGGGCTCGCTCGCGTCGGCCGTTCGCCGCTACAAGGAAAAGGGCGAGAACATCGAGGTCTTCTATCTCACCACGGGCGGCGACGTCGTCGTCGGAACGGAACGGATGCGCAAGCCGATCGTCGGCGTGCGGATGGGTGACACGAAGTACCGGTAGGGGCGGGGAGATCCGTTAGCAGTAGATGTAGGGGTCGGCGCTCGTGCCGAAGCTCTCCCCGAATACCGCCGCGTTATCCCAGTAGGCGTGGCGCGCCGCGATGTTCGCGGTCATGAACTCGCACGCCTCCGCGCTCTTGCTTCGGTCCGGCTTTCCTTTCACGCCGAGCAGGGCCAGGGCCTCTTTGATCACGCCGTGCTCCGGATCGGGGGTGATCGCGCCCCAGCCCGTCTGCAGCCACGGCGCGGCGTCGACGACCGGAACCGAGGTGAGGTCAAACGTCCCCTCTGCTCCGGGCTGATAGTCGCCGACGCCCGGATAATAGGCCGCTTGTTCGAGCGCCCGGCGCGCTTCCCAGTTGGTGAAGGAGAGCTTCCCCTTTACGAGGAGGGGTAGATCCACGCCCTTGGTCACGATCCCTCCGCGGTGCCGCGCCGCCCGGCGCGCCTCCAGGAGCACCTTGGAGAAGGTTCCCGCGCTGCGCGGGGTGGCGAAGCTCGTGCCGCTCACCGACTGCGTGTCCTTCTCGCAACTCCGGCAGTAAGGCAGGTCCTGGGTGAAATCGCCGACGAAGTCGGGGAAGTTGGCCGACATGAGCTGACGGCCCTCGGTCGTTCCCTCTTGGTATCCCGCGATCCCAACGGTCCACCACGGCCCCGACGTCTCGTCGAGCGAGGCCCACGTGGGGTCGTTTGCGGCGGCCCCCAAGTGGACCTTGCCGTTCTGAACGACGCCGGTGTAGCTGAACGACAGATGGTTCAGGGTCGGGATGCTCGTCACGGGACCGTAACTCGTGCTCACGATGTCGACCGCGGGGTGTGTGAACGCCCATTCCTCGGACTCGTTGTTGATGCCCTCGACAGCGACCACGATCGCGTCCGGGTTCGCGGCCAGAACGGCGCCGCTCGTGCCGATGCCGTGCGGAGACGCGTTCCCATCCGGGCGCAGGCGGCGTTCGTCCTGAAACGAGATTCCGATCACGTTCGTGCCCTCGAACCAGTACGGCTCGCCTTTTTTGATGTTGTCGAACTGGGCGGAGTCCTTTTTGAAGTCGGCTTCGAAGTTGCCGGTGCGGGTGAGCCTGATGACGTGGTCCTTGTCGATCCCGAGCTCCCTGAGGACTTGCCGCGTGACGCCCGAGGGCGCGGACCGCTTGTAGAGGCTCCCGCCGGCGTGAAAGAACTCGTGGTAGGGGTTGATGCCGGTGTCCACCACCGCGACCACGACGCGCGGCTTGCCCCCCTTACCCCCCGCAGCGGGACGCCCGGCGGACGCCGGAGCGGCGAGGAC
>JBOGXF010000193.1:0-4808 GCA_050694275.1 Actinomycetota bacterium | reverse complement strand
CCACTACCCGCCGTTGACGCTCATCCAGCAATGGCATCACCAGAGAGAAGAACCCAGCGAGCGGATCCTCGCCAATCTCCACCCGCCAACACTATATCGCGCGAGTTAAACTTTCGTGGACCCTAATTCCCGATTGTCACCTTTATCTTCGGAGGGTCATGAGCGAAACTTCAGCACGAGAGCCATCGCCCGCCCTCGAAGGCGTGCTCGAGACCGTCCTCTACTTCGAGGACCAGGACCGAGCCGAGCTCTTCTACACCGACGTCCTCGGCATGCGCCTGATCAGCAAGCAGCCGGATTACTGGCTGTTCTTCCGCGCCGGCGACAGCGTGTTCCTGTTGTTCGATGCGGCAGTCACCGGGCGCGGAGAGGGCCTCCCCACTCACGGCACCACCGGCCCCGGTCACGTCTGCTTCCTCGTCGACCCGGCGAGCTACGAGCAGTGGAAGCGATGGCTCGAGGATCACGACGTGGAGATCCTGCAGGAGGTGTCGTGGCCCGGAGCCGAGGGCAGAAATCTCTCGTCGTTCTACTTCCGCGACCCGGACGGCAACCTGCTCGAGATCGCCGACGGCGATTTGTGGCCGCGGTAGCACCTCGCGCCCGGTACCGTACGACGCTTATCCGTCTCGATTGGAAGGACTATGGCCACCGTTTACAACCGCATGATGCTGCTCGCCGAAAAACCGCTTCTCACCGCGGCGGCCGGCGCGATGTGCATCGCGTCGTCGGGGGTCCTCGTGCGCCTCGCCGCGACGACTCCTGTGACCGTCGCCGTGTACCGGTGTCTGTACGCGCTGCCGTTCCTCGGGGTTATCGCGTTCGTCGAGAGAGGCCGTTTCCAAGCTCTCCCTCTGAAGGCGCGCAGGCTCGCGTGGGTCGCCGGCGCTTTCTTCGCACTCGATCTGATCTTCTGGCACAACGCGATCGCAGCGGTGGGGGCCGGGCTCGCAACCGTGCTCGGAAACCTCCAGGTGCTGGTCGTCGGTTTTGCCGCGTGGGCCTTGCTGAGTGAGAAACCTCATCGCGGCTTGCTCGTCGCTCTTCCGGTCGTGCTGATCGGAGTCGTCCTCATCTCGGGCGTGATCGGCGAGGACGCGTACGGAGACAACCCCACTCTCGGCGTCGTCTACGGGATCGCGACATCTCTCGCCTACGCCGCATTCATCCTTGTCCTGAGACACGGGTCGCACGATCTTCGTCGCGTCGCCGGGCCCCTGTTCCATGCCACGCTCGTGTCCGCGCTCGTTGCTCTCGCGTACGGGATCGTCTCCGGGCGGATGCAGTGGAACCCGGGGTGGCCGGGCCAGGGCTGGCTGGTGCTGCTCGCATTGACGGCTCAGGTGATGGGGTGGTTGTTGATCTCACGGTCGCTGCCTCGGCTACCGGCCGCGGTGACATCCGTAGTGCTCCTGCTGCAACCGGTTGGGGCGATCGTGCTCGCCGCCGCGCTCCTCCGAGAGCGGCCCAATGCCGCACAGCTCCTCGGCGCGGGACTCATACTCGCGGGTGTTGTGGGCTCGACCGCTTCGTACAAACGAAAAGCGCGCGCCCCTCAGTTCGATCCAGTCTCGGAAGCGATCCTCGAGGATGCAGGGGACAATAGGGTGCGAACGAACAAGCGCCCGTAGCTCAGTTGGAAAGAGCATCGGACTTCTAATCCGAGGGTCGGGGGTTCGAATCCCTCCGGGCGCGCGCGACGCAAAAGCTCCTGCTCCCAACTGGCCTGAGTGGAATGGCCCCACAAATCGCTAGCGTTAGAACGAAAAGATTAAATCGCTAGCGTTTGAGTGATACTATTCCCTCATGAACCTCTTGCCGTACGAACCCGAGCGGCTCAAGCCCCTCTGCGAGGAGCTCGATCGCTGGCGCGCTCAGCTCGACTATCGGGGCCCCCTTCCCCGCGCCTGGGCGGGCCGTCTCCGCAGGGAGCTGAAGGCCGAAGCTGTTGCCGCGTCGACGTCAATGGAGGGAGTGCCGGTGACCGTCGATGAGGTCAGGCGGATCCTTGCCGGAGAGTCCCCTCCAGAGGTCCGGCCCGAGGATCAGGCGCTCGTCGAGGGTTACCGGCAGGGGATGGAGTTCGTGCTCAGACAAGCCGACGACGCGGCCTTCCGGTGGACGCGCGAGCTGGTCGTTGCCCTTCACGACCGCATCCTTGCGGGGCGATACGACGAGGGCGCCGGTAGGTTGCGGACAGACAAGCCCGCGTTCATCGTCAATCGAAAGACGGGTGAGCAGGTCTTCCGCCCACCCGCGGGAGAAGAGGTCGCCGCCCTCGTGGATGAGGCGTGCTCACGGATGGAAGAAGTCCACGCCCATCCCGCAATCGCCTCCGGATGGATCCACGTCGCCATGGCCGCGATCCACCCCTTCCGCGACGGGAATGGGCGAGCGGCACGAGTGTGCGCCTCCCTGGCCATGTACAGAGGGGAGTTCAAACGTCTCGAGTTCACCTCGCTCGAGGAATGGTGGGGCAGACACCTCGACGACTACTACGCGACCTTCAAATGCCTCGGAGAGGAATTCGATTCCTCCGCCGACGTCACGCCTTTCCTGCAAGCACATCTGGAGGCCCAACTTCACCAGGTGAGATCGCTCGACAATCGGGAGAAAGTCGAGCGCCAGATCTGGACCGCGCTCGAAGAAATCGCGGAAGATGCAAACCTCGACCGACGCGTCGCGAATGCCTTGTGGGATGCCTTCTTCGGACGCGATGTGACCGCCGGTTACTACCGCTCCCTGACCGACGTGAGCCCGGCAACGGCGACGAAGGATCTCGCTGCGGCCGTCTCCGCGAGTCTCCTGAAACCGGAAGGCCGGCGACGGGGTCGCCGGTACCTGCCGACCAACAATCTTTACGAGGTCGTAGGCGGCGCTCTCTATGTGGAGGTTTCGGGACCACCGGACACGGCCCGGGATCGGATCGTTGCAGAACTAAGCCGTCGACTCACGCTCACAGAGCCTTCGAGATAGCAACGGGTGAAAGCAACGCGATGGAACTAGATGTAAGCCTCGAAGGGATTCCTGATGGACCACTCTTTGACCTTCTCGAAAGATTGGGCTCTCGCTCAGGTAGCCGGACAGCACGTCGATCTCGCCGGTGCTAAAGATCCTCTGAGTCCTCGCCGGTGTCGTTCTCTGTTCGGCGCCCGTACTGATCGGGGATCGAACCCCATCCCCAGATCGGGACCGGCAACTTGGGAGCCTCTCCATAGAGGTCCTCGGGGGCGACGCCCACTTCCTCGACCCGACACTGATGAGACCATTGATCTCCGAAGTCGAAGACGAATTCGAACTCGTCTCCCTTGCCGAGAGCGGACGACACGTTGATCCGCGCCTGATCGAGCGTGTCCGGGGAGTCTGGATCCGGAAAACCAATCTCACTTCCGTCCGCAAGCCTGAAGTCGTGGAGATGAGCAAGATCCCAGCGTGCGAAGTGGAGGTTGATTGCATCGGCGAGCTCGCCGAACGTGTGGCCGGGACCGACGAGAAAAACGCGGCCGGGGGCCGGATCGAAGCCCCTCCCTCCCCCGCTGACCAACTCGACGCGTACAGTCATCCATTCAGCCATGTCCCGATTATTCCAGTCCGTCGAGGGGATGCCTTGGGCCCTCACTGAAGAGCGCCATCGACGCAGTGAAACCGTGCAGGAAGTTCTTGCTCCCCACCGGTCCCAGCTCTCCCGCGCAGAAGAATCCTGCAATCGGAGGATCACCCAGCTCGGACGCGATCAGAGCGGCGTCGTGATCGGACGTGGAGAACATCCGCGATCCGCGTCCGTTGCACGTAAACAGGAGCCCGCCGGAAACCTTGCCGTCACCGATCTTGTCGCGCGCAACCTTCAGCGTGGTTCGCAGATCCTCGTCGGCCGAGGCTTCATCCCGCACGTGGAACTGGATTGTTTCTCCTACGGCCACGGAATCGCCGACCGCTATCGCCCCCGAGTCGGGATCGGCGCCGAAGACGCTGCGGACGAGGAAGTCGCCGCGCTCGAGGTCCGTCTTGTATTCGTCGATGACTCGTCCGACCAGCAGTCCCTGGGTCATGAGCTCGCGGTCGTGCTCGGGAAGGGACTCGTACAGCTCCTGGATTCGTTGAACCGAGGGTTTCCCGCCGAGCTCGAAGATGACGTTGCCCTCCGAGCGGGTCACGGCCAGAACCGGCCCGATCGGGCGGCATCCTTGAGAGACGAGTGCGACGACGTCGAGGTCGCCGGTGAGCGCCACGCCCACGGCGCCCGAGTCAATCACCTCGCGATCGATGAACAGACGCGTCTCGCCCGGCCCCCCTCCTCCACTTGCCACGCCTCCCGCGATGAAGGGCGCGCCCGGGCGCTCGTTGACGACGTTCAGCAGCAGGTCGACCGGAAAGCTAAAGGGGTCGACGATGAGCAGATATGCCGCGGCCGAGTCTTGCGGCCAGCCGGAAAAGGCCGCGCCTTCCTCGCTTCTCGTGAACTGGCAGTGAAAGGTGCGAACCTCTGTCTCGAGACTCGCGAGCCACACCGAGACGGCCGGCTGCGACTCGATCTCCTTGCCCGTTCCGACCACCGCCTCGGCCACGCATCCCGCCAGACTCTGGGGGGCCGCCGCCTCGTGGACTCCATCCAGCACTGCCTCCGCCTGCGACGCGAAATGAGCGGACGCAAACACAACCGCCAGGCTCGGACGTCGCTCGTCGAGGCTGTCCGCCGCCTCTAGCGTCGCCTCTACGGCAGCGCTACGCGCCTCTGGATTCGTGGACAGTCCGGCTCCGAACTTCACGACTCGAGCACATGTAATGGCGCCATCCCGTCAGCCTATCGA
>JBOGXF010000192.1:0-10768 GCA_050694275.1 Actinomycetota bacterium | reverse complement strand
GGATCCCAAGCTCGCCGCAGCTCCCATCGAGATCGACGAGCAGCTCCTGCGGTTCGAGTGAGCGCACGCAATCCGGCAGTCGCGAGTCCGACTCGCCTAACATCGGTACCCGAAGTGACCGAGAGCCGCCCCGAACAGGTATCCGCCCCACCGCACACTGCGCCGAGCGAACTGGTTTCGCTGGCGGAGCGCACGGGATACTTGCAAGCCCTGCGGGTAGCCTTCGCGATCATCGTCCTGGGCGCCGCCGTCCTCACTCCGAGTGTCGTGCGCGCCTCGCTCGCCGACCTGACTCTCATCACCGCGGGGTATCTCGCCCTGTCTGCACTGACGGAAGGCGTACGCAGGTTTGTCACACGGCGCGGCCTCGCGCTGGTGAGCGCCATGCTCCTGGTCGACGGCATCTACCTCGCCTGGGTGGCTTACTCGACCGGCGGAACCCTCAGTCCTCTTAGATTCCTCTTCTACGTTCACCTCGTCGCCGTAACCCTCATCGCGTCTTACCGCACCGGGCTCAAGATCGCGCTGTGGCACTCGATCTTGTTCTTCGTCGTCTTCTACGCTCAGGCTTCCGGCATCCTCGACGTCCGCGAAGCCGCTGCGGATGCGCTTCCGGGAACGGGGTCGAGCTTCAACAAGGTGTCGTTGTTCAACATCGCCGCGCTCTGGGTCGTCGCCGTCGGCACTGCGGCCTTCTCATCGCTGAACGAGCGAGAGCTGAGGCGGCGCAAGGGGGATCTCGAAGGACTCGCCGCCATGGCCGCTCGTCTCGAGGACGCGGCCGAACCGCCCGAGATCGCCGACGTGCTGCTCGAGAAACTCGACGAGGTGTTCGGTTTCAAACGTGGCGTTGTCCTCGGAGGACTGAGTGGCGAACCATCTCTGCTCGCCTACCGGGGGCCCGGCGAGCCCGTCATCCCGGCCGCGGGAGTCGACCCGATCGTCAGGCGCGCATGGGAGCGCCACGGCCCGATACTCGCCAAGCAGCTCGACGGAGACGTCGACCGCCGCCTTGCGTCGTTGCTTCCCTTCGCCAAGAACCTCGTGATCGTTCCTCTCTTCACCGAAGGGCGTCCGTTGGGCGCCCTGGTCATCGAGCAAGCCGTCGAGCGTGGCCGCATCGAGCGGCGCGTCGTGTCGATGGTCAATCAGTTCGCCGCGCATGCCGCGCTCGCCCTGCGCAACTCGTGGCTCCTTCAGCAGGTCCAGAGGATGGCCGAGACCGATGCGCTCACCGGCATCGCCAACCGGCGCATGTTCGAGCACGTGCTTGCTCGCGAGTTTTCGCGCGCGGAACGCAGCGGTGAGCCACTCACCCTCGTGATGCTAGACGTGGATCACTTTAAGAAGCTGAACGACACTCACGGCCATCAGGTCGGCGATGAAGTGCTTAAGGGCGTCGCGCGAGCTCTTGATCAGCGCAGTCGTGATTTCGACGTCGTCGCCCGCTACGGTGGCGAGGAGTTCGCGGTCATCCTTCCGGGATGCTCTTCCAAGGAAGCGATCGCGGTCGCCGAGCGCCTTCGAGGTGGCATCTCCGAGGCCGGGGGCGAGCTCGCCGAACCGATCACGGCAAGCGCAGGCGTGGCCAGCTTCCCCTCGCACGCGGGCGACGTAACCGAATTGATACGCGCCGCCGACGAGGCCCTTTACGAATCAAAGCGGGCCGGCCGCGATCGGGTAACGCGGTCGCGCCGGCGTCCACGCCGCGCCGTGCCCGCCAGCCGCTCCGAGGCCTGACCTTCATTAGTTACCGATAAGTCTTGCGGCGGAAGACATCGCTCGTGAGCGACGCCACCCGATCGAGGATCAGAAGCCCATCGAGATGATCGATTTCGTGCTGAATCGCGCGCGCTTCGAAACCTTCGGTCGCGATGATCCTTTCATCACCGTCGGGGGTGCGGCCTGAAACGACGACTCTCGTCGCACGAGCTACGTTAGCGGTCAGGTCGGGGACGCTCATGCAACCCTCGCGGCCCACATCCCGGCCCGACATCTCCACGATCACAGGATCGATCATGACGACGAGTCCGTGACATGTGGTTGCCTTCGGATGGCCGCTCACGTCTACGACCATCACTCGGCGCGATACCCCTATCTGGGGCGCAGCGAGACCCACACACGCGGGAGATGCAGTCATGGTGTCGACGAGAGCTTCGATCAGTGCTTCGTCGCGGTCCTCCCCCATCTCCTCGGCCTGTAACTTGAGGACGGGCTCGGGGAGCCTGTAAACGGCATGGACTGCCACGGATTCAGAGGATGTCCGGCTCGATCGGATGTATGGACACGTCGACCCCTATGCGTTCGCTCAGCGCGCGCAGAGATTCCTCGAACGATGGGTCCTCCGGCAGCGCAACTTCGAGCATGAGCGCATAGATCGGGTGCTCCTCCGAGCCGATGATGCGGGACGTCAGGTCGGTGATGTTCGCGCCTTCGCTTGCAAGGAACTGTGTGATCTCGAAGACGATGCCCGGCTTGTCGGATCCGTACACGGACAGGACATGGGTGGGGGGCTTGACCTCGAGGTCGGCAACCTCCACGGGCCGCGCGGTGATCACGAGGTGCATATCGCGCGCGATCGTGCGGAGACGCCTCTCGACCTCTTCCGGCGCGAGCCCCGGTGGGGCCGAGACGACGAGCATCATGGCGAAGTGGCCCCGCAGGATCGTCGACGTCGCGTCCTCGAGATTGCATCCGAGTTCGTAGAGCGTCCGGGTGACAGCCGCGACGATGCCGGG
This sequence comes from Actinomycetota bacterium, assembly GCA_050694275.1. Lineage (GTDB taxonomy): Bacteria > Actinomycetota > CADDZG01 > CADDZG01 > WHSQ01 > JBOGXF01. The sequence goes on along the minus strand of JBOGXF010000192.1, from coordinate 8,030 downwards.
TCGGTCGTTACCGATGGCGGTTACCGCGAGGAGGGTCTCGTCGCCCATGAACGGGACGTTAGCCGAAAACCGTTTAAATAGGGAAGTTATGGCCGATATTGTGGTCGATTCACTGGCCGAATCGGAGGATCGTTTCTCCTTCCGCGTGACCGTTTCGGAGGAGTTGAGTAGCTCGACCCACGAGGTGACGCTCTCGCGCCCAGACTACGAACGGCTCGCGCGCGACGACGAACCGGCGGGCGATTTCGTTCGCCGGTGTTTCGAGTTTCTACTCGAGCGGGAGCCGAAGGAATCGATCCTGTCGCGATTCGATATCTCGGTCATCGGACGCTATTTCCCCGAGTTCGAGGACACCATCAAATGACGGCGTGGCAAACGCGGCATCGGGGCCCCGCCCCCGAGCGGGAGGATCTCGAGCGAAAGCTGAAGGATGACGGGCTCGATCCGCATTGGTGGGGGAACTCGCCGGGTGACACCTACGGGTGGCACAGCCACGACTACCACAAGGTTCTGTTCTGCGCGACCGGCAGCATCATCTTCCACACGAGGGAGGGTGACTTCGAGCTTCGTCCAGGGGATCGACTCGATGTCGAACCCGGGACCGAGCACGCGGCGACGGTGGGGCCGGACGGCGTCGGCTGCGTCGAAGCTGCCCGGTAATTCTGTTTCGTGTACGTTGCCACCGGGTAGGGGCGGAAGGGTTCGGCGGCTGCGACGAGAGGGTCTCGAGGATGGGTGAGTCACGAAACCGGAAGGGACGCCTCGTCGGATGGCCGGTTTTTCGACAGCTCAGGGATCGGGATGAGCGCGGTCTCGGCGCGACCGCGCTGTCGGAGCGAAGCCGCGCTCTTGCTCCGCGCACCAGGGATGCAGACAAGGTCGCGAAATCGATCTGCCCGTATTGCGGCGTCGGCTGTGGCCAGCTCGTCTACGTCAAGAACGACAGGATCACCGACATCGAGGGCGATCCCGACTCGCCGATCTCGGAGGGCTGTCTCTGTCCCAAGGGGGCAGCGACCTTCCAGCTAGTCACGGGATCGCACCGCGTCCACAACATCCTGTACCGGCCCCCCCACGGAACCGATTGGGAGGTCATCCCTCTCGATCGGGCGATGGACATGGTCGCCGAGCGCGTCATGAAGACGCGCGACGACACGTGGGAGGACAAGACCGACGATGGTCACCCGCTCCACAGAACGCTCGGCCTCGCCCATCTCGGAGGCGCCACCCTCGACAACGAGGAGAACTACCTCATAAAGAAGCTGTTCACCGCGCTCGGAGTCGTGCAGGTCGAGAATCAGGCCCGCATATGACACTCCTCCACCGTCCCCGGTCTGGGGACCTCGTTCGGTAGGGGCGGCGCGACCACCTTTCAACAGGATCTCAAGAACTCCGACTGCATCGTCATTCAGGGCTCCAACATGGCCGAGTGTCACCCGGTCGGTTTCCGCTGGCCGATGGAGGCGAAGCGCCGCGGCGCCACTCTCATCCATGTCGATCCGCGTTTCACGCGGACCAGCGCGATGTGCGACCTCCACTTGCCGATCAGGGCCGGGACGGATATCGCGTTTCTCGGCGGGATCGTTCGCCACATCATCGAGAACGAGCGTTACTTCAGGGATTACGTCATCAACTACACGAACGCAGCGGCAATCGTGTCGGAGGATTTCCGGGACACCGAGGACCTCGACGGCCTCTTCTCGGGATGGGACTCGGAGAAAGCCCAGTACGACCCGGCGTCGTGGCAGTACGAGGGCGTCGAGGTCGCGCCGGCAGCCGGGCAGCGAGAGATGTTCTCTGGCGAGCCCCACTCCGAGCGCGGGACGTCGATCGAGGCGGAGCACTTCGACTACGAGCTCGAGGACCCCCGATGCGTTTTCCAGATTCTCAGACGTCACTACTCGCGCTACACGCCCGAGATGGTCGAAGAGGTCTGCGGCGTGTCGAAGGAGCTGTTTCTCAAGGTCGCCGAGGCACTCTGCGCCAACTCCGGGCCCGAGAAGACTTCGGCGTTCTGCTATGCGGTTGGGTGGACCCAGCATTCCGTCGGCGTCCAGTACATCCGGACCGCCTCGATCATCCAACTCCTGCTCGGCAACATCGGGAGACCGGGCGGAGGGATCCTCGCGCTGCGCGGCCACGCGTCGATCCAGGGCTCGACCGATATCCCGACCCTCTACAACCTCCTTCCCGGCTATCTCCCCATGCCCAAGGCCAACTTCGACGTCGATCTCAACAAGTACATCGAGTACAACGAGTCGGCGTCGGGATGGTGGGCGGAGTTCCCCAAATACATAGTCTCGCTGTTGAAGGCCTACTTCGGTGAGAGCGCCACGAAAGAAAACGACTACTGCTACGACTTCCTGCCTCATCTCACCGGCGACCACTCGCACATGACGACCGTCGCCGACATGGCCGACGGGGTGGTCAAGGGCTACTTCGTGATGGGTGAGAACCCCACCGTCGGCTCGATGCACGGGGCCTTCCATCGGGCCGGTCTGCGTAAGGCCGAGTGGGTCGTGGTGCGCGACTTCGCTCCCACCGAGACGGCGGAGTTCTGGCGCGACGCCCCCGAGATCCACCGCGGCGAAATCGCTCCCGCGGATATCGCGACCGAGGTCTTCTTCTTTCCGTGCGCGGCACACACCGAGAAAGACGGCACGTTCACCAACACGCAGCGGTTGCTCCAGTGGCACGAGGCCGCGATCGGCCCACCGGGCGACTGCCGGAGCGAGCTTCACTTCATGTATCACCTCGGCAAACGCCTCAAGGAGATGGCCGAGGAACGTGACGATCCCAAGGATCGCCCCCTTCGCGCGCTCACCTGGGATTACCCAACCAAGGGCGATCACCAGGAGCCCGACGCGGCCGCGGTCCTAAGAGAGATCAACGGCTACACCGTGGACGACGGCAAGCCGGTTTCGAGTTTTCAGGACCTTTCAGAGGACGGCGCGACCGCGTGCGGTTGCTGGATCTATGCCGGCTGCTTCGCCGACGGCGTCAACCAGGCGGCTCGCAAGAAGCCCGGTCACGACCAGACCTGGGTGGCGCCCGAGTGGGGGTGGGCGTGGCCCGCGAACCGGCGGATCCTTTACAACCGGGCGTCGGCCGACCCCGAGGGGAAGCCCTGGTCGGAACGTAAGAGATACGTGTGGTGGGACGAGGAGAACGAGAAATGGAATGGCCACGACGTCCCGGATTTCATCGCGGATCGGCCCCCGTCATACCGGCCGGACAAGAGAGCCACGGGCAAGGACACGATCGCGGGAAACTCGCCGTTCATCATGCAGGCCGACGGCAAGGGCTGGCTGTTCGCACCGAACGGCCTGCTCGACGGTCCCCTCCCCACGCACTACGAGCCGCAGGAGTCGGTCGCCGAGAACCCCCTGTACGGCCAGCAATGCAACCCGGCCCGCATGGAGTGGGACCGCAAGGAGAATCCCTATCACCGGGCTCACGACGATCCCCGGTTCCCGTACGCCATCACGACGTACCGGCTCACCGAGCACCACACCGCCGGGGGCATGACCAGGTGGCTGTCGTGGCTGTCTGAGCTCCAGCCGGAGATGTTCTGCGAGGTCTCTCCCGCGCTCGCCCGCGAGAAAGGCCTCAGCAACGGCGGATGGGCGACCGTCACGACCGCGCGCGGCGAGATCGAGTGCCGGGTGCTCGTGACCGAACGCCTCGCGCCACTGAAGATCAAGGGACGCGCCGTCCACCAGATCGGACTCCCCTATCACTGGGGTAGCAAGGGGCTCGTCACGGGCGATACCACGAACGAGCTCATCAGTTTCGTCGCGGATCCGAACGTCTCCATCCAGGAGTCCAAGGCACTGACCGGGAACATCGAAGCCGGACGCAGGAGCAAGGAGCGCCGGGTCGTGACGAGCGGACCCATCACCCCCGAGATCGAGAGCGGTGACATCCATCGCGATCTCCCCCCGGCCCGCAACCGACCCAAAGGGCCCCACGGGATCGAGGCCGGCGAATCGCAAGAGGGGGCGCAGACCTGATGGGGGCCAAGGGATTCTTCACCGACACCACGGTGTGCATCGGTTGCAAGGCGTGCGAGGTCGCGTGCAAGGAATGGAACCAGCTCCCCGACGACGGACTGTTCTTCACCGGGATGTCCTACGACAACACCGTCGACCTCGGCGCGTCGACGTGGCGTCACGTCTCGTTCATCGAAAGACCAGTGCCCCTGCCGGGACAGGAGACCGGCCTCGGTGATTTCTCGTGGCTGTTGATGTCCGACGTCTGCAAGCACTGTCAGTCGGCGGCCTGCCTCGAGGCATGTCCCACGGGCTCGATCGTCAAGACGGAGTTCGACACCGTTTACGTCCAGCCCGATATCTGCAACGGATGCGGGTACTGCGTCACCGCGTGCCCATTCGGGGTCATCGACCGCCGCGAGGACGACGGCCGCGCGTGGAAGTGCACGATGTGCTACGACCGCCTGCAGGACGGGATGGAGCCCGCATGTGCCAAGGCGTGCCCCACCGACTCGATCCAGTTCGGGGATCTCGACGAGCTCAAGGAGAAGGCCGGCGCGCGCGTGTCCGAGCTGCACGAGCGCGGCGTCGACGCCGCGTACCTCTACGGCGCCGATGCCGACAGCCAGCCCGGGACCGACGGACTCAACGCCTTTTTCCTGCTCGTCGACGAGCCGGAGGTCTACAACCTGCCTCCCGACCCGGTTGCCCCCTCCAAGACCGCGGCGGGCGCGTGGTCGTCGCTGGCGCTCGCGGCCCTGGGGATGCTGGCGGCCGCGGCCGGCGCGGTCCTCTTCGGACGGAACGAATGAGCGATCGCAGGCACATCGACCCCCGGGTTGGGATCCTCGAGGGCGAGGGGTCGCACCAGCGCGTCTCGGGTGACGAGGCGGCCGAGCCCCAGCCGTACGCGGTGTGGGAGTCGCTTCCCTCCGAGCGCCGGGACGGACCGACCTATTACGACCGCCCCGCCATCAAGGAGCCGGTGTGGATCTGGGCCGTGCCCGCGTACTTCTACGCCGGCGGGGCGGCGGGGGCCGCGGCCGTTCTGGGCGAGGTCGCGCGCTCGCTCGGCGACGGAGGGCTCGACGGTGTCGTCCGCAGGTCCCACGTGATCGCGGCCGCGGGCGGGGTGGCCGGCACCGCCCTATTGGTCTACGACCTCGGGCGACCCGAGCGATTTCTCAACATGCTGCGCGTGTTTCGGGTCACCTCGCCGATGAGCATCGGCTCGTGGATACTGGCCGCCGCCACTCCCGCCTTCGGCGCCGCCGCGCTCTGGGGCGATTCCCTCCTGGGCCGACTCGCCGGCCGCGCCGGTGCTCTCCTTGGGCTTCCGCTGTCCGGCTACACCGCGGTGCTCGTCTCGACCACGGCCGTCCCGGTGTGGCAACAGACGCGCAAGTCGCTGCCTCTTCTGTTCGTCGCGTCCGCGGCGACGAGCGCGGCCTCCCTGCTGGAGATGGGTGATCTCGACGAGAAGGAGCGGCGGGTGGTGACTCGTTTCGGCATCACGGCGCGGATCGCGGAGCTCGCCGCCGGTGTCGCGGTCGAAAAAGAGGCCGATCGCGTCGAGCGCGTCGGCAAGCCCCTCAAGGAAGGACTCTCCGGCTCTCTGTGGAAGGCAGCGAAGCTCGCGACCGCCGGCGGCCTTGCGCTGTCACTCGTCGCGAGCAAGAGACGTTCGGCCCGGCTGGCCGCCGGCGCGCTCGGGACCGTCGGCGCACTCGCGCTGCGCTTCGCGATCTTTCACGCCGGCAAAACCTCGGCCCGCGATCCTCGAGCCACGTTCGATCAACAGCGCGAGCCTCGCTAGCGCCCCGCCCCTCGCCGAGTGCTCACCACGGCACCTCACAGGTGCTCTCATGAGCACTCGGCGCGTCATGCGCGGATGCGCTTGGCTGCGTCGATCTCCCTGGATGCCTTGATCCCCCGGTCGCGCAGGGCAAAGAAGATCAGTCGCTTGCGGTCCATTACGAAGAACCGCTTGCCGTGTTTTCTCAGCGCCTTGCGATCGATCGAGATCCCGAGCCCGGGCGATGACGGGACCTCGATCGACGCCTTCTCGTGCGCAGACGGGGTCTCGAGCATCGCGTCGCGTGCCTCGGGAACCCAGCCGGGTGGGTCGTACGGATACTCGAGCTCCTTCTCGTCGGCGAACCCCGATGCCGCCATCAGATGCAGGTTGACCGCGAAGCCGACGCCGTTGGTCCATGTGTGCGGGGTGTAGGTGAGCCCGGCGGCGCGGCACTCTTCGATGATCTTGAACGTCTGCTGGATGCCGCCGGTGAACATCGCGTCGGGCTGGAAAATCGAATAGCAGCGACGCTTGACCATCATCGACAACTCTGGATATCCGGAGGTGTGGAGTTCGCCGCCGGCGATCGGCACCTTCGAATACTGGGTCAGCGCGGCGAGATCATCGTAGGCGTCCATCGGGAGGGGCTCCTCGATCCACGCGACGCCGGCGTCCGCGCACGCGTCGGCGAACCGCTTCGCGCGCGCCAGATCCCACAGAGGGGCGTCGGCGATTGCCGTCACTCGCCACGCCTGGTTGGCGTCCACGCCGATCGACATGCGATCCCCGATCGCCTCCGAAGTCTCGGTGACTTGCGCGACGTCCGAGCCCTCGTCCTCATGGACGCGCAGCTTTATCGTCCGAAAACCTTCCTCGTAACGAGCCTCGGCCTCCGCGATGCGATCGGCCGGGGTGCGCACTTCGCCGGAAGACGCGTAGAGGCGCAGGGTGCGCGGCGCACCGCCTAGAAGGCTGCACACCGGGCGGCGTTCGAGCTTGCCCTTGATGTCCCAGAAGGCGGGCTCGATCCACCAGTTGCGCCAGCCGAGGTAACCGACCTCGCGCAGGCGCTGCTGGATGAGATCGATATCGGTAGCGTCTTCCCCGATCAGATAGGGGCCCAGGAGCTCTCCGAGCCCGGCGCGCTCGCGCACGATGGCCGGACCCGCGCTCCAGCCCTCGACCCCGTCCGCGGTGACCACCCGGATGAGCGTGCAGCGGTTCTCGTTTTGAGGGAACCCGGGTATCCAGCTCGGGCGGAAGGTCGCGGGCAGCGGCGCGGAGAAGTGATAGAGCTCGAGGCGCGCGACCCGGGTCCCGGTCATCGTGACCGAAGGCTATACCGTGGACGCGTGCTGACCTCGACCGGAAGATGGGCCCGGGGCCTCGTCGGCGCAGCCGTCCTCGGGGCACTCCTGGCGGGGACCGTCTGGGGGAACGACGACCATTTCCCGTTCGGTCCCTTCCGGATGTACTCGACTACCACGAGGCTCAGCGGGCGCGTTACGTCGCCGAAGCTCGACGTCACCACCGCGACCGGCAAACAGTTTCGCCTGACCACCCGCGACTTCGGCCTCCGCCCCGCCGAGATGCTGGGGCAGATCAATCGTTTCATCGACGACCCGGGTCTCCTGCGTCTTCTCGCGGACTCCTACGAGCGATCGCATCCCGGCGCCGATCACCTAGTCGAGATCAGGCTCGTCTACCTCGTCCGCCGGCTCGAGGGAGGCCGGCCGGTCTCGGCACACACCGAGTTGCTCGCCACGTGGAGGCGGGCGTGAGCCCTCTGCACGCAGTCGCGCGCTGGTGGTTCTCACCGCTTCCGCGCGGCCGAGTCGCGGTCTTCCGCACGATCGTCTATCTCTTCATCTTCGTGGACGTGTTCATCACGACTTCGTGGGTCGCGGGCCACGGCGCTCTCCCCGCAGCCCTATATCAGCCGCTCTTCCTCGGGCGCGTCTTTTCCCTTCCCACGCCCACTCCTGCAGTGGTGACCGCCGTTCAGGTCGCCCTGCTCTTAGGGGCTGCGGTTGCCGCTACCGGCAGGTGGCCGCGCGCCGCCGGCTTCGCCGTGTTCGCGCTCTACCTCGAATGGATGTTCATCGCGTTCTCCTACGGCAAGGTCGATCACGACCGCGTCGCGTTCCTCGTCGCGCTCGCGGTGCTGCCGATGGTGGGCAGGGCACGCTGGGGCGACCTGACCGCCGACGAGGCGTCTGGATGGGCGCTGCGGTCCGTGC
>JBOGXF010000191.1:0-5586 GCA_050694275.1 Actinomycetota bacterium | reverse complement strand
CGCTCGGTCGGCTGGTGCCCGACCTGATCCTCACGCTCGCCACCGCCGGCGGGGGCGCCGCCGCCCGGGGCAGCCGAGGACTCGCCGCGCTCCGGCGCCTCGGCGGACGGGCCGACGACGTCGCCGACCTCGCTCGGGTCGCCAACCGAGTCGACGACATCGGCGACGCGGCCCGGATCGCCAACCGCACCGACGAGGTGGCCGACGTCGCCCGGGTGGGCGACAACGCGTTGAGCATCCCTACACCGCGGGAGGGCATGCGCGTGTGGCGCGTGCACGGCCAACAGCTCGACGATGCCGGCAACGTCGTGCAGAGGAGGCTGCCTGATGGCACCGTCGTGCCCGCCGGCTCTCGACCGGGAGGCGCATCGTGGACTCCGGTTGACCCCCAGCTGTCACCGAACTTCCGCATCGACGCGGGTCTGCCGAACGAGAATCCCGGCCGCTTCATGTCGGAGGGGATCCTGCGCAATCCCGAGAACGTCACTGATGTCCGGCCTGCGCTTCCACTCGACGGGAACCCCGGTGGTTGGCCGGAGTACCTGATCCGAGACGCGGACAACGCCGTGGAACTCACAAGTGTTCGGGGTGTGAACGAACCATGGACGCACGGGCCAGGAGACTGGAGGCCCTGATGGCTCTCGGCGCCGGTTCTCGTTGGTGGATGTTCTCGACGGACTCGATGAGCTGGGTCAGGCCCGAGGAGGTGGTCGTTGACGCAGAGGGAGTCGACGACGACGGCCGCGAGTGGGCGCACGTGACCCTCAGCGTCCGAGGCCCGGTCCTCATCGCCGGACATCGAACGCGGACACTCGATCGCCCTGAGGAGGGCAAGCCGACGTATGTCGATCTGTGGCATGATCGTTCCGCGTCCTCCGGCGTGTTGCCGTCGAACCCGGACGAGTGGGTCGAGCTGTACTCAACGCAAGACGACGCCCAGGCCGTGGCTCGGCGCGTCGTGGGAAATGACACATGACTGAAGCCCGAGATGAGGCCGACGGTCTCGTGGCCGCCCTTCGTGACAACGACGGATCGGCTCGCGATCGGGCCCAGGTGTTGGCGACCGTGCTCGATAGTGAGGTGCTCATCCCATTGGCCGCAACGTCAACGGAATCACAGCCGGCACGAATCGCGTCCGTCCGTACCGCCGATGAGAGGGACGTTCTTCCCGTGTTCAGCAGCCCTGCATCGCTCTCTCGCTGGGCTGACCAGGACATCGGCTTCGGCCTCACGACGGGCCAGGAGGCGGCGCGGATCACGCGCGACCGCGGTCTTGCAACCCTCGTCATCGACCCGGGCGAGCCCTACGCATTCGCCCTGCATCCGGACGAGGTCGGTGCGCTGGCGTCGGGGATCGTTCCCCAGCCTGACGGGACGGGTCTGGTTGTCGGTGAACGCATCGTCTCCAGCCCCATGAGACCTGTTCCTGACGAGGTTCGCAGGGTGGCCGAGGAGGTGGCGGACGATCGTGCCGTCGACGCCGTGTACCTGTTCGATGCCCGGTACGGCGACCGGGCGGCCCAGCCCTCGCTGGCCGTTGGTGTCCGCTTTGTCCCCGACTCGCGTGACGAGACCGACGCCCTCATGACCGCCACCGCCGAACGTCTCGCGAAGGTGCTCCGACCGGACGAGCTCGTCGACCTCGTTGTCGTGGACCAAGAGCTGGCCGCCCAGCTCGACCGGATCGTGGAAGCGGTGCGGCGGCCATCTATCCCATAGGAAGTGCGCGGATAGCCTCAGACCGCGGGTGCGGCCGGGCCCGCAGGTGAGTGACGACGCCGGGAGAGCGACGGCTAGCGTTCGAACCGCCGGGCGGCGGCATCCAACAATGGTTCGAGAGGAGGATTGAGGACCTGGTACGCGACGGCTACCTCGAGGACATCACCGAGCCTGGCTTCCGCGTGCCGGTGCCACCTCCGGGGACCTTCCGGGCCGGACCGAGGCCAACGGACAGATTCAGGCGACGAGCGGGAGTCAAACGCCAGGATCAAAGGATGTGCGCATCTCACGGAGAAGGGTCTCCCCATGACGACCGATGAGTTCATCGCGGCCCTGCGGTCGGTCGATGTCGACGGTCAATACGAGATCGATGGGTTCTACTCCCACGGCCGGCCGCTGGGCGACGGCGCTCTCTATCTCCATCGCACCGACGATCGATGGGAGGTCGGGGTCTATGAGCGGGGCGTTGACGAACCAGCCGAGTCCTTCCCCACAGAATCCGAGGCGTGCAACTTCTTCTATGACCGGATGACCCGCCCCCTCCCGCCGCCCGGGACGCTTACTCCGGCGGAGGAGGAGTTCAGCCGCCAGCATACCGAGGCCGCCCTGCGTGGGGCACGCGAGCGCATCGCCGCCGCCAAGGCGGACCACGAGGCCCGCCAGCGGGTGGGTAGCGATGGCGACGGCGATGGCGACGCCGACGGATCCTGATCCTCCGAACCCGCGACGAATACGACACAGATCCGTCCCCAAATCGTCGCGAGTTCGCGCCGGCCCTTGATTCTTCGGGCGCAGGAGGGTTCGCCCGTGTGAAGACATATGAGCTTGTGGCGACCAGATGCGGACGAGGGGCGAGTCCGGACGACCGGGCACCCCCCCGAGGGGGTCAGCGTGGACGAGCGGAAGCGATACTTCGAAGCATGGATCAGGAGCCTCGGATGAGTGAGCATCGACGGTCGGTGCCCCCGGTCACAGACACGGTCCGCGCGCAGGCGCGAGAGAACCCAGGTGCGTGGGTTTATGTCATCGACCCGTCATTCAACGTGGACGGGGAGGTTCCACCGTTCGGAATTGTCGGCGCGTGGAAGGTTGACGACCGGGGCGAGATCACCGGCGACTTTAGGCATAACCCGAACTATCGGCCGTCACCTCTCGCATTGGACATACCGCCACCGACGGACTCGCTCGACGAAGCCGTGCACCGAGCGGCGACCGGGTACGGCACGGAGGATGACTTGGTCGACACGCTCCTCGATCATGACCTTCTTCTCATCCAAGGCAACGAGGGTGGCATTTTCGTGGCCCACGACGACCGAGGGCGGTTCGTGCAGGTCTTCAGCTCTGACGAACACCTACCAGAGCGTTGGTCTGCCTGGCCGCGGATGCGAGGGAGGGACCTCGCCGCACTCGTCACGCCGGACTGTGACCTCGAGGTGAATCCTGAGAGCCCGGCTCGGGTGCGAATACCAGGCAAAGACCTAGCCGCCGCGCTCCAGCAAAGCCCGCCGTGAGGCCCGCGGCGTGACCCCCACGGCTGTCAGTCGGTGACGATGGCCTCGGCTTGGTGGACGGGAAGGGTGAGCGACGCCGTGCGGGAGATCGCCTGCTGCACCTCGAATGGGCCGCTGCCGTTCACCCAGTACTGGCCCGTCCAGAGGATCGTGGACACAACCTCGACGGTGCTCGCCCGACGGTAGATGTGGGTGCAGTCAGACGACGCGCCCGGCGACCAGGCGGTGCCGGCGCCATTGCATCGATTCGACTCGCCGTCCCCGAAGAGGTAGTCGACCGCGCCGGGGTTCGCAACGACCGTGACGCTGATTCCCGGTACCGATGCGGTGGCCGCGACGCCTTCTTCGGGAACGCCGTCCACCCAGAACCAGGTCTCCATGGCGACGAGCGTGTCGCCCTCGGGGCTGGTGCGAATCGTCTGGGTCGGGACCCCGGCCAGTGCCTCGTCGACCGCCCGAGCGCAAGCGCCTGGGGATTGATGGCGTCGAAGAAGACCACCTCGATCAGTTCGCCATACTGACCGCTTGAGTCGGGGAACCAGCAGTCTCGCCGGAAGTGCATGCCGGGCTGCGTGCGACCCTCGACCTCTCGCCACCAGTCGTCGCCGAGCGCGGTGGGGTGGTAGCGCCAGTGACCGATCCGGTCGACGGTGTCGTTGTCGTCGCCAACGACAAGGTCCTCGTCCGTGCAGGCCGGCGGTGAGCCACCAGATGCGCTCTCGGTGGTCACCTCGGTCGCCTGGTTGCGGACTCGGTCAAGGTACCCATCGTCGACCGGTTGGACGTCGACCGAGCAGGTGGTGCACGCGGCGACCGGACGAGCGAGCGACAGGCTGGTCAAGGCAATCACGAGGACGACCAGCCAGCGGCAGGACGGTCGGAACCTCAGGCGGGGGTGCACGTTTCGGACCTTCCGGTGGAGAGGGCAAGGCGCCACGTGCCCTCGATTCGTTCCATTCTGACTTCACGGTTGATGATCTCGGGGCCCGCCGGACTGACCTGCGCGCCGGTGGCGGCGTCGTACAGCTCCCCGGTGTCGACCGTGCAGTCCTCGACGATCGCGACGTCGCCGTCGATCGATACCACCCGGGGGTTGAACTCGACGGGTCCCCGCGCGACGTAGCCATTTGCCTGAAGATTGACGATGGCGTTCTGCGCGTTCGACAACCCCTCACCCACATGGGTGTCGAGCAGCGCGAGCAGGTTCGGGTCGGGCGGGTCAGAGGCGGCCAGGAATGCGTCCCAGGCGGCTTGGTAGTCGCGGATGAGCTCATCCTCCTCGGACAGGGTGGTCGTCGTCTCCTCGGAGGCTGACGTGGACGTTGCTTCGGTCGTGGTCGCCTGGTCGGTGCCGGAAAGGTCGTCATCTCCATTGGTACAGGACGCGATGATCACGACGAACCCCAGCATCAGATAGCGCAAATCTGCTCGCACGACGCTCCTCGCTCCTCCTCGCCTATCCGAGAGTACGCCGCGGCTGCGCGATGACGCCGAGAAGTGAACTCCTTCCACAAGAAAGGACCGGACCGCCGTCGCCGGGGACATTCCGTGCCGGCAACGCCGCCAACGAGCGGCTCGAGTCTGCGGGTGCGTCATCGTCGGAGGGTCGTGATCGCCGTATCGTTCGCTCGCCGACACCGAACGAGGAGGTCCGGCCGTGACGACCGATGAGTTGGTCGCAGCTCTGAAATCAGCGGGGGTGAGCGAGCGCGCCTACGTGGTCGACGGCTTCTCGCCCGGCGGCCTTCCTCTCGCCGACGGGATCCTCTATGTCGACCGCGAGGGCGATGAGTGGGAGGTCGGGGTCTTCGAGCGTGGTGTGGGCACTCCAATCAAGCGGTTCGCCGCCGAGGACGAGGCGTGTAACTGGGCATACGACTACTTGACTCGCGCTCGCCCGAAGCCTGTGGCGCTGACTCCCGAGGAGGAGGAGTTCAGCCGGCAGCAGACCGAGGCCGCCCAGCGCGAGGCTCGGGAGCGCATCGCCGCCGCCAAGGCGGAGTACGAAGCCCGCCGGCGGGCGGACGGCGGCGACGGCGACCAACGGCCATCCGCCTGAGCCTTTTCGCGTTTTGTCGCCCTGGCGTCGCGTGTGGCGCGACGTGGGGGCGACAAAACCTGCGTCGGTTCGACAGGTAGGCGTCAGCGCGGTTCGCGCGCTGATCGGCCGTGCGGCACCGCACTCCGTCGGAATTGACACGCAAATGCAATCTGGATTGCTTGATCCATTCGGCGGGCGCGTCAAGCATGTCTGGCCGGCAACCGCGAACGGCGGCGCGGGACCGGACCCGACGGTTGCACGGCGGCAACGAGCGAGAGGGGTCTGGTCATGCGGCGGATGCGCGGTCTGTTCCGG
>JBOGXF010000190.1:0-8902 GCA_050694275.1 Actinomycetota bacterium | reverse complement strand
CGTGGGACCCGACGCGTCCGGGCATCAAGTGGAACGGCAGGCTGTGGGTGGGCGACGTGCCCGACATCAGTCCCGATTCCCCGCCCTCCGATCGTGTGGGCGCGTTCATCATGACCGGCGAGGGCGTTGGGCGGCTGTTCGCTCCCGGGGCGCTAACGCGCGACGGTCCGTTCCCCGAACACTACGAACAGGTGGACTCGCCGATCGAGAACCCGTTCAGCAGGGTCCAGCGCAACCCCACGGCGATCTACTTCGATGGGGCCGAGGAGACGTTCGCGGACGTCGGCGATCCTGAGTTCCCATACGTGGCGACCACCTACAGGCTCACGGAACACGAGCACTACGTGACGCAGTTCGTCCCTCAGCTCGTCGAGGCGATGCCCGACTTCTTCGTTGAGATTCCGCCACAGCTCGCGGAGAAGAAAGGCATCAAGAACACCGACATGGTCAGGGTGCGCTCGAAACGCGGTCAAGTCGAAGGGATCGCGCTTGTCACCAAGCGGATGCGTCCCCTGCGGCTGGGGAGGAAGGTCGTGTACCAGATCGGGATTCCGGTCCACTGGCACTACGCGGCCGGCCATAGCAAGGGCAAGGCCGCCCAGATGGCGAACCTGCTGACTCCCTATGTCGGCGATGGAACGACCTCGACGCCCGAGTACAAGGGCTTCCTCGTGGATCTCGAGAAGGTGTAGGGGGGGTGCGACGATGACAACCGAGCTCGGGCTGGCGGTAAGGCGGCGGTCGGCGAGCCCCTCTTCGGGCACGAACATCCGCCGCGACCACTCGATCCAGCAGGTCGAGATCTCGAAGCTCGTCGACATCGATCTCTGTATCGGGTGCAAGGCGTGTGAGATCGCGTGCAAGGAGTGGAACGACCTCGAGGTCGAAGAGACCAGCAACTTCGGGGGCTACCAGAGCCACGAGGATCTCACCCCCGCCACGTGGGACCTCATGCGTTTCAACGAGGTCGACCTCGATCAGGAGGACGGCATCGCGTGGCTCATCCGCAAGGACTCTTGCCTCCACTGTGAGGAGCCCGGGTGCCTGCTCGCCTGCCCGGCTCCGGGGGCCGTGGTCCAGTACGAGAACGGCATCGTCGACTTCGATCAGGACAAGTGCATCGGGTGTCAGTACTGCATCGCGGGCTGCCCATTCGACATCCCCCGCTTCGACACCAAGACCAAGAAGGTCTACAAGTGCACGATGTGCGTCGATCGGGTGAGCAATGGGCTCGAGCCTGCCTGCGTGAAGGCGTGTCCCACGGGCTCGATCCAGTTCGGGACTAAGGAGGACATCGTCCGCCGGGCCGAGGAGAAGGTCGAGAAGCTCAAGGCGCGGGGGTTCGACAGCGCCCTTCACTACGACCCCGAAGGGGTCGGCGGGGTCCATATGTCGTACGTCGTGCCGCGCGGCGAGATGCTCGAGGAGTACGGGCTCCCGAGGGATCCGCAGGTCAAGGGGATGAGCTTCTTCCCGGTCATGAGCGGGCTCCGCAAGCTCGGATCGCTGTCGATGTGGGCGGGTCTGCTCGGGGCCGGGCTGTTCTTCCTGCGCACCGGGCGCCGGCTGCCGCCGGAGGAGGACGAGGCGGTCGAGGAGGCCTACGCCAAGGGTCGTCGCAGCCCCGAGGAGTCCGAGAGCGCGCCAGAAGGCGGCGAGAGCTGATGGCGGTGACCGAGGCCCGCGTCGTCGAAACCCGCCCAGCCGAGAAGCGCTGGATCTTGCGCTACTCGCTGTTCGACCGCGTGCTCCACTGGTGGGTCGCGCTGACGTTCATCTACCTGATGCTGTCCGGTCTCGCCCTCGGCTATCCCCGCATGGCGTTCCTCTACGACTGGCTCGGGGGCGGACAGACCGTGCGCTTCCTGCACCCATGGATCGGCGTCGGGTTCGTGATCGGGGCGACGATCATGCTGATCGCGTGGGTGAAGGACATGCTCTTCGATAGGGACGACCGGGAGTGGACACGAAAAATCCGCAGCTACGCGAGAGAGGGTCACGTCGATGTCGACGTCGGTCGCTACAACGCGGGCCAGAAAGGCTATTACTGGTTCGCGATCGTCACCGCTATCTTGCTGTTGCTTACGGGCCTACCGCTGTGGCTGCCGGGCATGCTCAGCTCAGGGTGGAACCAGGTCGCGCGCCTGATCCATCACGTGCTGTTCCTGCTCACCGTCGGGGGGTTCATCATCCACGTCTACATGTCCACCGCGATGTTCCCGGGGACGTTCCGAGGCATGAGCCAGGGGACGGTGGAGCGGCGGTGGGCGGCCTTTCACCATCCCCGCTGGTTCCGCAACCAGGACGCCGGCACCCGGTGATCTTCTAGTTGCGGCGCAACGTCGGGGGGCCGGGCGAGTTCGAACGGCGCGGGACGCGTGCCCGCGCGCTCCAGTCCTCGGCGAGCGCGGCCGTCCCGCTCGCGGTTCTCGCCGCGGTCCTCGATCATCAGCGCGTCCGGGCCGCGAGCCCGAACGTCCAGCCGGCAGTCGCCGCCGTTGCCTCGGCGGCGCTACCCAATCGCCTTTTAGATCGCTTCCCGCTGCTCGACCTGCCTCCCGCCGCCGATCCGATCGCGAACGAGCTCGGTGCGGCGGTGGCTGATCTGACCGGCGATGGATCGCCGGTGCCGGCGCCGCTGGCGGAGGCAGGCGCCGATCTCGTGCACACGAACCGGCACGAGCAGGAAGAGCTGGTCGCCACGTGGCTCGACGACCCCGCGTTGCTCGACCCCCGGCTCGCGTTGTGGATCGCGGTTGCGGCGGCACCGATCCTGGAATCCGCCGCGGCCCGGGTCGAGCCGCCGTCCAGGGAGGATTGGACGGGACGCGCGTGCCCGATGTGCGGTGACGCCCCACAGTGCTCTGCCATCGTCGAGGAATCGGGCGGCTTCATGCAGGGGGCTCCCCGCTATCTCATCTGCGGTCGTTGCGCGAGCTGGTGGGCATTCCCCCGAGCCGTGTGTCCGTCGTGCGGGGAGGATGACTCGCGGCGCATCTCCTCCTATGCGACAGACGAGTGGGCCTGGGCCCGCGTGGACGCGTGCGACACATGTCGCTCCTACATCAAGGCCTTTGATCTTCGCGAAAAGGGCAGCAGGGACGTCGTTCCTCTGGTCGACGACGTCGCGACGCTCGCGCTCGACCTGTGGGCGCACGAAACCGGGTTAGAGCGTCCGCGTGTGTCGCTGGCCGGGGTGTGACCGGCTACGGAAGCTCCATGCAGTTGTCGGCTGCCTCGACCCACACGCCGTCGGGCGGGGCGCACGTCCACTTGTCCCACTGCGTGACCACGAGGGCTGCGCCCAGAGCCAGCACGACGACGACGGCGACCAGAAGAGTCACCACGGCGGCACCCCGGCTCTCGGTTATGACTGCCATAACATCCCCCTTCTTGCTCGATCATCTCCACCTGTCCGGCAGAGAAACCGTAGGGAGGGGCCCGATGGACTGGTTTCAAGAGTACGCCGCATCGCTGGAAGAGAGGCTGGGTCGAAGCGACTCAACGGTGCATCTGCAGCGAGAGTCGAAGAACCCGATCCTCGATCTCGCCCGCATCGTCGCCCACGGGACCGAGCGGAAGAACGCTCCCCTCGCCGCCTACGTGGCGGGACGCTACGTCGCAGCGAGGGCCGCGCAGGGCGTGGACGAGGCGGCCGCTCTGGCCGAGGCACTCGCCGCGGCCGAAGCCATCACGCCGCCGGCGCAGTAGGGTGAGGCGCGCAATGGATCTTCGGCCCCCGAGTCGCACTCGGACAAAGATCCGAGTCGTCGAGAACGGCGAGGAGCGCGCCCGGTCGGATCACCTCGCGACCGAGGAGCCGCTCGAGATCAGGCTGGTTGCGGGAGCCGAGAGGCGCACGGTCGCGGTGACTATGCGGACCCCCGGAGCCGACTTCGAGCTCGCCGCCGGATTCCTGTTCGGCGAGGGCGTGGTGACGGGCCCCAAGCAGATCCGCCGGATGAGCTACTGCACCGATCCCGATATCGACGCCGAACAGCAGTTCAACATCGTCAACGTCGAGCTCGATCCGTCAACCGAAGTCGATCTGCGTCCGCTCGAGCGCCACTTCTATACGACGAGCGCGTGCGGGGTCTGCGGCAAGGCGAGCCTCGAGGCACTTCAGATCAGGGGATGTCCCTCGGTTCCGCCCGGGCCCGAGGTCGCGGCCGAGGTCATCTACGGTCTGCCCGACCGGCTGCGAGAGGCGCAGGGGATCTTCGAGTCCACCGGGGGGCTGCACGCCGCGGGCCTGTTCGATCCCCATGGCGAGCTGATCGCGGTGCGTGAGGACGTCGGCCGGCACAACGCTGTCGACAAGCTGATCGGCTGGGCGATGCTTCAAGGGATGCTGCCGCTGCACGATCGGATCGTGATGGTGAGCGGACGCTCCAGCTTCGAGATCATGCAGAAGTGTCTGGCGGCGGCGGTTCCGATCGTGTGCGCGGTTTCGGCTCCAAGCAGCCTGGCGGTGGCGCTTGCGGAGGAGTTCGGTATGACGCTGATCGGCTTTCTGCGCGGGGAGCGCTTCAACGTCTACTCCGGACACCAACGAATCCGGACGTCGGTCCCGGTCACCTAGCACGAGCCCAACGTCGCCTGACCTTTAGCGAGACGCGTCCCCCAACGCGACCAAACCCTCACGATAGGCGGCCCGACATGCGTCGACGTCGCCCTGATCGGACAGCAGATCCCCGAGGTCCCGGTAGGTGTTGGCCACCTGCAAAGGCTCCTCGGCGCGGCGATAGAGATCAATCGCGAGCCGGAAGTTCTTCTCCGCCAGCTCCGGTTTCGTATCGACGTAGCAGAGGCCGAGCTGCCGATGCGCGAGTGCCAACTCCGCGACGTCAACATCTCGAAGGATTGATACCGCGTCGAGTAGGAGACGCTCTGCTTCATCATTGCTGCCCAACTCGCGTTCAACTCGAGCAAGCTCGTTGAGCGCTCTCGCCTCATGCAGACCGGCCGAAGCTGCACGAAAGATATCGAGAGCGGGAAGGAGCTCATCCCGTGCCGCGGCGAAATCACCGCGATCGGCAAGCACTATGCCGCGCGCGAGCTGTGCTCGGGCGACATCGACCTCCCAATGGAGTGAACGATAGATATCTTCCGCTCGCCTCAGCGATTCGAGGGCATCGTCCCATCGAGCCTGGCGCAAGAGCTCTCGTGCGACGTTGATGTGCATGTTTGCGATCTGTTCGGCGTCGTCGACCCGTGGAACGAGACGGAGAGCCTCGTTGGCCACCTGAGCGGCCTTGTCGTACAGGCCAACCTCCGAGTAAGGCCAGACCAGAGACGAGTAGATGCGCATTAGCGCAACCGGATCCTGCAGGGTCTCCCTCTCGAGAAGCATCAAGTAGGTCTCGAGCATGTGGATCGCGTAACGGACGTCGCCCATCATCTGGATGGAGCGCGCCATTCCGGCGACGGCGTCCGCCCGTAAATGTGCTGGGTCAGGCTCAAGTAAGGCATTGGCCTTCTGGAAATGTTGAAAAGCTTCCTCCTGATTTCCACTCCATTGAGCAGTGCGGCCCATACCTTCCTCAGCTCTTGCCTGAATTCGAGGGAGCCGGTAGCGGCCTGCCAGTCGCACAACTACCCTGAAGGCATCGGCTGCCTCGTCCTCAGCTCCTTGGGACAGCGCTCGTCGCGCCTCGTGCAGGCGGAGTTGTAGGCGAGCCAGTATGTCTGGGGGGCGTCCTGACTCGATCTGCTCGGGATCGACGCCGAGCTTGCGGGCGAAGTGCTGAAGAGCGTTCCGGGAGGGAGTGCGTTTTCCCGCCTCGATCGTGCTGACGTAAGCCGCCGTGTAGCGGGGGCTTGCCAGCTCTTTCTGCGTCAGGCCGTTGGAAATCCGCAGCTTGCGCACTCTTTTGCCGAGCTCAGCCGGGCCCACCCTCCCGCTCATAACTCGAATGTTAACGCCTACTCATTTCCAGTTACCGGCGCCTCTCATTCGGCGCTCGGGGTCGCTTGAAGTGGCATTGGTAACTCCACCCGTAACTCCTAAATACTGGGGTCGTTAAGGACTCTCTCCCGACGAAAGGAGGTGATCCGGGTGGCACTTCTTCGAAGGCTGTGGGTGTTTGCCGCCACGCTTGCTGCGCTGTGGGCCACGGCCAGCGCAAACTGGCCGATCCTTGGCTGGCCGCACGACTAGGGCTCGCTGCTGCGTGGGCCCCAGCGGGGAAACTCTCCCCGCTGGGGCCCTGGCCCGTGAGCTCGTCCCACGGACCGAACGTGCCGTAGGATAATGAATAGTTAATAGCGGTGTTAACTACCACGATCTGCGCGGAGGTCCCGGTGGCCAGGGATTGGTCGGATGAGCTGACGGTGATCTTGGGTTCCGTCGCGACCGTCCAGGAGCGGGAAGAGGCCTTGGCCGATCCGATCAGAGCAGAGCTCTTGAATCGCGCCCGAGAGCGCACGCAGGAGATGGTGCGACGCGTCTCGGCCGACGAGAAGATGTCACACGGGATGCGCGAGGAGCTTCAGGCCCTGACTGGTTCGCTGTACGTCCTCGACGAGCGGTGGGGTGAGATCGACGAGCCCGAACGCGCGGCCCTGTTGTCGATCGCGCGAACGGCAACCCGCAGGCTGGCCACCGTCTACGAAACCAAGGGCGGCACAGACTCGCGACATGTCCGCGCCCTGTAGACCCGACTCCCGTTCCGTCCCAGACCTGCCACCCGCATGGATGTGATTGCACCCTCGCGCGAGGGGGCTAAGCATCCAGACCCGAACCCCCGGCTGCTCGTCGTCGACGACAACGAGGCCGTCCGGGCGACTCTTGCCCTGATCCTTAGACGCAGTGGATATGCGTGTGAGACAGCAGCCGGCGCGCTCGAAGCAAAGGCCGTCCTTCAACGGTTGCCCATCTCGCTGGTGCTCACGGACATGAACATGCCCAGGCAATCGGGGATGGATCTGATCGGCTACATCGCGGAGCGGCATCCCGAGACGGCCACGATCATGGTGACGGCCGTGGACGACAGGGATCTCGCAGAGAAGGCGATCGACGTGGGGGCGTACGGCTACGTCATAAAGCCCTTCGAACCCAACGAGATCCTTATCAGTGTCATCAGCGCCTTGCGGCAGCGCCGTCTCGAGCTCGAGAGCCGTGCCCGTCGCGAGCAGCTCCAGCAGTCGGTCAAAAGCGCGACGGGCGAGTTTTGGACGGCCCTCGGCCAGTTGGAGATCGCCAACAATGAGCTGCGGGCTTCGAGGGAAGAAACGATCCGTCGCCTGTCGATCGCTGTGGGGTTCCGCGACGACGAGACGGCGGCACACATCCGACGGATGAGCCACTACTGCGACCTCCTCGCCGAGAAGCTCGGATGGGACGCCCAGCGCAGAGAGCTGATGCGGCTCGCCAGCGCGACGCACGACGTGGGGAAGATCGGGATCCCCGACGCCATTCTGCTGAAGCCGAGAAGGCTCACCCCGGAGGAATTCGACATCATCAAGACGCACACGATGATCGGCCACCGGATTCTCGCGGGATCGAAATCCGAGCTGCTGCAGCTGGCCGCCGTGATCGCAGTGAGCCACCACGAGCGGTTCGACGGCTCCGGCTATCCTGAAGGACTCGCGGGCGACGACATCCCCGTGGAAGGAAGAGTGGCCGCGATCGCCGACGTTTTCAACGCACTGACCACGGATCGCATCTACCGCAAGGCCTTCAACCTGCCGGACGCGGTGCGCATCATGAAAGACGGCAGGGGAACGAACTTCGAACCCGACTTGCTCGACCTCTTCTTGGACAATCTCGACGCGGTGCTGCGGGTGAAGGACGAGGAGGATCGCCAGCGACCTGCCCGCTAACCGCACAGAGGCGTGCGCTCGCGCTGAGCCCGAGGTAGACGCCTCCGCATCTCGCAGCCGATTGCTGATTAGACTCGGCTCACCAGCCGACTACGCGGGAGGCACCATGTCCAAGAGCGTTCTGGTCCACGATCTCGATGCTGCGGTGGCCGCTCGGTCCCTGCTGCAGCACCCCTTCTACCGGGCGTGGACTGCGGGAACCCTGACGCGCGACGACCTCGGCTTCTATGCGACCCAGTACTGGCGTCAGGTCGAGGCCTTTCCCACCTATCTCGAGGCGCTGGTCGAGCGCTTCGACGAGCCGACCGGGCGCGACATCGTCGAGGCCAACCTCCGGGACGAGGTCGAGGACGACCACGCCGGCTTGTGGATCGAGTTCGCGCGCGCCCTCGGGGTCGAGGAAGCCGACCTGCGGGGCACCACGGAGGAGCCCGAGACCACTGGATGTGTGGACGCGTTTCGACGAGGAACCCGTGACGGCAGCGTTCCCTACGCCCTCGGGATGCTCTACGGCTACGAGTCCCAGACCCCGGCGGTAGCTGCGACCAAGATCCAGGGGCTCCGGGATCACTACGGAATCGACGGGTCCGCGACGCGTTACTTCGAGCTTCACGGGCAACTCGACGTCGAGCACTCGGCCGGGCTCGCCCGGGCGATCGAGTCGGTTGCGACGGACGACGATGCCGAAGTCCAGGCGCGCGCGGGGGCCGAGGCCGGAGCGGGCTCGGTGTGGACGCTCCTCGACGGGGTCGCGCGCGTCCGAGCGATATAGGGCCGCCGCTCAGGGCAGCCGCGGCATCCCGACCCGGTTCTGTTTCTTCCAATCGAGTGGTCGGCGAGGACATGTCCGATTTGTGGCGAATCCTGAGGGAGCGACCAAGGGAGGCTGCCATGAAGAAGCTGGGTTCAGTGCTCGCCGTGCTTGCTCTCGCTCTCGCCGGCCTGCAGCCGGCCGGAGCCGGCCCCACCGCCGGGGGCTTCGCGTCCGACAACGTCGAATACGTGGGTTACGTCCCCTTCCAGGTCGGCACCGCGACGGGGGCCAAGGTCGTCGGCAAGTTCCTCTACGTCACGAGCT
>JBOGXF010000189.1:0-6273 GCA_050694275.1 Actinomycetota bacterium | reverse complement strand
GCCCAGGCCTCGTCGACCGGGGTCTCGGCCGACGAGATCGGGGCCGCGCCGGCCCCCAATCCGCGCGCCCAGGCCGCGGTCGACGCCGCGCTGAGCCAGGTGGGAAAGCCCTATCAGTGGGGCGCGGCGGGCCCCGACTCGTACGACTGCTCGGGGCTGACGATGTGGGCGTGGGCGCACGCCGGGGTGTCGCTCCCGCACAACTCCGGGATGCAGTACGCCGCGACACCGCGGGTCGCTCAGTCCGACTGGGCCCCCGGGGACCTGCTCTTCTTCGGCTCGCCGATCCACCACGTCGGGATGTACATCGGCAACGGCCAGATGGTCGAGGCCCCCTACAGCGGCGAGCAGGTGCGGGTCAACTCCGCGTACCGGTCCGACTACGTCGAGGCCGGTCGCCCGGGGGCCTGACCGGCACAAACGCGCCTCTGTGCGACGGAGGTGCCCGCCAGGCGGCGCGTATGTTGCGCAGAGGTCATTTCGCGTCGGCGAGTTAGTCGCCGGCGATGTAAGAGAGCCAGTCGCCCTCCTCGGCGATCCCCACGCGCCAACCGATGTAGCTCCCGAACTCCTTGAAGCCCTCGACTTCCTCTTCGGTGGAGATACCGGACTCAATCAGTTCGTCCCAATCCTCGTCGGTCGGCTGGGTGCACGACGCCGACGGCCACGAGTAGAGCGTCACGTCGGCGCTCACGAAATCATCGACGCAGTGACTGAGCTTGAGCAGCTTGACGAGCGTCGCCATCGGCTCCTCGTCGTTGTCGGGATCCTCCTCGAGCCGCAGCCAGTACCCGCCGGGATCGCCGTCGTCGCCGAAGCTGTAGCTGAAGAACTCGTCGCCGGCAAGGGCGAGCTCGGCGAGCGCGTCGTAGTCGCACGCGACCGCGGCCTGCACGATCCGGGCCCGCATGTCCGCGACCGCCGGGGGGAGGTCCTGGTCGGACAGCTCGGCCGACATCCCCGCCGCCGAGCACGAGGTGTTCGGCTCCTCTCCGAGCGGAGACTCGGCCGGGCTCGGGGACTGGGTCGGGCTCTCCGACGGGGCCGGGCTCGACGACTCGGTGGGTCCGGTCGGAGACTCCTCGCCCCGACCGAGCAGTGCGTCGGCCGAGATCGCCCCGAGCGCGATCACCGCGGCCGCGGCGAACCCGACCGCCAGCATGTTGACGTAGCGCCCCCTCTGGGCCTTCTTCATGGTCTTCTCCCAGTCGACGGCGGGTCCGGCGGGGAGCTCCTGGTCGGCCCGCTGCAGCGCGGCGCGAAATCGGTCCTCGAAGCTCATGCCCTTTCCCTTTCCGTCTCTTCCAGGAGCGGGCGGAGTTTCGCCAGCGCTCGATGGATGTCCGACTTGACCGTCCCGAGAGGACGATCGAGAGCCCGGGCGATGTCCGCCTCGCTCATGTCCTCGTAGAAGCGGAGCACGATCGTCGCCCGGCGCATCGGGGGCAGCGCCTTGAGCGCCTCGGTGATCCGCAGCCACTCATCCACCCTCGTCGCCTCCCCGGCGACGAAACCGTCGGGCTTCTGCTCGTGGCGCCGCTCGAGCAAGGTCCGCCGGTGCTGGCTCCGGACGAGGTTCACGAGGATGCGACGGGCGTAGGGGGCGGGGTCCTGCTCGCGGATGCGCCGCCAGTGGCGAAACGTGCGGGCGAGCGCCTCCTGCGCCAGATCCGCGGCCCGCTCGGGGTCACCGGTGAGCCACACTCCCAGGCGCCGGAGACGCTCGCTCTCCGCGAGAAAGAAGGACCCGAACTGCTCGTCTCGTTCCCGGGCTCGTCTCACACCGCTAAGACGGCTTGTGGGAGCGCGGGGTTGCAGCGCCCGTGACTTTCTCGCCGGTCCAGGGAAGTCGGGGGCCGGGTCGAACCCTGCCGGTATGGGGCGAACCCTTAGCGTGGCGCTGGTCGTGCTCGCTCTGGCGGCGGGTCCCGGCGCGTCGGCGGGCAAGGGACGGTGCACACCTCATCCCTCCGCGCACTCCGCCCACGACAAGCCGGGTCCCCACGTGCAGGCCTGCGGCCTGCGTCCGGTCGGCTCGGTCGAGGTGTCCCGGGAGGCCGGGCTCGGCCAGATCGAGCTCCACGGCGATGTCGGCGCGGTCCTGCAGCGCGACGAAGGGATCGTCGCCCTCCTCGATCTGCGCGATCCAACGAGGCCCAAGGTCTTCGGGCGCTATGACGACGGGGCGCGCCTGTCGCTCGACGGCGATCTCGCGTTCAGCGACGACGGTAAGTGGCTCTTCTACGCGCGCCAGACGCGCCAGTTCTCCAAGGACGGCATCCACGTGCTCGACGTCGCCGACCCGGAGAATCCCGCGTTCACCTCGTATCAACCCGAAGGAGGGACGCTGCGCATCGCCTATTTCGAGGACGAAGGGCGCGAGTACGTCTTCAGCCTCGACGCCATCAACGGCCTCGTCGTCAACCGCTTCGACCTGACGCGGGGCGTCCTCGTCCCGGTCGCGTCCGAACCCCTGCCGGCGCTCAAGGTCGGGGGCCCTGCGTCGGCCGGTCTCTACATCGATCGGCGCGACCCAAGGCTCGGGGTACCGCTCCTCTACGTCACCACCGGGCAGACCGGACTCGAGATCTACGACATCTCGGCCCCCGAGATGCCGCGCAAGATCGCGTCGTGGGACAAAGTGGGTCTCGCCGACGTCGAGGTCGTCGCCACCAAGCGGTCGCGCGTCGTATTCGCCGCGACCGAGTACTGGTTCGACGGCTCCGCCCCACCCCAGGTCCTTCGCCTCGACGCGACCCGGCTCGGTTCGATCCGGCCCGCCGGTCGCCTCGAGGCGGGTTTCGCGGCCGAGGAGACATGGCGGGTGCAGGGCATCGACCTCGCCGAAGACGTGCTCTTCGCGGCGCATTCCCACGCGGGGATCGTGGGCTTCGGCTCCACCGGTGGGGTCGTCGCGGTCGGGGCCGCGGCGGCGGCGGTCAACGCGAATGCCGGGGGGCGCACTTCCCCCTACGCGATGGACGTCGAGACTCGCGGGCGGCTCCTGTACGTCACCGACGCGGCGACCGGGACCTTGACCGTCTGGCGCCACTGAGTCACTAGGAACTGGGCTCGAGGACCTCTTCGCCGACATGTTGGGGGGCCGGGGTCGGCTCGGGGTGGGGCTCGGGGGGCGTCTCCTTCTGGATGATGAACGCCACCGAGGCGACGATGATCGCCGCGCCCACGACGAGCATCGCGGTGATCGCCTCGGACAGGATCGCCCAACCGAGGAACACCGCGATCACCGGGTTCACGTATGCGTACGTCGCGACCTTGGAGATCGGCGCGTTTTGCAACACCCAGGTGTACGCGGTGAACGCGAGCAGGGAGCCGACGAAGATGAGATAGACGAGGGCCCAGACCGACGCGGCGGAAAACGAGGCCGCGTCGATGGAGGCGGCCTCGCCCCGGATCACCCCGGCGACCGCGGCGATCGCCCCGCCGGTCAGCATCTGCCACGTGGTCGAAGTGAACGGATCCTTGGGGAGCGGCATCTTCTTGGAGATGAACGAGCCGGTCGCCCACAGGAGCGCTGCGAGCACGAGCAGCAGCATGCCGGCCAGGGTCCCGCCGTTCGATCCACCGGGGAGAACGAGCAGGGCGACCCCGATGAAGCCGACCGCGACGCCCGCAAGGGTGCCGCCCGGGACCCGGTCGCCGGTGATCGCCCGGAAAAGGACGACCCACAGGGGGACGGAAGAGATGATCAGCGACGCGAGCCCCGAGGGCACATCTTGCTCGGCGATCATCACGAGCCCGTTTCCGCCGAGCAGCAGGAGGCCGCCGATGAGGCTGGCAGCCCCCACCTCTCGCGCGGTCACGGCGACGCCCGAGGGACCACGCCGAGCGAGAAGGAACAGATACATGATCGCTCCGGCAACGACGAAACGAACCCCCGTCGTCAGGAACGGCGGGAGCGTCTCGACCGTGATGCGGATGGCGAGATAGGTCGAGCCCCAGACGATGTAAACCGTCCACAGGGCCGACCACACCAGCCACGCGGGACCTTTGTTCTTCATGCGCTCAACCGGAGATATCACGTCCTCCTCAACCCGTCCGGGGAGCCCGCGCTTCCAACCGAGGGCGAAGTCCGAAGGAACTAAGGCACAGGGCCCGGGGATGCCGAGGCCGTGTAGGGCCGGCGCCGAAGAACCGTAGGCTCGTTTAATGCGAACCGTCGCCGCCCTCCTGACGGTCTTCTGGCTGACCGCTTGCGGTGGTGAGGATCCGGCCGGCGACATCGCTGCGCCGGAAAGCATCGACCTGTCGAGCCCCGCCTTCGAGGACGGCGGCACGATCCCGGTCGAGCTCACCTGCGACGGCGCCGACGTGTCGCCGTCGCTGGCGTGGAGCGGGGGGCCGGACGCCACCACGTACGCAATCACCGTGGTCGACCCCGACGCGGACGGCTTCGTGCACTGGGTCGCTTACGGGATCCCCGGCTCGGTCGCGTCGCTACAGCAGGGCGAGCTTCCCGACGAGGCGATCCAAGGCACCAACGACTTCGACGAGGCCGGATACGGGGGGCCATGTCCGCCCGAGGGCGACGAGCCGCACGAGTACGTCTTAACGATCTACGCGCTCGGGACGGCACCCGAGGACCCGCCGGCCGCAGGCAACGATCTCGCGGCCGTCCTCGACGCGATCTCGTGCTGCGTCGCGGCCACCGGCGAGCTCGTCGGCACGTTCGGGAGGTAACCGTCCTCGCCGCAGCGCGACTATCGACGTGGCGGCTCGGGTCGGCGTCTACGGGTCGGTCAGGACCGGCTGCCCGTAGCCATCGCCCGCTGAGGGAGAGCGGCGGCGAGCGCGTCCCACAGCTTGGGTCCGTCGCCGCGAAGGACGTCGCCGGCGACGAGGCCGGTGGCGTCTTCCACCTCGCCGACCGCGCGCCGCGCCTCGCCGTCCGAGAGCCCGCCACAGTTGATCGCGACGCAGGCGACCTTCGCCTCTCTCACCGTGGCCGCACTCTGCTCGTAGGTCGCGATCATCTCCGGGAGCGAGGGTAGCTGCGTGTAGGGAGGCTCCTCGATCGCGGTGTGACCCGCCTGATGGCACAGCACGAGCAGATGAGGGGCCGCGCCGTGAAGGAGCCCGAGGGTCACGCCGGCGTAGGCCGGGTGCCACAGGCTCCCCTGGCCCTCGACGATGAGCACGTCGCTCGACGGATGCGTGTCGCACACGAGTTGTTCGGCCGCGCCGGCGAGGAAATCCGAGATCACCCGATCGACCGCGATCCCCCGGCCGGCGATCAGAATCCCGGTCTGGCCCGTGGCGATGAACTCGGTCGAATACCCGGCCGCATGTCCGGCCACGGCGAGCTCGAGGGCAACGGTCATCTTTCCCACCGCACAGTCGCTCCCGACCGTCTGCACGATGCGCTTGGGCGCGTTGAGTGATCTCCCGGTGAAGAGGGAGATGTCATCGGGCGGGTCGCGCACGTCCCACAGCGTCGCCTTGTGGGCGCGCGCCAGTCGCACGAGCTCGCGGTCGTCGCGCAGGAAGCGATGGAGCCCGTTCGCGATCTCAAGCCCGGCTTCGATCGCCTCGATCACCCACGCGCGCCAGTGCTCGGGGATCCACCCCCCGGGCGTGGCGACCCCTAGGAGCAGAGACGTCGCCCCGCGCTTCAAGCCTTCCTCGACGGAGTCGACTATCGCCGCGTCACGTCCGAGATCGGGCAGCACTTCCGATAGCGACCGGCCCGCGTGATCGCGGTCGAGCACCGCCGCAATGGGATTGCGTCCGTAGCGGATGACCCCGTGCGCGGTCTTGGCGTTGCGCCACTTGAGGTAGCCGTCGGCGAGCACGAGCCACGCGCGTTCGCTCACGACGGCGCTCCCTTCACACCGAGACCTGGCTCGTCCGGCAGGATCATCTCGCCGCGACGATAGGACACACCGGGAAAGGGGTCGTCGGCGAGCAGCAGGGGGCCGTCGAGATCGGCGTGGTCGACGAGCCCGGCGAGGTGGGCTCCGGCCGTCGCGGCCACCCCGGACTCGAGGTCACAGCCGAGCATCACCGCCATCGAGTTGGCGCGGGCGACCGCGATCGCCCGCATCGCCTCGCGGATCCCGCCACACTTGCGGAGCTTGAGGTTCACCCCGTCGACGATTCCCACGAGCCGACCGACGTCGGCCGCGGTGCAGACGTCCTCGTCGGCAAAGACGGGGATCGAGGTGGTCTCGGTGACCTTGCGCAGGGCGTCGTGATCCCCCGCGGGGATCGGCTGCTCGCACAGCTCGATGTCGAAGCGCTCCAGCTCCTTCA
>JBOGXF010000188.1:0-19255 GCA_050694275.1 Actinomycetota bacterium | reverse complement strand
GTTGTAGTAGACGACCAGCGAGGAGATGTTCTGCGGCATGCATTGAAGCACACCGTCGTAAGTGAACGCCTCGATCGGCTCGTCAAAGTAATCGTCAGGATCGATGCCGTGATCGCCGATGTGGTCGGCCACCGGCTCGATTGCGCCCCGGGCGACGAACTGCGAATACTCGCGGAAGTTAACGAGAAAGACCTCGGGCGGGTTTCCCGCGGCGAACAAGGTCGACAGCCGTGCGAGATGGTCGTCTTTGTTCGCGACGGGAACGAGCTCGACGTCTATTTCGGGGTGATCCTTCTCGAACGCGCTCACGAGCGCCTCGTAGACGGCCGCCTCTTCGACTTCGGCCGAAACCTGAAAGCGGATGGCGTCGCCGCCGCTCGAACAGGCCGAGAAGGCTAGAAGGGTAGCGATGAGCGTGCCGACCCGCTTACGCATTCACACCCGCAGTGTCTTGGTAAAGAAAGCCTGCTGCGCGGCTATGAACGCGACCACTGCCGGAAGCGTGACGATGACCGATCCGGCGAGCAGGATCGAATGGTTCGAGGGCTCGAGGCTCTGAAGGGCACGCAGGCCGAGTGGCAGGGTGAAGAGGTCGGTATCCGATAGGTAGAGAAGCGGATCCACGAAGTTGGACCAGTGGAACACGAAGGCCAGAATTGCGACCGCGAACGTGGCGGGACGGCCGAGGGGCCAGGCAACCCGCCACCACACCCCGAGCGGGGATAGGCCGTCGAGCCGGGCGGCCTCGTACAGATTGCCTGGGACGCGCGCATAGACGAGCGCGAACAACAGCACGTAGAACGGCGTGGTCGCCATCAGAGCAGGGGCGATGAGCGGCCACAGCGTGTCGACGAGACCGAGCCACCTGAACATCACGAAGCGGGGCACCCACAGCGCGCTCAAGGGCACCATCAGCGCGGCGACGGACAGGACGATCAACCTCCGCTGGGTTCTGGGTCGCGCCGTGGCGATGACGAAGCCCGCCCAGGATGCGAGCAAGACCGTGACGGGGACGGTGACCGCCACCACGACCAGGGAGTTGCGCATGTAGGTCCACATCGGGACGATGCCGAACACCGAGCGGTAGTTGGACCAGCGGAGCTGTTCCGGGAGCCACTCGAAGCCATCGGGCGGGGGCAGCCCGGGGATGCGCAAGGATCCCGCGACCATGAAGAACAACGGCAGCAGGAAGAGCGCCCCGAGAAAAGCAGCCGTGAAGTATCGCGCGGCGCGCCTCATCCTTCTCCTCGATAACGCGGCGCCCCGTAAAGGAGCCTGACCGTCACCTGATCCTTGCATGGTCCCTCACGCAACAAGAAGGTCCCGGTGACGTTCTTGCCGCGACCGAAGAAGATCTCGGCCTCGAATCCCTCGTTGTCGGACGAGAGGATGTCGTAGCCCGAGTTGAGCAGCGCACGCGCGACCGGCGGGAACAACTCGACGATGCTCGTGTCGGTCGTCGCCTCGGCCCCCAGGAAGCCGCCCTTGACCTCGAGCTCGGTAATCGTCGCGAACCTCTGGAGTGGAACGTCTTTGGGCAGAAGCGAGACATCCGCTAGGGGCGTGGGGGTGGGGCAGGGCTCCGGCCGTGCGGTCGGCTCGGCCGCTCCGCTACCGCAGGAGACCATCATGGCGGCGACCGAGCAAAAAAGGCCATACGGCCGCCTTCTTTGCATCAGTGGCCCGTCCCACAACATCTCACCTGTTTTGGCGGGAAAAAGTCTGCGTCTCGCGGCGTTCTCGGTCGCGCACGTACCTTCCAGGTACGCACGCTCCCTGCGGCCTTGCGAGACTTGCTTTTTCCTCGCCAAAACGAGATTCACGTCATGGGACGGACCACTAGGAAAGGCGCGCGGCGGCGCTCCGGTATTGCTTGCCGGCGTGGTAGCTCGATCGCACGAGGGGGCCGGACTCAACCCAGGCGAAGCCGAGCTCCTCTTCACCGAACCTCTTGAAGCGGGCGAACTCGTCGGGATGAACCCAGCGGTCGACCGGGAGGTGCCATGACACGCTCGGCTGAAGGTACTGACCGATCGTCAGCACATCGCAGCCGGTGTCGCGCAGGTCTCTCATCGCCTCGTACACCTCATTCTCGGCCTCGCCCATGCCGACGATGAGATTGGACTTCGTGACCTGGTCGGCGCGCAGCTCCTTGCACCATCTCAGCAGGTCGAGGCTCGCTCGATAACCGAAGCCGGGGCGGATCCTCGAATGGAGACGTGCGACCGTCTCGAGGTTGTGCGCGAGGACGTCCGGGCCCGCGTCGATCACGCGCGCGAGCGAGTCCCTCGGGTGCTCCTTGCGGCCCTTGAAGTCGGGGATGAGCACCTCGATCCCGCATTCGGGCGAGGCCTCACGGATGGCCCGGATCGTCGCGGCCCAGTGGGCCGAGCCCGCGTCGTCGAGATCGTCCCGCGCGACCCCGGTGACGACCGCGAACTTCAGGCCCATGAGCCTGACCGCTTCGGCGATCTTGTGTGGCTCTTCGGGATCGAGGTCACGGGGCTTCGCCGTCATGACGTCGCAGAAACCGCAGCGCCGCGTGCACAGGTCACCGCACAGGAGGAAAGTTGCCTCGCGCGCTTCCCAGCACTCGTAGATGTTGGGGCAGTTGGCCTCCTCGCACACCGTGTGGAGCCCACGCTCGCGCATGATGTTTCTTAGCTCGAGGAAGTTCTCGCCCTGGCGGACCCTCACCTTGAGCCAATCCGGGCGTCTCCCGGGCCGCGGAGCGTCCGGGCCCGGAGAGTCGCGCATCGGCGTCCCCCGCCTCAGGTCGCGCTCGACCTCCTCGCGCGTCTTGATGGTCGGAATCAGCGCCTGAGGCACTAGAACTCGGCGAGCTTTCTCATCTCGGCCCCGATCCGTTCCGCGTCGGGCATGAACCAGTGCTCGAGGCTCGGGGAGTACGGCATCGCGGGGACGTGCGGGCCTCCGACTCGCACGATCGGGCCGTCGAGCTCGAACAGAGCCCTCTCGGCGATCTGGGCCGCGATCTCGGCCCCCACGCCCAGAAACTTGTTGTCCTCGTAGACGATGATGACCTTGTTCGTCTTGCCCACCGACTCGAGGACCGTGTCCATATCGAGCGGATAGATGCTTCTGATGTCGATGACTTCAGCTTCGATCCCGTCTTCGGCGAGCTTTCCGGCAGCCTCGAGCGCGAAGTGATGCATCAACCCGTACGAGACGACTGTGAGATCGGATCCCTCGCGCCTGACCTCGGCCTTACCGAAGTCGACCGTGTAGCGGTCGTCGGGAACCTCGTCCTTGATCAGCCGGTAGGCCTTCTTGTGTTCGAAGAACATCACCGGATCGGGATCCTCGATCGCCTTGATCAGCATGCCCTTGACGTCATACGGAGTGGAGGGCGCGACGACCTTGAGGCCGGGAATGTGCGCGAACAGCGCCTCGACCGACTGCGAGTGGTACAGAGCGCCGTGGACGCCGCCGCCGTACGGGGCCCTGATCACCATCGGGCACTCGAAGTCACCGTTCGATCGATAGCGGATGCGAGCCGCTTCGGAAACGATCTGGTTGAACGCCGGAAAGATGAAGTCGGCGAACTGGATCTCGGCAACCGGGCGCAATCCATCGAGGGCCATCCCGATCGCCACACCCGCAATGAGAGTCTCGTCGAGCGGCGTGTCGATCACCCGCTCTTCCCCGAACTCGTCGAGGAAGCCCATCGTGACCCGGAACACGCCACCACGCGCCCCGACGTCTTCGCCGAGCGTGACGACGCGATCGTCGTTTCTCATCTCTTCCTGGAGAGTGTCGTGGATGGTCTGAACGAGCGTCTTCTCAGCCACTACGCGACACCTCCCTTCGCGATGACGTCCCCAGCCACGTCCGCGAAGACGTGCTTCATTGCGTCGGCCGGGTCGGGGAAGTCCGCCTCCTGCGCAGCCTTGGCTCCTTCGGAGACCTCCTCCTTGGTCTGCTCACGCATCTCCTCGATCTTCGAGTCCTCGATTACCTCGACGGATTTGAGGTACTCCTCGAAACGCGGGATCGGATCTTTCTTCCGCCATTCCTCGACCTCTTCCCGTGGCCGGTAGGTGCGATCGTCGTCATCTGAGGTGTGCGCGTAGAAGCGGTAAGTCCGGAGCTCGATCAAAGAAGGTCCTTCACCGGCGCGAGCCCTGTCCACCGCTTCTTTCGTCAGCCTGTAAGACTCGAGGACATCGTTTCCGTCGCCCTCGGCACCGGGCATGCCGTAACCCTTGGCTCGCTCGAACACTCGTCCCGCGACTTGCTTGGACTCGTGCACGCTGATGGCATAGAGATTGTTCTCGCAGATGAATACCAGCGGGAGCTTGTGTATGCCGGCGAAGTTCATCGCGCTGTGCCAATCACCTTCCGAGGTACCGCCCTCGCCGAACCACGTTCCGACGATCGCGTCTTCCTTCTTGTACTTCTTGGCATAGGCGATGCCCGCCGCGTGCAGGATCTGCGTCGCGATGGGCGAGGAGCCCGTGATGATGTTGTGCTTTGCGGACCCCCAATGGGCCGGCATCTGACGCCCACCTGAGGACGGGTCCTCCCTCTTGCCGAACAGACCCAGGAAAACGTCCTTTGGCGAGAACCCACACGCG
Organism: Actinomycetota bacterium; assembly: GCA_050694275.1. Lineage (GTDB taxonomy): Bacteria > Actinomycetota > CADDZG01 > CADDZG01 > WHSQ01 > JBOGXF01. The sequence goes on along the minus strand of JBOGXF010000188.1, from coordinate 14,657 downwards.
ATCACGAGAGCCATGTCGCGGTAGTAGGGGCAGAACACGTCCTTGCCGCGCTCGAACGCCCAGATCGACCCGACCTGCGCGGCCTCGTGACCGGAAACCGGGACCACGAAAGGCGCCTTTCCCTGCCGGTTGAGGGCCCACTGCCGCTCGTCGCAGAAACGGGCGAGCAACATCACTCGGTACATCTCGAGCAGATCTTCTTCTTTGAGGCCCAGCTCGGTGTGCTTGTCCTTGCCTTTCGACATGGGCAGACTCCTCCTCGAGTCCTATTTCAACTGATAGCCGGTCGGGGTCAACTCTGGTTCCAATCGAGAACGTTCGGAGACCTTCAACGATCGTGGATGGGTCCAGGCGAGCGCACGGTCGAAGACCTCGGCGAGATGATTCGCCGCCATCGTCGCCACTTCCTTGACCGAGTATCTCCGATTAGTTTCGGCTTCCACCGACGTCACCCACCGGCCCTGAAGACCGCACGGAATGATCCCTCGGAACATGTCGAGGTCGGTATGCACGTTGAACGCGAACCCGTGCATAGTGATGCCGCGCGTGATCTTGACTCCGATCGCGCCGATCTTGTTCGTGCCGACCCAGACACCTGTCTGCTCCTCGTCGCGGCGCGCCTCGACGCCAAGATCGCGAGCGGTCGCGATCAGAGCATCCTCGAGCTTCCTCAGATATCTGACGACGTCGTAGCGCTCGCCGAGAGCAAGGATCGGATAGCCGACGAGCTGGCCCGGCCCGTGATAGGTCGCCCGTCCGCCCCGGTCCACCCGGTACAGAGCGATAGCTCTCGCCTTGCGTTCTGCATCGCCGTAAAGAACGTCGGACTCGATTGACCGTCGGCCCAGGGTGTAGGTGTGCGGGTGCTCGAGGAGCATGAGGCTGTCCCCGCACTCGCCGTCGAGCCGTGAGAGAAACAGCTCTCGCTGCCACGACCACGCCTCCGCATAGTCGACGCGACCGAGCCACGCCGCGGTGAGTTGATTCACTGCCTCGACGGTTTCTTCCACTGCCCTCATCTGTCTTCCTCTCTACAGATATTTCGACAACTCGTCGGTGAAGTCGGTCGTCTCGACACGCTCTTTCAGGCGAGAGAGAAAGCGCGCAGCCTCCGCACCGTCGATGATCCGGTGGTCCCACGACAGCGATAAGAAGCCCCGACTGCGTACCGCGATCGCATCGTCGTCGGTTACGACCACCCGCTTCTCTATCGCTTCGAATCCCAGGATTGCGGCTTGACCGCGCGGGATGATCGGTACGGAGATGATCGATCCGAAGGGGCCCGGGTTCGTGATCGTGAAGGTTCCCCCGGCAATATCGTCGGGTGACAGCTTCCTCGTGCGGGTTCTGGTGACGACGTCGTTGATGGCGCGCGCCAGGCCGACCAGATTTCTCTCGTCCGCTCCCTTGACGACGGGGACTATGAGCCCCCCTCCTTCGAGAGCAACCGCCACGCCGAGGTTTACGTAGTGCTTGACGAGATTGGCCTTGTTCTCCTCGTCGAAGCTGGCGTTGACCTCGGGCATCTCCAGGAGCGTGTCGCACACGACCTTGGCGAGAAAAGGCATGTAGGTCAGGCTGAAGCCCTCACGCTCCTTGAACGAGTCCTTGGCACGAGTCCGGAGCTCGACGATTTTCGTCCAGTCGGCCTCTACCGCGTTCCACGCACGCGCGGTCTCGCGCGCCGAGGCGACCATGTGTTCGGCGGTGCGGCGGCGGACGTTCGTCCACGGCACCAGCTCCTCGCCACCGCCGACCGCCCGGGCCGCGGGAGCGGCCTCTTCGGCAACCTCGGGCGCGGGCTCGGCGGCCGCGGCCGGCTTCGCTGCGGGGCGGGCCTTTCTCGTCTCGACGTGCCGCAGGACGTCCTGTTTGCGGATGCGGCCTCCGGTCCCGGTCCCGTCCACCTCGTCCAGATCGACATCGTGCTCGTCGGCGAGACGCCTGACGAGCGGCGAGATGATGCCGCGCTTCGAGACGTCCCCCGGGGGCCGTTCGGGGCGTCGTTGTTCGGTCTCGGCGACCTGCTCGGGAGGGCCTTCCGCCTCCGCGGGCTCGGCTTGCTTTGCCTCGGCGGCCGGCGCCTCTTCTTCTTCCTTCTCTGCCCTCTCTTCTTGTGGGGCGGGCGCGGGCTCCTCGGCTTCGGCTTTGGCCTCGGGCGCGGCCTGTTCTTCCTCTTCGGCCTGCGCGGGAGCCTCGCCGGCCTCGCCGATCAGCGCGATCGGGGTCCCGACCTTGACGGTCTCTCCTTCCGGAACGAGGAGCTTCTGAATCGTTCCCGCGGCCGACGAGGGCACCTCGGAGTCGACCTTGTCGGTGGACACCTCTACGAGAAGCTCGTCCTCGTCGATGGTGTCGCCCTCCTGCTTGAGCCATTTCGTGATCGTCCCCTCCACGACCGACTCGCCCAGTTGAGGCATCTTGATCTCGGTTGCCATCAGGCCGGCCCCTCCCCCTTGAGAGAAATCGAAGTCGACAGGAGACCAGAGTACCGCCCGGCGCGGTTCGGTCTCTCAGCAAGCGGATAGGTGGTCAGGCGGCCTCGGCGGCGGCCTTCACCTCGAGGACTTCGACCATCGAGTCCAGGAACACATCGAGGAGGTCTGAGTCGAAGCTTCGCCCCCTGCCCTCTTTCATGATCTCGATTCCCTCGCCGAGGCTGTAAGCCTTGCGATAGACACGATCCGTGGTTACCGCATCGAACACGTCGGCGATTCCGGCAATGCGCCCCTCAATGGGGATCTCATCACCGGACAACCCACGCGGGTAGCCTCCTCCGTCCAGCCGTTCGTGGTGAGTCAGCGCGATGGTGGCCGCGATGTCGAGCGTCTCGGATTTCGATCCGGCGAGGATCTGGTGGCCGAGTTCCGCATGCTGCTTCATAAGCTCGTATTCGCCGGGCGTCAGCTCGCTCGGCTTTAGCAAGATGTTGTCGGGGATTCCTATCTTGCCGACGTCGTGCATCGCGCCGGCAAGCTTGATTGACTCGCACCTCTCGGCGTCCGCTCCGGTCTTCCGAGCGAGGAGCTCACAATAACGGCTCATCCGTCGAATGTGGCTGGCCGTCTGGTCATCTCTCAGTTCGGCCGCGATAGCGAGACGCTCGATAGTCTCGCGCCGCGATGTCCGCAACTCCTGCTGAGTGCGTTCGAGCTGCTGTATCGCGTTCCACAGCTCGGATGTGCGCTCTCGCACCATCTCCTTCAGATTGTCCCGATGCCGGCGATTCTGAATCTCGAGGGAGCGCCTGAACAGGGCGTTCGAAACGTTGATGATGATGTCGTTCGCTCTGAAGGGTTTAACGATGTAACCGTACGCCCCGATCCTTAGAGCACGTTCGGCGAGGTCGGGGTCGTCCCTCCCACTAACCATGATCGTGGCTACCGAGGGATGGATCGCGCTGACGTGCTCGATCAAGTCGATGCCCGAGGATCCGGGCATCGTCATATCGGTCAGGACGACGTCGAAGGCATTCTCCTCGAGCTTGCCCCGCGCTCCGTCGACATCCGCTGCTTCGTCGCACTCATAACCGACTCTCTTCAGGATATGAATCAGCAGCCGGCGTGAACCGTCATCGTCGTCGACGATGAGAATCCGCCCGCGCGAGTCGAAAGGTCCGTCGTGCCCGTGGCCATCGCTGCCCGAGGAGATTCCCACCGTAGTTGGCATTTTTCCCCATATACGATGAGAAAACAATGAGAGAACGCTGTTAGGTCACTGCTCGCCAGCGGTAACCGACGCCCCGGATCGACTCGATCGAGTCCGTCCCGAAGGGATCGTCGATCTTGCTTCGGAGGTAACGGACGTAGACATCGACGACGTTCGCGCCGTCGTAGGCGAAATCCCATACTTCGTCGAGAATCGCGCGGCGGCTCAGGACCTCACCCGGACGGCGCAAGAACATCTCGAGAAGGCTGAACTCTTTCGGCGTCAGGGCGATGTCCCGATCGTTCCTCGTGACTCGCCGCGTCGACAGATTCATGGTCACCCCGCCGCAGGCAAGCTGTTGGTCCTCGGCACCCTGACGGCGGACCAACGAGCGGAGCCGCGCAGTCAACTCTGCGATCGCGAAGGGTTTGGGAAGGTAGTCATCCGCTCCGGCGTCCAGTCCCGTGACCCGGTCCTCGATCGACCCCCTGGCAGACAGCAGCAACACCGGAGTCCAGTGGCCGAGCTCCCGCAGACGGCGGCACACCTCGATGCCATCCGGAGGGGGCATGAGTATGTCGAGAACGATCACATCGTAGTCACCCGTCCGAGCTCGTGACAACGCTTCGGCGCCGGTGGGCGCGACATCGCACTCGTAACCCTCCCGTCCCAGCACCCGTCGCAGCAGACCCACGACCCTCGGCTCATCGTCTGCGATGAGAACCCTCATGGCGAGCCGGTCTTCTCTCGGTCGAGAACCTCGCGGACCTTGGAGGCGAGGGCGTCTTGCGCAAAGGGCTTGGCGAGGAAATCGTCCGACGCAACCTCATGATCCTCGCCGAGAGTCGCCTCTCCGGGATACCCCGACATGTAGAGGATCCGCGTCTCGGGGTGGGTTTCGGATAGGTGCCGCGCGAGCTCGAGACCGTCCATGCCGGGCATGACGACGTCGGTGAGCAAGAGATGGATGGCTCCCGCGTGATGTCGCGCCATGTAAATGGCCTCTTCCCCCGTCGCCGCCTCGAGAACGTTGTAGCCACGGCGTGCCAGGGCCCGACGGGCGACCTCTCGAACTCCGGGCTCGTCCTCGACCACGAGAACCGTCTCGGTGCCAGACGGCTCGCGCCGCTCCGGGAGTTCCCCCGTCGTTTCGCAGGTCTCTCCTACGGTCTTCATGTAGATGCGGAGGGCGGTCCCGAGACCGGGCTCGCTCTCGATGGTGATGATCCCTTGGTGCTGCTGCACGATGCTGTAGACGGTCCAGAGGCCGAGTCCCGACGATCCTCTGTCCTCCTTGGTGGTGAAGAACGGTTCGAACACGCGATCCCGAAGCTCCCGATCCATGCCCTCGCCGGTGTCTATCGCGCTGATCAGCACGTAGTCGCCCTGCAGTCCCAGCGCCGCAAAGGAAGGGTCGGCACCGTCCGATGAGAAACGGGCTATCTCCAGTGTGAACGTCCCACCCGCCGGCATCGCATCGCGCGCGTTGACCGCGAGGTTGAGGATGACCTGCTCCAGCTGACCCCGATCCCATTCGATGACCGGGCGACTCCCTGAGTGCCGAATGCGAAGCTCGATGTCCTCGCCGAGAAGTCGACTCAGCACCGGACGGAGCTCATCGACAACGGCGTCGAGCTCGATGACTTCGAGACGTCGCACCCGCCTCTTGCTGATGTCGAGCAACTGCCCGGCGATGTTCGCCCCCACCTGGGCGGTCCGCTTGATCTCGAGTATGTCGTTCCTCGCGTCGGGTCCCAGCGCGCCTTCTTCCAGAAGGAGGTCGGAGTATCCGAGAATGGTCGTCAGAAGATTGTTGAAGTCGTGCGCGACCCCTCCCGCAAGTCGTCCCACTGCCTCCATCTTCTGAATTCGGCGGAGCTGCTCCTCGAGGGCTCGGCGTTCCGTGACGTCTCGGAAGTTCCACACGCGCCCGACGCTTACCCCGCCGATCTTCTGGGGGATCGAGTAGCGCTCGACGACCCGACCGTCCTTGAACTCGAGCGTGTCGAAGTCGCTCTCGTCCGGACGCGCGTATAGCTCCCTGACGTGGGCCAGGAACTCGTCAGGATGCTTCAGTTGATCGAGGACGAACTGGAGAGCCGCGTCGTCGTCCCGCGACTCGATGACGTCGGGTGGGATCCTCCACATGTCGAGAAACTTCTGGTTGTAGCGAACTATCTTCCCGTGTTGGTCGACGACGAGGATTCCGTCCGCCGTCGATTCGAGCGTCGACTCAAGGAGCGAGAGCGAGGCCTCCATGGCTGCCTCCGCCTCCCGTCGCTCGGTGACGTCCTGGGCGGTCCCGTAAAGCCTGACACGAATGCCTTCGTCTCTGACGATCCTCCCGCGGGCGTGGATCGTGCGGATCGCGCCACTGGGACGCACGAAGCGGAAATCGAATTCAAAAGAATCTCTCCCGTCCCGTGCCTCCATCGCCTCCGACACGAGAAGTCTGTCCTCCGGATGAATGTGTTGCCTAAGCTCCTCTCGCGTGGGCGGAGGCCGGCTCGCGTCGAAGCCGTAGATGCGGAAGAGCTCATCCGACCATGTCACCGTGCCACCCTTGAGATCGCGATCCCAGCTTCCCAGCCCGGCGATCGATTGAGCTTCGGCAAGCTCCGCCTCTCGTCGCCGCAAGCGTTCCTCGTTGAGCTTCCGCTGCGTGATGTCCTGGATCTGGGCCACGAATCGCGCCGGCCGTACCGCTCCGTCGGCAACGACGAAACCACTGATGAGCACCCACAAGATGCTCCCGTCCTTCCTGACGTAGCGTTTCTCGGAGCCCCGGGCTCGGACCTCTCCCTCTCTGAGCTGGCGCAGCGCCTCGCGACCGGAATCGACATCCTCCGGGTGAGTGATCGAGGCCATGTTGGCGCCGATCAACTCTTCCTCGGAATAGCCGGTCATCTCGCAGAACCGCCGGTTGACCCGGAGGTATCTACCGTGCGGATCCATCACGGTCATGCCGAGCAGCGAATGGTCGAAGCTGCTGTGCCAGATCTCGTCGCTCGACATCCGCTCTTCTTGTTCGTGATCCATGACACTCCTGCCGTTGGTCGCGCCGCTTGATCTTAGTTCTTGGTCCTGCAGGAGATGCCTGCGTCAGGCGCGCGCGATGCGCATGTAATCGGTGCGCCCGGCGCGCCGGCCGGGGCTTCCGGCCACCACGGTTACCAGGTCTCCCTCGCTCACCAGCCCGGCCTCGAGCGCGCTGCGCGTGGCCCGGGCCACGTCCTCGGCCGTGTCGCGCGGGTCTTCGGATTGCGTCAACGCCAGGGGAACGACTCCCCAAACGAGCGCGAGACCGCCGAGCGTCTCGGACCGTGCCGACATTCCGACGATCCTCACGCTGGGCCTGAAAGCCGCGACGCGTCTCGGCGTGGCTCCGCCCTGCGTGGGGCAGAGGATCGCCGCGACGCCGAGGTCCTCCGACGCCTCAACCGCGGCGTGGGCGACGGCCCATGCCACGGGATCGTCGCGGCCCGCGGGAATTGCATGCGACTCGGCCCTGCTTCCGGCCTCCGCCGCAAGCGCGGTCGTCGCCATCGTCGCGACCGCGGACGCTGGTTGGTCTCCGACCGCCGTCTCCTCGGACAACATCAGCGCGTCCGATCCATCGAGTACCGCGTTGGCGACATCCGAGACCTCGGCACGTGATGGGAGCGGCGAGTGAGTCATCGATTCGAGCATTTGCGTGGCCGTGATGACCGGGACGCCGCCCCGGTTGCACTTCTGGATTATCTCCTTTTGGATCAGCGGCATTCGCTCGAGTGATGTCTGAATCCCGAGGTCGCCCCGCGCGACCATCACCGCATCCGCCTCGGCGATGATCTCATCGAGGTTCTCGAGAGCCGAGGCGGTCTCTATCTTTGCGACGAGCTGTGGGTTGTGACCCCTCTCGGGAAGGGCCGCGCGGGCCCGGCGGAGATCTTCCGCATCGCGCACGAACGAAAGCCCTACCAGATCGGACTCGAGGGCGAGCGCGTGCTCGAGTGCTGTTCTGTCCTCGGGTGTAAACGCCTTGACGCGTCCTTCGGCGGCGGGCAGGTGCATCCCCTTGCGCGATCGCAGCACGCCGCGCCGGAACACCCTCGTAATCACGTCGGGCCCTTCGATCCTGTCGACCTGGAGCACGATCTGACCGTCGGCGAGGTAGATCTCGTCGCCCGGCGCGACCATGCTTGGGAGATCGTCGACGGAGGTCGAGACGCGTCGGTCGTCTCCGTCGACGTCGGCGGCCGTCAGGGCGAACTCCCGTCCTGCCTCGAGCACGACCTGCTCGCCGCGGATCGGGCCGGTGCGCATCTTGGGGCCGGGAAGATCCACGAAGACGCCGACCACTCGCCCGAGCGCCGCCGCCTCTGCTCGGGCCAGGTTGGCGGCTTCCGCGTGCACCTCAGGGATGTCGTGGGCGAAGTTGAGGCGCACGACGTCCACTCCTGCAGCCAGGATCTCACGGATGGATTCCGCGTCTCGGGTAGCGGGACCGAGAGTCGCGACGATCTTCGTGCGCCGCGTCATCGACGTCGCTGAGGTCGTCAACCGTGTAGTGGCTTGCCCGCCAGCTCCATGAACGTCTCGCCGAGCGCTTCCGACAGAGTCGGGTGTGGGTGCATGAGCTCGGCGAGCTCGGCCGGGTAGGCCTCCCACGAGGTTGCGAGCTGCGCCTCGGTGATGATGTCCGAGGCACGCGGCCCGACGATGTGTACCCCGACCACCGCACCGTCCCTTTCGGCGATCGTCTTGACGAAGCCCTGACCTCCGCCCAGCATCAGCGCCCGAGCGAGGGCCGAGAAGGGATACCGCCTCGTCTGAACCTGCATGCCGAGCTCTTTGGCCTGATCCTCGGTGAGCCCGACCGACGCAACCTCGGGCTGGCAGTAGATGACGTGCGGGATGTTCTTGTAGTCGACGGGGGTGACGTTCTCGCCGGCGAGGTGCTCGGCGAGCTTCATCCCCTCGATGAACGCCACGTGCGCGAGCTGGGGGTGCGGCCAGTTCGCTTCGGGGACGAAGATCGCGTCGCCGATCGCGTAGACGCCGTCGACGCTGGTCTTGAACATTTGGTCGACGACGATGAAGTCCTTGTCGGTTTCGACCTCCACCTCCTCGAGACCGATGCCCTCGGTGCGAGGACCACGCCCGATCGCGACGAACATCCGCTCGGCCCCCAGGGTTTGCTGACCGCCGTCCTTGTCGATTGTGATCTCGACGCCGTCGCCGGTGGCCTTTGCGTCGCCGACCTTGACTCCGACGTGGAACTTGATCCCGCGCTTCTGTAGCAGCTTGATCAGAGCTTCTGAGATATCCGTGTCCTCGTTGGGGGCGATTCGGTCAAGCATCTCGACCACGGTGACCTCGGCGCCGAAGCTCCGGTAGACGCTCGCGAACTCGAGCCCGATGTAGTTGCCCCCGACGACAACGACCGAGCCGGGAACGTCTTTTGCCTCGAGTCCATGGTTGGAGTTGTGGACCCTGTCTCCATCGGCCTGGATGAAGGGAAGGTCGCGCGGATAGGAGCCGGTGCAGACAACGACGGCCTTGCCGGCCTTGAGCGCGCGCTCGCCGTCCTGAGTCTTCACCGCGACGGTCCTGGCGTCGGTGAGGCGCCCCTCGCCCTCGACGAACGTGATGTTCTTCTTTTTGGACACGAGGCCGCTGAGGCCCTTGTACATGCGACCGACGATGGAATCCTTGAAGCTCAACACCTTGCCCCAATCGAATTCGGGCTCCTGCGCGAGGATGCCGAACTCGCCGGCGGCGCGGAACTCGTCCATGAGATCGGCGGCGTGCAACAGTGCCTTGGTCGGGATGCATCCCCGATGCAGACAGGTGCCACCGGTCTTGTCTCGCTCGATGAGAGCGACCTTGAGACCGAGGGCGTCGGCCCTGAAGGCGAGGGAGTACCCGCCGTTACCGGCGCCCAGGATGACGACGTCAAAGGAGTCGGACTTGTCGGCCATCACGCCTCCTAACTCGGCTGGTCAGAAACCGACCCTATCCCGGTCGGTGGGGGTCACGGTCGGGAACCGGAAGCGAGCGCCCTTCGATCTGGCATGGCACCATTCATATATGAAGGGCGACCGGGTCGAGATCGTCGTCGACGTCGGAGACGGCAACAAGACGTACGAGATCGAGGCGACAAAGGCGGGACGGCGGGTCGAGATCGCAACCGTCCGCGGCACCATCGAGGTGTCGGAAGTCACCCGAACCGGAGTCATCGTCCGCAGCGGCCGGTTCATGGCCGCCCGCGTCATCGCGGTGATCGAGCACCCGGCCGAGGACGAGCAGAGGCCGGCGGGCCGCTCGCGGCGATCGCGCAACCAGCCCTCGCTTCTCTGAGCGGCTCTGCACCGAGCGGTCTCTGAGTGCGTTTCAAGCCGACTCATCGACCAGTCGGCCCTCAATCGGCGTTCGCCGGCTCGATGACGATCGTTCCGATCATTCCCGTCGCCTCGTGCGGAATGCAGAAGTACCGCAACCGTCCGGGGGCCGCGAAGGTGATCGTGTACACCTCACCTGGGCGGATGAGTCCTTGCGCGACACCCGCACGCGCGCTCTCCTCGTCATCGAACCCTCCGCTTGCGAAGAAGTCGATGCCCTCGGGCAGCGATTCCTCGTATGCGGTCACCGTGTGCGCCTGACTGCTGTCGTTGACGAACCTCAGGGTTTCGCCCACGCGCACGGTGACGGTGCCCGGATCGAATTGATTCCCTTCGGTCATGGACACGATGCCGCGCTCGCCTGTCGAGCATGCGCTCGCGACCAAAAGGAGCATGACGAGGATCTTACGAATCACGCCGGGGAGATTACGCGGTCAGAAGGCCGGTCACGTACATGACCGCAAGCCCGGCCACAAAGCCGAGCGCGCCGACGCCCGAGTTGAGACCGCGTTCGCGGCCCATGGATCGGCCGATGGTCCACACGACCTGCGCGATGGCCCCCGCGGCAACACCGAATGCGAGCGACGCATACGCCGGCGAAAAGGCGAAGCCCCCAAGCCACGCGCCGGCGATCGTCGGAACCCCCGCCAGCGCCCCCAGCGCGGCGAAGTGCCACAGCGAGGGCCGCCTGGCCTCACCCCCCAAGGGGGCAACGATCGCCAATCCCTCGGTCGTGTTGTGAAGGGCAAAACCCACGATCAGGAAGGTGCCGAGAGCGATCTCGCCGACCGCGAGCGCGGCGCCGACCGCGAGCCCTTCGCCGAGATTGTGCAGGCCGATGCCGGCAGCAACGAGATAGGCAAGAAACAGGCCCTTGACGGTTGCACGCGCTCGGCCGAGGGCCCCCTCGAGAAAGAAAAGCCCGGCGACGGCCCCCAGCGCGCCGATCGCGAACAGCCCGATGCCGTTCAGCGCGCCGACGCCGGCGGCGATCTCGAGTCCCTCCTCGATGGTGTCGACGAGCAGGAACACCAGGAGCCCGACGGTGAGCGCGAGGAAGAACGCGATCCACCTTGCGCGGGCGCGGCTGAGGGCACCAAACCACAAGAGCCCGATGGCGACCGGGATCACCCCGATGTAGACGCCCAGCAGCGCGTAGATTCCGAAGGTCTTCGCGTCGGCGTCCGGGGTGAGCGCGGCAGCCTCGATCTCGTGCTCGATCGTGACCCCGGTCGACGTCACCAGCGCGATGTTGAGCGGCAGTCCCTCCTCCCACGGATAGAAAACGTCGATCGCGGTCGACTCGAGCCGCCCCAAAGTCGGATCGCCGATCGCGAAGGCCCAGTACGCGTCGTTGACCAGCACCTGCGCGACCGTGACCGGGTCGGGACCGTCGTTGCGGACGGACAGCGTGACCTCGCCGGGGTCGAGCACGGTGCGCTCGACTGCAAGGGACTCGACCGGCGGAACGGGACGGAGCTCGGCGATCGGGTTGAAGGCGAGAAAGAGCCCCAGGAGAGCCGCGACGAGAACGAGGGGAGCGGCCGCCGAGACCCAGTTGGGCAGGCGCCAGCCGCGAGCAGTTGCCGACTCGGCCACCTCTACGTGACCTCGAAGAAGCTCATCCAGCCGAGGTCGACGAACTCGGTCTGGTGAGCGTGGAACATGAACCGGCCCGGTTCGGGGTAGACGAACTCGATCATGTGCCGCTCGGCCTGACCCATCGAGATCGTGTCGGTGAACTCGTCGGGCTCGAGCTTGGTTCCGGTGCGATACAGGTTGAAGAAGTTCGCGTGCAGGTGGATCGAGTTGAGCGGGTCGAACTCGGTGATGTTGATGACGTGGGCGCGCTGGAGCTCGCCGGCCTCGATCACGATCGGGTCGTTGACGTAGGTGAAGGCCACAGTGTTGATCGCGTAGATTTCGTTCTCGCCGTCGAAGTTGGTATCGAACGCGTTCATCACCATCACCATCTCGTTGGCGTCCGGCCGCCCGCGCTTGGGGTCGACGATGAAGGCGCCGTACAGCCCCCGGTGGATGTGCTGCGCGAGCGGGTTCGAGTGGCAGTGGTAGAGATGAGTCCCGAACGGCGCTGCTATGAAGTCGTAAACGAACTCTTCGCCGGTGAACACCTCGCCGGCCCCGGGGACTCCGTCCATCCTCGCGGGGTGAAATCCGTGGAAGTGGATCGTGTGCGGGTGCGCGCTCGCGTTGATGAGCTTGATGCGCACCCGATCCCCCTCGGTGACGCGGATGGTCGGGCCGGGAACGCGACCGTTGTAGGTCCAGGCCGGAAAGAAGACGCCGGGAGCGACCTCGATCTCTTTGTCGACCGCGATGAGCTCGTACTCGTGGACGGTGCGTCCGGAGGAGTCCTTCGAGGTGACGCCCGGATCGAAATCGGTGAGGACATCCATCGGATCGAAGCCGTTTCTCCGATGGTCGACGCGCCCGACCGCGCCGTGGCCCGCGTGGGGGCCTGCCGGCTTGGGGTCTCCGTGCTGGTGGAGGCCCTGCGCGACGAGGAGCTCATGGCCCCCGAGGACGCTCGCGCCACCCACGGCGCCGACCAGGCCGGCGCGCTTCAGGAACTTGCGACGGTCTAAGCGACCCATACCGCCTCCGCGAGCTCGCGCGACAACGCCTGTACCTCGTCGTCCTCCTCGATGACCTTGACGAACAACGGCCCCCCGATCGGACCGCGCCTCACCACTTCGACCGTGACGCCGGGCCGGATGCCGACGCCGGCGAGGTACCGGAGACCCTCGGCTTCCGCGTCCGAAACGCGGTCGATCGCAATGCGCTCGCCGGCCGAAACGTCCCACAGCCTCCGCTGCGACGACTCCGGCATCGCGCCGTCCTTGCTCGGGATCGGATGACCGTGTGGGTCCGACGTCGGATGGCCCAGCAGGGATGCGATGCGCTCCTCGAGATCCTCGGACAGAACGTGCTCGAGCACCTCGGCCTCGTCGTGGACCTCGTCCCACGGCACACCGAGGGCTTCGGCGAGGTAGGTCTCGAGCAGGCGGTGATGGCGCACGACCTCGAGGGCGATCTTGCGCCCGGCGTCGGTTAGTGCCGCTCCCTTGTAGGGGACGTAACTCACGAGCCCCATGTCGTCGAGCCTCTTGAGCATGTTGGTCGCCGAGGCGGCCGAGACCCCCAGCCGGTGCGCGATAACCGTCGTCGCCACGCCCCTGCTCCCGGCGCGCGGCGTCTCCCACTGAGTGAGATAGATGCCCTTGAGATAGTCCTGGGCGGCAGGCGATGCCGTGGCACGCATCCGGGGAGTTTAGCCATAGCTAAAAAAATATTCAAGCGCCGTTGAGAAGCCGCCCTCGACGGCGTCTCCGCCGACGTACGCCGTACGCTGGTCACCATCATGGACACGCAGACAACGAGGGCCGAGAAGGCGGCCGGGGGGGCGCTCGTCGTGACGATCGCTCTGACCGCGGCCAAGCTCGCCGTGTGGATCGCCACCGGGAGTCTCGCCGTGCTGTCTCAGGCGCTCGATTCCGCCCTCGACATCGTCGCCCTCGCTCTTCTCTTCGTCGGCGTCCGCATCGCCGCCAAACCGGCCGACGAATCACACCACTACGGGCACGGGAAGGCCGAGAACCTCGCCGCCTTTGGCCAGACCCTCCTGCTCGGGCTCATCGTCCTGGTGGTCGCGGCCGAAGCCCTGGGTCGCCTCCTGGGGACCCATCCCACGATCGAGGCCCCCTGGTATGCGTTCGCCCTGCTTGCCACCTCGGCTGCGGTCGACGCGGCGCGGGTCGCGTGGCTCACTCGAATCGCGAGGTCGGAACGGTCGGATGCGCTCGCGGCGGGGGCTCTCAACCTCGCCGCCGACGTCGGCACCGCCGTAGTCGCGTTGCTCAGCCTTGGTCTGGTGCGCGCCGGACTCGAGCGCGCGGACGCTTTCGGCGGACTCATCGTGGCCGCAGTCGTCGCGGTGGTCGGCTTTCGTCTCGGTAAACGGTCGGTCGACGTGCTCATGGACCGCGCCCCGGGAGGCCCGGTCGAGGCGATAGAGGCTGCGGCCGCGGGAGCCGCGGGCGTCGCCGAGACCCGCAGGGTGAGGGTGCGTAGCACCGGCAAGCAGCTCTTCGCCGACGTCACCGTCGCGGCCGGACGCACCGCTTCACTGGAGCGCGCTCACGACATCGCGGAGCTCGTCGAGCGCGAGATCGAGCGGGTTGTGCCGGGCACGGACGTCGTCGTTCACGTCGAGCCGATTTCCGAGACGAGCGGACTGGTCGAGCGCGTGCAAGCGGCGGCAAGCCGCACCGAGGGCGTCCACGAGGTCCACAACGTGCTCGTGCACGCCTTCGACGAAGGGGGTCGCCGCAAGCTTCACGTCACGCTCCACGCCAAGACCGAACCGCAAGTGTCGCTCGGGTCCGCGCACGATCTCTCCGATCGCATCGAGGATGCCATCGTCCGGGAGCTGGGGCGCGACGTTCGTGTCGACACTCACATCGAGCCGCTCGAACCGACGGTCTTCGGGCGCGACGTTACCGACGCGCGCCCAGACATCGTCGAAGCGGTGCGGCGGCTGGCGCGCGAAGAAGTCGACGTGCTCGACTGTCACGAAGTGCTCGTCACTTCGTCCGGTGGCCGGCT
>JBOGXF010000187.1:0-8416 GCA_050694275.1 Actinomycetota bacterium | reverse complement strand
ACCCGCACATCAACGGCGCGCGACTCCATTGCCTACCTACGCGGACCGAATCTGCTCGCGGCCGGCGATCAAGCCTCTTCGCGCGTCGTCATGGGGTCAATCTCTGGGGCTGGTCGGTGGATCCGGGCTTAGACGTCTCAGGCAGATACGAGGAAGACCGCGGTCGCGAGCTGAGCGGTGACGAACAAAAGCGCCCAGAAGAGAGCCGCTCCACCCCACGGGTGCCTCGGATCTACCGATGCGGGATCGTTGTTCGGATCTCCGCTGCCCGTCAGGATGGCTTTGGGCGTGGGGGCGATCCGTAGGGCCCCCGCTCCCGAGAAGATGACCGCGACGAGAAGCACGATCACTCCTGTTGTGCACGCCGCGATGAAAGCGTGCTCGAAATCGCGATCCGTTCCTACCAGAAGGGCCGCGGTCGCGATGAAGACGACGAGCCAGGCCGCGACCGACCCGAGGACGAGCGTTGAGACGAATTGCTTGATGCGCTCCAGGGGTTCATCCTCCCGGTGGCCGATCCGCTCATCGTAGGCCGCGCGGATCTAAAGCTTGCGGAAGACCGCAACCACCTTGCCGAGGATCTCGGTTCCAGACGGGGCCTCGAACGGATCGAGTGTCGGATTCGCCGGTTCGAGCATGATCGCAGAGCCACGATGCCGGATCGTCTTGACCGTTGCCTCGTAGGAATCGTCGAAATCACTCGGCATCATTGCCGCGACGATCTCGCCGGAGTGGGCGGTGGGCTGCTGCCGGACGATGACGAAATCGCCGTCGAAGATACCCGCGTCGATCATCGAGTCGCCCTTGACCTCGAGCATGAAGACGTTGCCGTCCCCAACGAGATCGGCGGGCATCGGATAGATCTCGTCGACGTGTTCCTCCGCGAGGATCGGGCTGCCCGCGGCGATGCGGCCGAGCAAGGGGACGGAGCGAGCGGCGGCGCGCTCCTGTGCGAGACCGGTGTCGGGGTCGTACAGGAGCTCGATGGCGCGCGGCTTGGTGGGGTCGATCTTGATGAACCCCTTCCTCTGCAGGGCCTGGAGGTGCGAGTGCACGGTCGAGCTCGACGCGAGCTCGAGCGCCTCGCAGATCTCTCGCACCGAGGGCGGATAGCCCCGGTCCACGACCGTGTCGGCGATGAATTGCAGGGTCTGGCGCTGCCTCTCGGTCAGTCCCTCGACCATGGCGCTCCTCCGATATGCGAACGAGTGTTCGCTAGAGCGTAGCGGATGAACATGAGGAAGGCAAGAACATACGTTCGGTTTTCGGCCTTGCATGCGAACGTGCGTTCGCCTAGGATACCGAACAGACGTTCGCAGGGCTTTTTTGTCGCACCCCGCCGATAGCGTGCTCGGCGGAAGAACCAAGGCGCAAGGAGGGCGAAATGGCGGTTCGCAGGGAGGATCTCAACAATGAAAGCGCCGTCATCTACGTGTTTCCCCTCGAGCGGGTCGAGCCGTCCCGACGGGCTGCACGGCGCCGGGCCCGGCGCAGGCGCACGGCGGGGCTCGCCACGACTGTGGTCGCCTTGGGCCTGCTCATCGGCGGGCCGGGCGGATCGGCGGCGGCGGACGGACCCCGCCGGGCACCTCGAGCGATCGTCGTCCAGGCGGGCGACACCCTCTGGGCGATCGCCGAGCGCTACGCCCCGGAAGGGGCCGATCCCCGTGCCTACGTCGGCACCCTCATCGCCCTGAACGGCCTCGACGGGGGCCTCGTCGCCGGCGAGCGCCTCGAGCTTCCGCGCTGAGGCGCTTTTCTTTGTGAACTTCTCTTGACCGGCTCATGACAGAGGCGTAATTTCAACGGTGCAGTTCACGATATATTGTGGTGTGACTGCTCGTAGGGCCCCATATCTGGTGTTCACCCGGTATCGGGCATGGGACAATTGGGTCTCGGCTCCGCATTCCGAGCGGGGTCGTGGGAAGGGGGCGTAAGGCGTGGCGAAGACGGCAAATACGACGACTACCGAGGCGGATCTGAAGATCCGGCGCTACTTCACCACGACCGGGGTCCATCCCTACGACGAGATCGAATGGGACCTGCGCGACGCACTCATCCAGAACTACAAGACCGGCGAGGTCGCGTTCGAGCAGAAGGGCGTCGAGGTCCCCAAGAGGTGGTCGCAGAACGCCACGAACATCGCCGCGCAGAAGTATTTCCGGGGCTCGCTCGGGACGCCCGAACGCGAGCGCTCGGTCAAACAGATGATCGACCGGGTTGTCGGCCGCTACCACGAGGAGGGCATCGCGCGCGGCTACTTCGCCGATCAGGACGAGGCCGACACCTTCAAAGACGAGATCACCCACCTGCTCGTGAACCAGAAGGCCGCGTTCAACTCGCCGGTGTGGTTCAACGTCGGCTGGCGCCCTAAGGGCGAGGAGCAGTGCGCGGCGTGCTACATCCTGTCGGTCGAGGACGAGATGAAGTCGATCCTCAACTGGTACGCAGAAGAGGGACTCATCTTCAAGCACGGCTCGGGATCGGGCATCAACCTCTCCACGCTGCGCTCCTCGAAGGAGCGCCTCAAGTCGGGGGGCACCGCATCGGGACCGGTGAGCTTCATGCGTGGCGCCGACGCCTCCGCAGGAACGATCAAGTCGGGCGGCGCCACCAGGCGCGCCGCCAAGATGGTGGTCCTCAACGTCGACCATCCGGACATCAAGGACTTCATCTGGTGCAAGGCCCTCGAGGAGAACAAGGCTCGTGCCCTGCGCGACGCGGGCTTCGACATGGACCTCGACGGCAAGGACGGCCACTCGATCCAGTACCAGAACGCCAACAACTCGGTGCGCGTCACGGACGAGTTCATGCAGGCGGTGATCGACGACAAGGACTGGGACCTCAAAGCCGTCACCACCGGCGAGACGATCGAGACGGTCAAGGCGCGCGAGTTGTTCCGCGAGATATCGCAGGCGGCATGGGAATGTGCCGATCCAGGACTTCAGTACGACACCACAATCAACGACTGGCATACGTGTCCCAACACCGGTCGGATCAACGCATCTAATCCTTGTGCGGAATTCCTTCACGTAGATAACTCGTCATGCAATCTCGCATCTCTCAACTTGCTCAAGTTCATGGGCGACGATGGCGGATTCGATATCGAGGCTTTCAAGCATGCGGCAGAGATCATGTTCCTCGCTCAAGAAATCTCCGTCGGCTTCGCGTACTACCCGACGGAGAAGATTGCCGAAAACTCGCACAGGATGCGTCAACTCGGCCAGGGCGTTGCGAATCTCGGAGCACTGCTCATGGCTATGGGATTCCCATATGACTCAGACGAGGGCCGAGCCGTGGCCGCTTCGATACAGGCGATCCAGACAGGGCACTGCTACACGACCTCTGCTCTCATCGCGAAGCGCGTCGGCCCCTACGAGGATTACGAGCGCAACCGGGAGCCGCACAACCGGGTGATGCGAAAGCATCGTGACGCCGCGTATCAGATCGACGAAGGGCTTGTGCCAGGTCATTTGGTGGAAGAGGCGCACCGCGCTTGGGACGATGCGGTTGAACTCGGGGACAAGCTCGGGTATCGCAATTCTCAAGCGGTGGTGGCTGCCCCGACCGGCACTATAGGCCTTCTCCTTGATTGTGACACCACAGGTATCGAGCCCGACCTTGCGCTGAAGAAGACGAAGAAGCTAGTGGGTGGCGGGACGATGTCGATCGTCAACCAGACGGTCCCTCGAGCGCTTCGCAAGCTCAGCTACATCGAAGAACAGGTAGCCGACATCGTCGCCTACATCGACGAGAACGGCCACGTTATTGATGCCCCACATCTGCGCGAAGAGCACATCTCCGTGTTCGATACCGCGATGGGGGAGCGGTCGATTCACTACATGGGCCACATCAAGATGCTCTCAGCACTACAGCCATTCGTCAGTGGATCACTCTCAAAAACGGTAAATCTTCCGGAGCACGTGACGGTCGAAGATATCGAGCACGCCTATGTCGAAGGCTGGCGGCTCGGCCTGAAGTGCCTCGCGATCTACCGGGACAACTGCAAGGTCGGCCAGCCGCTGTCGATCTCGAAAAAGAGCGACAAGGCCGTGCCCGTCACGATTCCGACGGGCCAGCCGGTCCGGCAGCGCCTGCCCAAGAAGCGCAACTCCAAGACCTTCAAGTTCCGCGTCGCCGACACCGAGGGCTACATCACCTCCGGCGAGTTCGCCGACGGCAGCGTGGGCGAGATCTTCCTGCGGGTCGCCAAGCAGGGCTCGACTCTCGCCGGGATCATGGACGCCTTCGCCATCTCGATCTCGATGGGCCTCCAGTACGGCGTCCCGCTGTCGGCCTACGTGAAGCAGTTCGTCAACACTCGGTTCGAGCCGTCGGGCATGACCGACGACTCGGACTTCCGCATCGCGACGTCGGTCCTCGACTACGTCTTCCGGCTCCTGGCCCTCGAATACCTCACACCCGAGGAGCGCCATGCGCTGGGCATTCGCACCGCGGGGGAGCGTCAGAGCGAGATCGAGTCGAAGCTCGACCCGAACGCGACCGGCAACGGCAACCCCAATGGGAACGGCAAGGACAATGCCGAGGAGGGCGTCATCGTCCTCGGCCCGGTCGCCGGCGCCAGCGCAGGATCGCTTCCGTTCTGCGGGCAGTGCGGCGTGCAGATGCTGCCGGCAGGATCGTGCTTCGCCTGCCCGTCGTGTGGATCGACGAGCGGCTGCTCTTAAGTCATGGCGGAGGTCCGCAAGTGCGGCGGGTGCGGGGCCGAGCTGACTCTCGGCTCCACCGCCTGCCCGCTGTGCGGGACGCTGCCCGCCGCCCCCCGGCGCGCCTCTGAAGATGATCCGGACGAGTACCGATCGACGATCCGGGACCTCAAAAGACAGCTCAAGAAATTGCGCGACGAGGGCGCCAAGGCGGTCTGAAACTCCTACGATGACGCCATGAACCGAATGCGACCGTGGGTCGGCGTCTGCACGGTGGCCCTCGTGCTCGCCGCGGGCACCCCGGGGAGCGCCGGGGGAGGGGTCACCTTCGACTCGGACAAGGAGCGCAATCCCCTTCGCGCTGACGTCACCGTTCGCCTCGTCAATCGCTCGAACGAGTCCCTCCGCATCACCGCGCCCGGCAAGATCGTCGACAAACGCACCGGCAAGAAGATGGTGACGTTGGGCGTCGGTGATCGTTCCGTCCCACCCGGCGCCGAGGAGGTGTGGGTGTGGGATCGCCCTGGCGTCGCCGGTCGCTACCGAGCGGTCATCGAGACGTCGCGCGGCAAGCTCAGAGACACCTTCGACATCGGGCGCTATTTCACCCTCGGCTTCGACAGCAACGACGCGTCGTTCGTGGTTTGGGTCAACAGGGGATCGGACGTCGAGGAGATGACCGCCGAGGTCGACCGGCCCCAGGACGAGCGCCAGATCGTCTCCGGCATCGTGCGGCGGAAAGAGCGCTACAACCGGCCGTGGTCGTACACCATGGGGCCCGCGTCGATCGTGCTGGGTGACGCGTTCATCGAGGCGTGCGATGCGAACCCCAACTACGTCGAGGAGAACGTCGACTCGTGGCGGGGGGAGCGGTGGTGCCCCTGGTCGTCCTACGTCGAGCGGGTGGGGCGTTAGGTGCGCTGCCCCTACTGCGACGCCGACGAGGACAAGGTCGTCGACTCGCGCGTCGCCGACGAAGGCCGGACCATCCGACGGCGGCGCGAGTGCCTCAACTGCGGCCGCCGCTACACGACCTTCGAGCGACCGGAGGAGGTTCCGATTGTCGTCGTTAAGCGCAGCGGCGAGGAGGAGAGCTTCGACCGGGACAAGATCGTCGAGGGGATCAGGCGGGCGTGCAAGAACCGCCCGGTGTCCGAGGCTGAGATCGAGGCGATCGCCGAAGACGTCGAGGAGGCGGTGAGGGCCGCCGGCGCGCGCCCGGTGCCGTCGGCCGACATTGGTCTCGAGGTGCTCGAGCGCCTGCGCGACCTCGACGAGGTCGCTTACCTGCGATTCGCGTCGGTCTACAAGGACTTTCAGGAGCTCGACGACTTCGAGCGAGAGCTCGGCCACCTGCTCAAGAAGTCGCCGCCGAAGATGCGCAACCAGGAGAGCGAATGAAAATCGAGATCCTCCGGCTCGACCCCGATCTCCCGCTGCCGAGTTACGCGCGTCCGGGCGACGCGGGCCTGGATCTCCTCGCCGCCGAGGACATCACCCTGAAGCCGGGGGAGCGCGCCGCGATCCGGACCGGCATCGCCGTCGCGATCCCCGAGGGCCATGCGGGCTTCGTCCACGCTCGCTCGGGGCGAGCGCTGAAAGAGGGCCTGGCCCTGGTCAACGCGCCGGGTCTCATCGACTCTGGCTACCGGGGGGAGATAAAGGTCATAGTCGTCAATCTCGATCCCAGCTCGGTCCTCCACATAAACCGGGGTGACAAGATCGCCCAGCTCGTGATCCAGCCGGTGACCACGACCGAGATCGTGGAGGTCCCCGAGCTGCCGGAATCCGAACGAAACGACGGCGGCTTCGGAAGCACGGGCCGTTAGATGACTTCCCGGGCCCCCCTGCGCCGCCTCTCGGTGGCGTCCGCCCGCAGGCTGGCGCTGGACGCCCAGCTTCTGACTGGGCCGCCGCTGGGGCCGGGCAAGGAGAGCGTTCGGACTGTGGCCGCCAGGCTTCGCTGTCTGCAGCTCGATCCCACCGCGGTCGTGGCGCGTTCGCCGTTGTTGGTGCTGTTCTCTCGCATCGACGGTTTCTCTCGCGGGGATCTCGACGCCCTTTGCTGGGAGGAGAAGAAGTTGTTCGAGTACTTCGCGCACGCGGCATCCCTGGTGCTGACCGACGACTATCAGATCCACAACGTCCTGATGCGCCGCTACCGCCGCGGCGGATTGCCGCGGCACAAGAAGTTGCGGGCCTGGATCGACCAGAACCGCGGGCTGCGAAAGACCGTTCTGCGCGAAATCCGGAACGGCGGACCTCTTCCGTCTTCGGCCTTCCAGGACATGAGCAAGAAGCCGTGGAGATCGACCGGATGGACCGATGGTCGCAACGTGAATCAGATGCTGGAGGCGCTGTGGGTGCAGGGCCATCTCGTGGTGGCCGGCCGGCGCGGCTCCACTCGCCTGTGGGATCTGAGCGAACGCTGGCTTCCTGCAGGCACTCCGACGGAGACGATCCCGTGGCCGGACGCGACCCACCGGGCCGCTCGGCACGCCATGAGGGCTCTCGGCGTCGCCACTCCTCAACAGGTGGCCGCTCATTTCACACGGGGACGTTACCTCGATCTGCCCGCCGCCTTGGCGAGCTTGAGGAGGAGGGAGGCCGTCGAAGAGGTGCGCGTGATGGCGAACGGCGGAGAGCTAAAGAGGCCGTGGTACGCGGATACGGAGGCCTTGGAGCGCATGGAGAGATCTCACGACGAGGACGCCGAGCGGGCGACGTTGCTCTCCCCGTTCGACAACCTGATCTGCGACCGGGGGCGGACCCGGATGTTGTTCGACTTCGAATACGGGCTGGAGATCTACAAGCCCGTCGCCCAGAGAAGGTTCGGTTACTTCGTCATGCCCGTGGTGAAGGGGGACCACTTCGTCGGCCGGGTCGATCCGAGATTCGTAAAGGACGACGGCAGGCTGGTGATCGAATCGGTTCACGCTGAACCCGGAGCTGTCTCCGAGGACGCGGCGGCCGTGGACGCGGCGGTATCCGCTCTGGGGACGTGGTTGGGAGCCCGGGACATCGCCTACTCGCGGCGCCTGCCGTCGATATGGCGCCGCCTCCGGCGGGCCTGATTCCCCGATCCTGCGACGGCTGTCGTCGCCCTTACCGGGTCGGCCGTCAGGGTCGAGCTCAGAGGCTTGTTCGGAAGCGTCGGGTTCTAGGGTCGGCGGCCGATCAGCCGCGGGTACTCGATGGCCGGGCATCGGTCCATGACCACGACCAGCCCCGCGTCGCGGGCCCTCTGAGCCGCGGCCTCGTCGATCACGCCTAGCTGCATCCACACGGCCTTGGCCCCCACGTCGATCGCCTCGTCTACGTGCACGCCGGCCTGATCGGCCCGGCGGAAGATGTCGACCACGTCGATCGGCTCCTCGACCGACTTCAGGTCCGGGTAGGCGGGGAGCCCCTGGCACTCGGTCTCGTTTGGATTGACCGGGATCACCTTGTATCCCTTGGAGGTGAGAAATCGGGTCACCGAGTAGCTCGGCCGGTGGGGTGACGAGGAGCATCCCACGACGGCGAACGTCTTGCATTCCTCGAGGATGCCTTTGATGGTCTCGGTCTGGTTCACGGCGCCACCTCCCGGTCTAGGACCCGCCGCACCTATAATGACGCTCTCTGCGGGCGTGGCTCAGTGGTAGAGCATCACCTTGCCAAGGTGAGGGTCGCCGGTTCGAATCCGGTCGCCCGCTCGGAGAAAGTCCAGGTCAGGGGCCGTTTGCCAGGCCCCTGACTCGCGCAGGGGA
>JBOGXF010000186.1:0-23083 GCA_050694275.1 Actinomycetota bacterium | reverse complement strand
TCGTTCCCCGAAGCCGAGGAGGCCGCCCGCCGGCTCGCAGAACGGTTTGGCTGGGTCGCGGAGCCGAAGCCCGACAATCTTTCGGCGACCGTCGCGCTTCACGTCGTCGTGGGCGCCGACGAAGCCTAGAGGGCCCTACACGGCTCAGAGCGCGGAGCCGCCTTCATGATGAAAGGGACGATTGCTTCGAGTTCGGTCTTGACGAGACAGGAATAGGCGCCGGCGGCCAGCATTGCGGACCGCTTCTCAGGGTCGTCGCTGGCGCTGTAGCCGAGGACCGCGACCGCGGGAAGGCGCTGCTTGATGGTCCGGGTCGCTTCGATCCCATCCATCACGGGCATCATTATGTCCATCACGACCACGTCGGGGCGAAGCTCTTCGGCGAGCCGCACTGCCTCCTCGCCGTTGACTGCCTCGCCCACAACCTCGAGATCGGGCTCGGCCCGAAGCTTTAGGCGCAACAGGTAACGAATCTCTTTCTGGTCGTCGACCAGCAGCACTCCCATAATCACTTCGGCCCCTTGCGAAGAATGAACAGAACGTCCACAGCATCGGTTCGCGAGGAGGCGAAGGAAATAAGTAAATACACCGATTTCGCACGATCGGGGTAACTGGTCTGGTTTGGCGTCCCGACACGCTCAGCCCGTGCTCTCGATCGTGAGGCTAAGAGTCAGCTCGAGAGAGCCTGAGACCGGAGCGTCCCCCCCGCCCGGCACGATCCGCACGTCGAAGCTCCCCGTCGTCGTCGACGCCGCTCGCCTGAGCGCGCCGCGAGAGATGTCAAAGACGGCGCGCGTGATGCTCTCGGCGCTGCCGGTGAGGCGCGCTTCCCCTTGCGGCAGATCGAGTGATCGGATGAGTGGGCCGCGTCCCGTGTAAGCAAGCCGCGCGATCGCCCCGTGCCGGTCGCGATCGAGGCTCGTAAGGGTGCCGGCGGTGACGAGCTGCTGAAAGGAGCCCGCGAGTTCGAGCTGCTGCTCCGACTCCCAGGTATCTGCGATGCCCGCGCGGTCAGTGGGAAGAGGCGGTCGGTAAGTGCCGAGGAACACGAGCTGGTCCGGATCGAGCATGCTCGCCGGAATGCCGTCGACCTCGAGAATCTCAATGACTTCCCCTTTGGAGCCGAGCTCCAGCTCGAAGGTTCGCGGCGCGGCCCCCGGCGACGGAAGACCATCTTCTTCGAAGGCCACCGGAACCATCTCGATACTCGCGGTTGCCCGGTCGCCTGAGGTCGAGGCGATCGTCTCGGTGATCTCGAACTCGACGCTGTAGGAACCACGGCCCGGGTCCCCCAGATCCCACGCGGCTTCAGCGCGGGCGCGCATCAAGAACGTTCGAGTGTCGCCGGCGCCGAAATCGTAGGTGAGCACGACTCCGTCGGGCCTGCACGCGACGAGCACGGCCAACCCCAGCAGCGCAGTCATCGCGCGCCTTATTGATCCCCCGAGTGAAGGTTGCCGCCGAAGCCGCAGGACATTGTCGGATGCACTCCAAATCCCCATTCCCGACAGTGTAGAAGTGACGACCCTTAGGGCCCTTTACTCTCTCGGACGTGGCCGGCAACCGACCTTCCGCATTCGAGGCCGTCGATCCGGCCGCGGCCGGGTTGTTCCTCGATTTCGACGGCACCCTGTCGGAAATCGTTTCGATTCCCTCAGACGCACGTCCTATCGAAGGGGTCGCCAAGGCACTGAGCGGGTTGTCGCGCAGCTACGCGGTCGTCGCGGTGGTTTCCGGGCGCTCGGCACACGAGCTGCTCGACTGGCTCGGCTCGGCGGTGGAGATATGGGGCGTGCACGGGGCGCAACGAACGACCGAAGGGCGCGTGGAACTGTCAGATCGCGCTGCTGAATATGGCGAGCTGATGTCGAAGGTGAAGCGGGAAGCCGCTCGGCTCGTAGCCGAGCTGGGGGACGATGGGATCCTCATCGAGGACAAGCAGATCGCCCTCGGGCTCCACTTCCGCACCGCTCTGGACGTCGAGAGGGCGCGCAGAGAGCTCGACGCGATCGCCCGGCGCCTCGCCGATCACTACGGGCTCGTGCGCGCGGGAGGGCGGCTCACCTACGAGCTGCGGCCTCCCGTGGAGCTCTCCAAGGCATCCGTCGTCATCGACCGCGCGCGCGAGGCCGGGCTCCGGGGGGCAGCCTTCGTTGGGGACGACCTCGTCGACCTTCCCGCGTTCGACGCCCTCGACCGACTCGAAGCCGAGGGCGTTGCGACTCTCCGGGTGGCGGTGAGGTCCGCCGAGGCCCCCGAGGAGCTCCTCGCCCGAGCCGACATCGTCGTGGACGGGCCGCGGGGGGTCCTTGGCTTCCTGAAGGGCCTCACCCGGTAGCGCGCGTGGGCGGCGTGACCGGCTCGCCCTTCTCGCGCAGCGCGACGAGGTCGTCGAGCTGCGTTTCGATCCAATCTTCCGGGGTTCGTCCCTCGACCCGCGCCCGCAGCTCCTCGGCGCGACTGGTTCGTTCCGCGGGCGAAAGAGCAAGTGCGCTTTCCATGGCCGCTGCGGTCTCTTCGACATCGAGTGGATCGGCTATCTCGAACACCTGATCGCCCAGCTCTTCGTACGAACCGGCTCGGGTCGACAACACGATGACCCCGGCCCGCTCGTTGATGACCGAGCCCTCCTTTGATACGAGATTCATGCCGTCCATGATCGAGTTGACGAGCAAGAGGTCGTAGACCCGAAGCGCCCCGAGAGTCCGGTCGAAGTCGTCCTCCATGTAGAGATCGATAGAGCCCGGGTGACGGGAGTTGATCTCGGCGGCTGTGCGCTCAATGAGATCCGCATAGGAGCGGTATTCGCCCATCGACTGGCGCGATGGATAGAGGCACGCGATGAATCGCGTTTTCCCTTGCAGGTCTTCGCGCCGGTCGAGAAGAGTGCCGAAAGCTTCGAATCCCCTCAGGATGTTCTTCGAAGGTTCCGTGCGATCGGCTCGAACGATCAGGATCTCGGCGCTTGCGGAGAATCGGTCGACCCAGCTTTGGGCCGCGATGGCCGCGGCGCGCTTCCTCAGCTCCCCCGCGTCGACGGAGATCGGATACGAGCGCACCCAGGTCGTGCGCTCGCCGCGATCGACCCTTCCCTCCTCCCGATTCACGCGGTGTCCGAGCATCTCGCATGCCGTGAGGAACTCCTCGGCCCACGCCCGCGTATGGAAGCCGACAAGATCGGCGCCGAGCATTCCTTCCACTACGCCCGTCGCCATGGATTCGGGCAGCCTTTCCAACCCCGCTGCGCAGAACGAGGAGTGCGTGAAATGAAAGATCTGTTGCTCCGGCCTCGCCTGCCTCAACACGCCCGGCGCGACCGAAAGGTGATAGTCCTGCAGCAAGACGACCGATCCGGGGTCGGCGGTTTCGAGTATCGCCGCCGCGAAGCGTTCGTTGACCGGGACGTAAGCGTCACGCCACGCGGCGGCTTCTTTCTCGCCGAATGGAGGGATGTCCAGCTCATCCCACAGGCAATGATTCGCGAACCAGAGCATCCGATTCGACACCTCGTCGTAGTAGCGGGCATAAGTGTCTTCGTCGATGTCGAGGAGATAAACCGGATAACCGAGCTGGTTTTCCAGCCCGTCCGCGGCACCCGCACGCAGCGCGGCTCGGTCGGCGTCCGATGTCGCCGCCGCGATCCACACCGCGTCTGCTCCGAGGCGGCGTGCGACCGGATCGAGCGCGCCGGCAAGTCCTCCGGCCCCGCGCACGATCTCGAAGCCCTCGCTCGTCCTGACGAAGGAGACCGGGCCGCGGTTGGAGGCGAGCACGACGCTGAGATCACCCGTCACGCCAGTATCCTAAATGTGGGCCGTCCAGTGACGAGAGGTAGGTTTTGGCGAGTGAAAAGCAAGCATCGCAAGGCCGCAGGGAGTCGGCGCACTCGCGAAGCCGTGCGGCGGCGACTGAGAACGCCGCGAGGCGCCAGCTTTTCGCCGCCAAAACCAGCGAGTTGTTGCTGGACGGCCCACTAAGGCCATGCACATCGTTATCGCGCCCGACAAGTTCAAGGGCAGCATTGATGCACCGGCGGTGGCCGAAGCGATGGCGCGCGGCGCGCGTCAAGTCTTTCCCGACGCTTCGTTTCAGTTGCGCCCTGCAGCCGACGGAGGGGACGGAACGCTCGCAGCGCTTCTTACCGCGAAAGGGGGGGTCGAGAAGCAGATCGAGGTCACCGGCCCTCTCGGCGACGTGACGCGCGCGCCGCTTGCCTTTCTGTCCGACGGGCGTCTTGGAATCGAGATGGCGACGGCCTCCGGGCTTGCGCTCATCCCGGAAGAGAAGAGAGACGCCCTGCGCGCATCGTCCCGTGGGACCGGAGAGCTGATCCGGGCAGCGCTCTCGAGCGAAGGCTCGGGCGACATCTTTGTCGGCATCGGCGGCAGTGCGTCGACGGATGTGGGCACCGGGGCCGCGACGGCCATCGGGTGGAGGTTTCTCGACGAGCGCGGCAAGGACTTACCTCTCGGTGGTGGCTCTTTGGGTGATCTGCATCGGATCGAAGGCGACTCGGTCGACATCACATCGGGGCGCAAGATCGTCGGCCTGTGTGACGTGGACAACCCCCTGCTCGGTGAGCGAGGGGCGGCTCGCGTCTTCGCCCGGCAAAAGGGAGCAACCGAGGAGCAGGTGGGAATCCTTGAAGAGGGTCTCGAAAAGCTCGTGACTCGAATCGAGGCCGATCTGGGCGTCAGCGTGGAATCGCTGGCCGGTAGCGGCGCGGGTGGTGGTATGGGAGCGGGCCTCGTCGCGTTCTTCGGCGGCTCTTTGGGCGTGGGCTTTGACATCGTGTCCGATGCGATCGGGTTGGACGAGGCAATCGCAGGCGCCGACCTGGTGATCACCGGGGAAGGAAGGCTCGACGAGCAGAGTCTGGCGGGAAAGGCACCAATCGCGATCGCGGATCGCTCCCGTCGGGCAAAAGTGCCGTGCTTTGCCGTTGCGGGCGAGTTGCTGCTCGAGCCGCGCGAGCTTCGTCGTCACGGAGTCACGGCGGCCGTCGGGCTCATTCAGCGCATGGGCGAGCCGGACATCCAGAGCGATCCCGCCGACGCCATCGCGCGCGCGGTTGCGCAAGTGCTGGCCCGTCATTACCAGGAAGAAGCCAGAGGGCGAGGGCTCCTGCGCCAGCGGCCGCTTTAGGTCCCGCGGCCCCCTTAACGATTCGCTTCTGAGCCGGGCCTCCGGGGGATACTGCTCACGTGGCAACTTCCCCAGGACATCCCCGGCTTCCCGCGAGTGAGCGGCTGCGCCGCGTGGGGATCGCGGCGTGGTCGATCATCGGGATACTGATTCTCGCCGGCATCTTGTTCTGGCTGCTGCTCAAGGTTCGCGTCATCCTGCCGCCACTGGCGCTCGCTCTGCTCATCATCTATCTGCTAAACCCGTTGGTGAGTTGGCTTCACTCGAAAGGTCTCCCGCGGGCGCTCGGCGCGATCGGCACATATGTGGTGGTGCTCGGCGGCTTGACCCTTCTGATCATTGCCCTCATCCCGTTCGTCTCACGTCAGGTGGAGCAATTCGCCGATGAGTGGCCCGAGTTCCGCGCCGACACCGCGACCTTCGTTCAGGACACCGCCCAATCGATCGAGGACAGGTTCGGCCTGGAGATCAACACCACGCCGGTTTCTTGTCTGCTCGACGCAGACGAGGTAAGTGCGCGCGACTCGCCCTCTCCGGCGCGCTGCGATGAAGTCATCAAGCGGTTTCGGGAGCAGCTGACCGCCCAGGCGAGTCGAATCACCGAGATCGGCTTCAGCGTGCTCGAAGGTTTGCTCGTTTTCATTCTCGCCCCCCTCATCGCGCTCTACCTCCTGATAGATCTTCCGCAGCTTCAGCGCGACTTCCTCAACCTGGTACCGGAGACGCATCGACAGGAGATCGCCGACCTCGGCTCCAAGATCGGCCGAGCGGTCGGCGGCTTCTTCCGCGGGCAGCTCCTGGTGGCATTACTCGTGGGGGTCCTTGCCAGCATCGGGTTCTGGATCATCGACCTGCCCTTCTGGCTGGTCATCGGCGCCATCGCCGGGTTCACCAATCTCATCCCGTTGGTGGGTCCCTTCATCGGTGGTGGTCTGGGGCTCCTCGTGGGGACCGTCACCGAGGGCTTCGGTCTCGGCTTCCAGGCCGTGATCGTCGCCTTGATCGTTCAGCAAATCGACAATCACTTCGTGAGCCCCATGGTGATGAAGCGGACCGTCCAGCTTCATCCCGCTACCGTCGTCCTCGCACTTCTCGCCGGGGGCACCATCGCCGGGTTCTGGGGCGTCCTCCTCGGCGTTCCGGCCGTCGCGGTGGCGAAGCTTCTCCTCGGACACTTGTGGCAGACCCGCGTTCTGGGCGCGCAGGCGACGCCGTACGCGAGCACCCTTCACGGCGGGGCCGCGCCGCCGGTCGTCCCCGATGCCTCTTCGCCTTCGTCCGACGAGGAACCATAGCGACCGCTAGGCTGTTGGCTGCCGAGAGGAGGCCTGCGGGTAGATGGTCCTCGCCGTCGTTGCGGAGGAGGGATTTCGAGTCGGGCTCGTCGCGACCGCATTCGTGTTTGGTCTGCGCCACGGGATCGATTGGGACCACATCGCGGCGATCACAGACATCACCGGCTCCCAGGAGCAGGGCCGTCGCTCGATGCTCCTCGCAACCTTTTACGCGCTGGGACACGGCTCCGTCGTCATGGCATTGGGGCTCGTTGCCGTGCTGCTCGGCGACCTGATTCCCTCCCGCGTCGACGTCTTCATGGAGAGGCTGGTCGGCGTCACGCTGATCGCTCTCGGTGTCTACCTTGTCTCCGCGCTACGGCACGGCCGCGACTTTCGTCTCCAAAGCAGGTGGATGCTGATGTTCTCCGGGATCAGGTGGTTGCTTCGCAGGTTTCTGAGGCGCGATCCCGAGGCGACCGAGGAGGTCGAGATCGTGCACGAACACGATCACCCGATCGATGAGCCTCACGGACACGGTCTCGACCGGGCGCACCTTCACGGGGCGGAGCGCGCGGTGATGACGAAGCAAAAGAAGCATCGACATCCACACAGCCACCGGGCCCCCATGCCCGAAGACCCATTCGTCGAGTACGGCTCGGTGACCTCGTTCGGCGTCGGGATGATCCATGGCATCGGGGCCGAGACTCCGACCCAGGTGCTGTTGTTTCTGACCGCCGCCGGCGTGGGCGGTCGGGTCGCGGGCGTGGGGCTGCTCATCGCTTTTCTCGTGGGGCTGCTGGTCTCGAACAGCCTCGTCGCGTTTGCCTCCACCTACGGGTTTCTGCGCGCCGGCAGGAGTTTCCCCGTGTACGCGATCGTTGCCGTCCTGACCGCCGTCTTCAGCCTCGTTCTCGGGACGCTTTACCTGTTCGGGGCGGGTGACTCCGTTCCGGCCCTGTTCGGTTAGTCACGGCCGGTTCGAATCGATGCCTCTCATGTGCTATCCAAAGGGACTTCCATCGAGTCGGAGGCAGACGGTTTTGAAGTTCGTGCGAGGGCTCTCCTGCAAGGAGTGCGGTCGGGAGTATCCGGTCGCGGCTCAGCATGTGTGCGAGTTCTGTTTCGGCCCCCTTGAGGTCGCATACGACTACGATGAGATCGCCACCGCGGTGACCCGCGAGTCGATTGCCTCCGGGCCCGAGTCCTTGTGGCGATACGCGCCGCTGCTGCCGGCGCCCGACGATCACCGAGTCGATATCGGCGCCGGGTTCACCCGCCTGCGAGAAGCACCGCGCCTCGCGGCCGAGCTGGGCCTCAAGAAGCTCTGGCTCAAGCTCGACACCGGCAACCCGACGCATTCGTTCAAGGACCGTGTCGTTTCGGTCGCACTGAGCGTGGCCCGGTCGTTCGGCTACAACGTCGCGGCGTGCGCTTCAACCGGCAATCTCGCTAACGCCGTCGCCGCGCACGCGGCCGCCGCGGGAATGGAAAGCGTCGTCTTCATTCCCTCAGATCTCGAGGTCGGCAAGGTCGGCGCGACCACCGTCTACGGGGGCCGGGTGATCGGAGTCGAGGGCTCGTACGACGACGTCAATCGGCTGTGCGCAGAATTGTCGGGAATGAAGCCATGGGCTTTCGTGAACGTCAACGTGCGGCCCTACTATTCGGAGGGATCCAAGACGCTTGCCTTCGAGATCGCCGAACAACTCGGATGGCGGTTCCCGGAGACCGTGGTTGTGCCGATCGCGTCGGGCTCGCTCTTCACCAAGATCGCCAAGGGCTTCAGGGAGCTACACAAGGTCGGGCTGACCGACGAGTCTCCGACGGTCGCGATCCACGGCGCGCAAGCCGAAGGCTGTTCTCCCGTCGCGGCGGCGTTCGAACGGGGTGTTGAGGATGTCCAACCGGTCAAGCCTTCGACGATTGCGAAATCCCTTGCCATCGGGAACCCTGCCGACGGCTACTACGCGCTGAGGGAGGCCCGCGCGACGGGCGGTCGGATCGTCGCCGTGCCCGAAGACTCGGTCGCGGAAGGCATGCGTTTGCTTGCGCGCACTGAAGGAGTGTTCACCGAAACCGCTGGTGGGGTGACGGTCGCGAGCCTCGAGCGGCTCGTGCGCGAGGGGTCGATCGCCCCGGATCAAGAGACCGTCGTTCTCATCACGGGTATCGGATTGAAGACTCTCGAAGCCTTGGGTCGGAGCACCCCGACCCATCTCATCCGCCCCACCATCGAAGGGGCCATGGCGCTCATGGAGGAGGTCTCGCCGTGACGATCAAGGTCAGCATCCCAACCCAACTGCGCGTCCTGACCGAAGGGGCGCCCGAGATCGAGGCGTCCGGCGCGACCGTTGCGGATCTCATCGAACAGCTCGAGACCTCTCACCCGGGTTTCAGGGAGCGCCTCCTCGACGACTCCGGCGAGCTCCGTCGTTTCGTCAACGTCTATCTGAACAACGAGGACGTTCGGTTTCTGCAAGGTCTCAGGACCGAGGTTCCCGACGGGGCGCGAGTGTCGATCATCCCCGCCGTCGCCGGCGGCTGTTAGACGCGTTCGCGCCGGCGCCGCCACCTGATCTCGCCGCGGTCGTCGACCCCGCTCAGCGCGGCCTCGACTGCGCTCGTGTCCGGCACACGGGTCCATCGTGCGATCACGTGCCCGCTCGCGGTGATCAGGAACGTGGTGGGGATCGTGCGCACGTCGTAGCGAACGGCGAGGTCCGGATGCTCCATGGCATCGACCGTGGTCACTTCGGTCAGCCCTCCACTTCTTTCGGCAGCTCCTCGCACGATTCTCAACACCGCCTTGCACGGGCGGCAGGCGGGGGTGGTGAAGACGACGAATGCACAACATCCCGACATGAGCTCGAGGCCGAGCTCGTCGACGTCGAGCCATTCGGGGGAAGGTCCCCAGAGCCGGCGGTAAAGGCTGTAGGCCAGCAGCAAGAGCGCGCCGGCCGCGGCGGCAATAGCGAGGATGAGCAGTCGATCACTCATCGCGCCGTTCGCACCCGCTGAACCAGCAGGTAGATCTCGCAACCCAGTCAGAAGGAAGTGGTCGCCGCGAGCGCCGCCAGCACCGCGACCGCGAGGGCGGGCCCCCATCCGAGCACCCACCAGATGGTCGTCTCCCGGGTCGCGGCGAACAGACCGATCGACCCGATGATCAAGAAGATCGCGCCGAGAGTCTGGGCGAATCGAGGGGGGGCGGCGGGCTCCGGCTCGCCCGAGGGGATCGGCAGCGAACGGTACAGGTGGGCGAGGAGGTTGAATTGGGGACCGCCGAGGACCGCGGCCGACAGGATCACCGCCATGAGCGGCACCACCCAGCGGGCATCGGTCACGAAGGCCACGGCCAGAACCACGGCCTGGACCGCCTGGGAGAAGCGGGGAAGCATCGAATCGACCACGTCCCCAGGTTACGACCGTCCGGCGACGTGGGTTACAGCTCCATCAGCGGAGCGTGACGCCCCGGTAACCTTCTTGGAAGTGAAGCGTCTTAAGGACACCCGGAGCGATGGCTCTCGTGAGCTGGTGCCGGCCGACCTCATCGAACGTTGCAAAAGCGGCGACGAGGTCGCATGGTCCCGGCTCGTTGAGCTGACGCACCGGGAGGTGTACACGCTCTGCCTTCGGATCCTGAGGGACCCCGACGATGCAGCGGAGGCGACGCAAGACGTCTACCTCAAGGTGTATCGGAGCCTCAAGGGTTTCCGGGGCGATGCGTTGTTTACGACCTGGCTGTATCGGGTAGCGGCCAACACCGCCATCTCGAAGCAGCGGGGGAGGGCTCGCAGGCGTGCCCGAGAAGTACAAGGCGAGGACGAGGCTCTCGCAGGTATCCCCGCTCCCGGCTCGACCGAGGCGGCGGCCACCTCGAAGCTCGATCTCGAAGCTCTCGAGGGTGCCCTGGGATCGTTGCCCGAGCATTACCGGGCCGCGGTGGTGCTGCGGGACGTTTATGGGATGTCGATCGAGGAGCTCGCAGCGGAGCTGAAGATCTCCGAGACGGCGGCCAAGGTGCGAGTGCACCGGGGCCGCAAGAAGCTGAGGGACATGGTCTTCCCGGAAGAGACGGGAGAGGCCAGGGAGGAAGAGCGATGAAGTGTGCAGAGGTGTGCGAGGCGCTTCCGGCATATGCCCGGGACGGAGACGTATCGCTTGCCGTTCGCCGGCATCTCTCGCGCTGTCGCGACTGCAAAGCCGAGCTTGCCCGTTACGAAGCTCTGCTCGGCTCGCTGCGATTGCTCGAACCGTCGACCATCGAGCCGCCTCCGTCTCTTGTGCGCGCCTTGACGGCGATCCCCGGCCATCCCGGTCGCCTCGAACAAGCGCGCGGACATCTCGCCCGCAACCGTGCCGCTTACGTCGGGGGCGCGGTCGCGCTCGCGGGAGCCGCCGCGGGGGCGGTCGTGTGGCGCACCCGTCGCGGTCGTCTCTCTCCGGCCCGCGCCTGAGTCGTTCGCCGGCGCCGAACTCGTTGCAGAAAGTGGCGCTATGCGCCCTGAGCCGCAACGAGTTCCGAAACACTTTCCGTTCGCGGCGTGTTGCTGGATAGACTTGCGTGTTCCCAGGGCGGTAGCTCAGTCTGGCAGAGCGCCGGTCTCCAAAACCGGTGGTCGGGGGTTCGAATCCCTCCCGCCCTGCTCGTGTCCCGGGTCGCTCGGTTGAGTGATCCTGTCCGATTCGGCCCGATAACTCCTGCTTTTGTTGCTCAAGAGGTGGCCCATCGCTACCGAATCAACTCTCAGAGGAGCAACTTCCTCGAGAATCAGCGTTTTGATAGGGGTGTGGTTGGATGCCTGAGAGCCAGTCCCCCGTGACCGGCGAGCGCGCCGACGCGCGCGGTCAGCGGCTGACGGATCTTTTGCGCGCCCAGCGCTCAATGGTCGTCGTTCGCTGGATCGGGGTGCCGTGGGCTTTGTTCCAGGTGCTTTTTTACGAGAAGCCCTATCCGGCCGGTTTCGAGGCGCTCGGCCTGGCCCTCGTCGCCATCCTCGCCGTGGGCAATCTGCTCATCGCGCTGCTGGGTCGGCGGCCCGATTCGATTGAGTTCGCTCGTCCTCTCGCGCTCGGAGGCCTCGCCCTCGACATCTTCATCATCGGAGGATTCGTCTGGCTCTACACGTTCGATCCAGACTCGGCGCTGTGGGCGGTCCTCTTCATTCTCCCGCTCGAGGGAGCGATCTCCTTCAGCTTGTCGGGCGCGCTCGGTGCCTGGGCCGCGACCACCCTGCTATACACGGCGCGCGAGGTGTGGGGCTCGTCTCACTACGACTATCCGCTCCTTTGGAACAGCGTGAGCTTCCGCATGGGACTCGCACTGATCATCGCTTTGGTCGCAGGGCTCATGTCCCGTGATCTCATAAAACAGAAGACCAGGCTTGGGGAGGCGGTTGCGGAGCTTCGGCGCGTGGATCGGATCAGGTCGGGTCTCATCTCCACGCTCGCCCACGACGTGCGAAATCCGCTGACTTCGATCCGCGGAGTGCACCAGACACTTCTCGCGAAGAGCGATCGCATCCCATCCGACACCGTCACCGAGCTGTATCGTCTGGCAGATCGTCAGGCCGAGCGGATCGAGCGGCTGGCGGCCGACTTGCTCGACCTCGCTCGCCTCGATCAGGGAAAGCTCAATCTGGCGGTCGAGGACGTTCCTCTTCAAGATGCGGTGGAATCGGCTTTGTCCTACGTCGAAGGCGGCGCGCGCTTCGATGTCAGGATCGATCACGAGATCGTGGTCCGCGCCGACCCCGGTCGTTTGCAGCAGATTCTCGTGAATCTCTTGACGAACGCCGTGAGTCACGGCGCCCCTCCGTTTGTCATCGAGGCGGAGCGCGACGGTTCGGAAGCAGCAATCACCGTGGCCGACGGTGGGATCGGCATCCGGGGGGAGGATCGGGAGTTGCTGTTCGAGCCGTTCTCGTCGGAAGGCGCGGCCGCGTCGGTCGGTCTCGGCCTCGCCATCGTGCACGCGCTCGTGGGCGAGCACGGTGGGCGCGTAACCTACGAGCCAAACGATCCCAGCGGAGCCCGCTTCACGGTAATTCTCCCCGCCGCCAACGTGTCCCTGGGCCGCTCCCGCACGGCCGCGGACGGCGAGACCGATGCAGGGGCGCCTTCGTTCAAACTGCCCGACCAGTCACGCGCGTAGGGCGGACGTCTCTTCGGGTCGCTTGTCCTCCTGCGGAACGAAGTCTTCCGCGTGGCCCAACGCGGTGAATCTGAATGCGAACGCGATCAGAAAGACCACCGTCCCGACGGCCGCGTATACGAGCGCGACGTCGCCGGTGGCCTCGATCGCGATCCCGCCGACGACCGCCCCGAGAGGGATCGCCGACCATGCCAGGACCGAGGCGATGGTTATCACTCTCCCCAGCAATCGGTTGGGAACGATCTGTTGTCGGAGGGCCCCGGTGTTGATGTTGAACATGAGTCCGACGCCGACGACCATCCCCCACACTGCCACCGCCATCGGAAACGAGCGGTTGAAGGCGAACACGACCGTGAGCGCTCCGTCTGCCATGAGGGCCCCGAGCGCCACGGTCGAGAAGGACCAGCGTCTCCGCAGCGGTCCCGCGGCCAGGGACCACAGCACGACGCCGGCGCTGCCTGCCGAGAACAGCACTCCGATCTGCGGATCGGTGGCATCAAGCCGCTCCTTGGCGAAGAGCACAAGCTGCGTGAACGTAGTCGCCCCCACGAAGTTGATGAGTGCCATCATGATCGAGATGTTTCTGAGCACCGGATGCCGCAGGACGTAGCTCAATCCCTCTCGTACGTCCTGCCATATCGTCGACGGGTCGGGCTGCTCTTCGCCGATCACATTGAAGCTGCGCGACACGAGCGAGAGCGCCACGGCCGAGGCCACGAACGTGGTCGCGTCGAACAAGAACAGCGCGGTTATGGGAATGATCGCGACGAGGGCGCCGGCAAGGATCGGACCGGCGATCTGTGCCCCCTGATTGCTCGCCATCACGCGAGCGTTGGCGGTGACGAGGTTGTCCGCCTTCACGAGACTAGGAATCGCGGCGAACTCGCCTGCGTCGAACGCGATCCCGAGGGTCGAGCTCGCAAACCCCGCGGCGTAGATCCACCAGACATTGAGCACGCCGAAGACTTCGAGGAGCGGAATCGTGGAGATGACTGCGGCACGTGCCAACGCGGTCATCTTCATCATCCTCTTGCGGTCAACGCGATCGACGTAGGCTCCGATGACGAGGCCGAACAGGAGATAAGGAATGAAGTTGGCGGCGGTGCTCAGTGCGAGATTGACGGCCGAGCCGGTGAGCTTGAAGACGAGCAACGGCAACGCAAACAGCGTGAAAGAGTCGCCGAGCGAAGAGATCGTTTGGCCCGCGAAGTATTTCCAGAAGTCGGCGGATAGTCGCGGGCGCGCCTCGACTCCGGTCACTGCTTCGGCCGGTCCACGACGCGTTCGCCGTCCTTGTACACCGCCTCGATTCGCTCGGGCAGCCCGACCACGTCCAGAGGGTCGCCGTCCACGACGACCACGTCGGCGCGCTTGCCGACCTCGAGGGTTCCGAGTTCGTCGCGGACCCCCATCAATTCCGCCGCGGTGGCGGTGGTGGCGACGAGCGCATCGGTAGGGCTCATGCCCCCCTCCACCATGAGCGCGAGCTCCTTGAGATTGTCGCCGTGCGGGGTCACCGCGCTGTCCGTTCCCATCGCCACCTTCACTCCCGCCGCGACCGCGCTCTTGAAGGACTCCCTGTGGGCGTCGACGACGTCGCGCGCCTTTCGCAGGATCGACTCGGGCAAGCCGGCTCCCGCCTCCGCGGCCGCGAGCACCCCCGCCGGCGCGAGCAGAGTTGGGACCAAGTAGGTCCCTGCCTCGAGCATCATCTCGATCGCTTCGTCGTCGAGGAAGATCCCGTGCTCGATCGAGCGGATGCCGGCGCGCACTGCGGACTTGATGCCGTCCGTTGATTGGGCGTGGGACATGACCGGGAGTCCCGCCGCCGAGGCCTCGGCGACGAGAACCGCGAGCTCGTCGTCGCGGAAGTGAGCGTGTGTGGGATCGTCGCGCGCCGAGATGACGCCACCGGACGTGGCAACCTTGATGGCGTCGGCACCGGCTCGGATCAGCTCCCGCACCGTCTTTCGCATCTCCTCGGGGCCGTCGACCAGGGCCTCGGGCGCGCCCGGATGAGGGGGAGGGAGCAGGTGGACGCAGTCCCCGGACACCGTCCAGGGGTCGCCGTGGCCGCCGGTCTGCGTGATCATCGTGATGGAGATGTGCATGCGAGGACCGAGTGTGAGCCCATCGTCTACCGCCTGTTTCACCCCGAGATCCGCGCCCCCCGCGTCTCTTACGGTCGTGATTCCGGCTTCGAGCGTGGTTCGCAGGTTGCGAGCCGCAGCAAAGAACCGATAGGAGAACGGGGTGTTGACCAGGCGAAAGATGTCGATATGGCTGAGGGTCACGTGAACGTGACAATCGAAGAGGCCGGGGAGCAACGTCTTGCCCGTGACGTCGACGACCTCGTCACCATCGAGTCCCGGTCCGACGGCGCCGATACGCCCGTCCTCGATCACGAGGTCGCCGTCGGCGACCGCCGCGCCGGTTCCGTCGAAGATGCGCCCGTTGGCCAGGACGGTTCTCGTCATGGGAATGCTCAGATTAGCCGTCGCCCGCGGCCCGGCGCAGGATCGACGGCTTGTGAACGTGCTAATCTGAGCGCTCGACCGATTCCCCTCTGCCGGACTTCTGGTGAGCGCGTCCGGCAGCGTCCCACGAAAGGGCCCCGGTGAACAGGCAGTACAAGCGATTGATGAAGAAGCAGGAGGCGCAGCGGGCACAGCGGCCCGTGGTACGGCCTCCGGCTACCGCGCAGAAGAAGGAGCGCACGAAGCCTCGGCAGTTCGCAAAAGAGGTCATCGCCGAACTGGGCAAGGTCGCGTGGCCGACGCGCCAGGAGGTTGTCGCCTACTCGTTGGTGGTGCTGGTGAGCGTAATTGTCATCGCGGCGCTCATCTTTGGGATGGACTTCGTGTTCACCGAGGCCGTGCTGCGACTGTTTGGAGTCGACACATGAGCCAAGCGCACACCGAGCAGCAGCGGATCGAGGAGCAGGACACGCCCACCCCGGAGGATGTCGGGGCCGAGACCGAGTCCGCTCCCGAACGTCGCGCGGCGCCCGAGGACGAGTCTCGTGCGGCCGAGCCGGCCCCCGAGGAGCCGGCCGCCGAGGAGCCGGCCCCCGAAGCGCCGGCCCCTGAAGGCGTGGGCGCCGAGACCTCGTCGCCGGCCGAGACCGAGACCGAGCCCCGCCCGCCCGAGCCCGAGCCCGAGCCTCAGCCGGGGCCGCCGGTCGCAGCCGGGGCCCCGCCGGTCGAACCCGAGGCCCCGCCGGTCGAACCCGAGGCTCCGCCCGTCGAACCCGAGGCTCCGCCCGTCGAACCCGAGACTGAGGAGGTGGCGGCCGAGCCCGAGCCCGAAGCTCCGCCCGCCGAGGCCGCGGTCGTCGAGCCCGAGCCCGAAGCTGCGCCCGCCGAGGCCCCTCCTCAGCCCGAGGCCGAGGAGGAG
This sequence comes from Actinomycetota bacterium, assembly GCA_050694275.1. Classification (GTDB taxonomy): domain Bacteria; phylum Actinomycetota; class CADDZG01; order CADDZG01; family WHSQ01; genus JBOGXF01. Next base: position 7,111 of record JBOGXF010000186.1, on the reverse strand, counting down.
CCCGAGTACGAGGAACGCGTCGTGCCCCCGCTCGAACGGCCGGGCGACTGGTTCGTCATCCACACCTACGCCGGCTACGAGAACCGGGTCCAGGCGAACCTGCACTCCCGCATCCAGTCGATGAACGCCGAGGATCGGATCTTCGAGGTCGTCATTCCCATGGAAGACGTCATGGAGATCAAGCAGGGCAAGAAGCAGGTCGTCCAGAAGAAGGTGTTCCCCGGTTATCTCCTCGTGCGCATGTATCTCGACGACGATTCGTGGCGGGTCGTGCGCGAGACTCCCGGGGTTACCGGTTTCGTTGGTTCGGGGGCCAAGCCCACGCCGCTCTCCGATCGAGAGATCGACCGCATCCTTCAGGTCAAGCCGGAGGACAAGAAGAAACTCAAGCCCCGACTGGAGTTCGAGGAGCAGGAGAGCGTTCGGGTCATCTCGGGGCCGTTCGCAAACTTCACCGGAACCATCTCCGAGATCAACATCGATCAGTCGAAGCTCAAGGTACTGGTTAACATCTTCGGTCGAGAGACTCCGGTCGAGCTCGGCTTCGACCAGGTCGCCAAGCTGTAAGTCGGGCCCGAGGAGCTAACGTGCCGAACGGCAAGCGCAAGAAGGTGGCAACCGTCATCAAGCTGCAGATCCCCGCGGGGCAGGCGACACCGGCTCCGCCGGTCGGCCCCGCGCTGGGTCAGGCCGGGATCAACATGATGGATTTCATCAAGCAATACAACGATTCCACCCAAGGACAGATCGGAACCATCGTTCCGGTCGAGATCACCGTCTACGAGGATCGCTCCTTCACCTTCATCACGAAGACTCCGCCGGCCGCGGTCTTGCTCAAGCAACGGGCCGGCCTCGAGAAGGGCTCCGGCGAGCCCAATCGCAACAAGGTGGGCACGATAACCAAGGATCAGGTGCGCGAGATCGCCGAGATCAAGATGCCCGACCTCAACGCCAACGACGTCGAGGCAGCGATGAAGATCGTCGAGGGCACCGCCAGAAGCATGGGTATCACCGTTACGTAGCCAATTCCGACAAGTGGGAGGCGGGTCGCAGAGCCCGCCGCGGACCACCGAGTGAGCTTTGACAGAAGCGGGTCGAAGGCGACTCCGGTCACAGGTCGCTCGCGAAGGAGGAACAGAGATGCCGACGCACGGCAAGCGTTACGCCGAATGGGTCAAGCAGGTCGACCGGGATCGCCTTTACGGACCTACCGAGGCCATCAAGCTGCTCAAGGGGCTTCCCTCCGCCAAGTTCGACGAGACCGTTGAGCTCAACATCCGCCTCGGGGTCGATCCCCGCAAGGCCGATCAGATGGTGCGCGGCGCTATCGCGCTTCCCAAAGGAACCGGGAAGACGGTCAGGGTCGCGGTTTTCGCCAAGGGCGGAAAGGCCAAGGAGGCCCAAGAGGCCGGCGCCGATGCGGTCGGGGACGAGGACCTTGCTGAGCGCATCAGCGGAGGATGGCTCGACTTCGACGCATGCGTCGCGACGCCCGACATGATGCCCGTGGTCGGAAAGCTTGGACGCGTCCTCGGCCCCCGCGGGCTGATGCCCAACCCCAAGTCCGGGACTGTCACCGACGATGTCGCAAAGGCCGTGGGCGATCTCAAGGGAGGCCTGGTCGAGTACCGTACCGATCGCCACGGCAATCTTCACCTCATTATCGGCAAGAAGTCTTTTTCCGATCCCGACCTCGCCGAGAACTACGCCACCGTGATCGACGAGATCATGCGTGCCAAGCCGGCGGCGGCGAAGGGGCGCTATCTGAAGAGCGTCAGCCTTTCAACCACGATGGGCCTCGGCATTCGGATCGATCCCGGTCGCGCCAAGGATCTCGTCGAGGAGCTCGCGGAAGGAACGATCGAGGACGCCCTCGAGGCAGCCCCCGAGCCATCGGCGTGAGCGAATCCGAGCGAATCGCGCGCCTGCGGATGGTAATGTTTTGCCGAAGCAGCCCCAGACCGCCGGGGGAGATCCTTAAATCGCACGAGCGATGTTTGACAACGGCGACCGGAGGCGGGCGATGCCCGCCGAAGGGAAGTCCGGTCAAACATTGCTCGATAGGGCCCGGCGCAGGCGAGCCGACAAAGTATGCGCGGTCGCCGGTCTGGTGACCGCTTTTTTGTTGCCGGCAGATTCAAGGAGAGGCGGCCCATGGCGAAACCCGAAAAGGTCGAGGCGGTCAAGGAGATCGCCGACCGGTTCTCCGGCGCCGATGCCGCCCTGCTCACCGAGTACCGCGGGTTGAGCGTCAAGGAGATGGCCGAGGTCCGGGGCGCCCTGCGCGACGCCGACGCCGAGTACCGCGTGCTCAAGAACACCTTGACCCGCATCGCCGTGCGCGATGTCGGCCTCGACGAACTCGTGGGCATGCTCGACGGACCTACCGCGATCGCGTTCTGTTCGGGAGACGCAGTGCAGGCCGCCAAGGCCCTCGACGACGCGATCAAGAGATTCCCGGTGCTCGCCTTCAAGGGAGGGGTGCTCAGGGGTCGCGTTATCGACGCCGCCCAGGCGAGCGCCCTCGCCAAGCTCGAGCCGCGCGAGGTCCAGCTCGCCACCATCGCCATGATGGTGAACACCCCGCTGCAGCAGACGGTCAACGTGTTCGCCGCGCTGCTGCGGGACCTCGGATCGATGCTCGCTCAGGTCGTGGCTCAGAAGGAAAGCAGCGAGCCCCCGCCACCCGCAGACGTCGCCGAAGCGAGCGAAGAGACGCTCGAGAGTCCGGAGGTCGGCCCGGCTCCACAAACGGAGCCGGAGGAGACTCCCGTCGCAGAGGCCCAGCAGGAATCCGAAGAACCGGAGCAGTCCAAGGACAAGGAGGAGTAGGGATGGCCACGAAGCAACTCAGCCAGGAAGACGTGCTCGAGGCGATCTCGAGCTGGACGGTGCTCGAACTCAGCGAGTTCGTGAAGTCGTTCGAGGACAAGTTCGGGGTCAGCGCCGCGGCCCCCGTCGCGGTGGCCGCTCCCGGAGCCGCCGCACCCGGAGCTCCCGCCGAGGCGGCCGCCGAGGAGAAGGACGAGTTCGACGTCGTCCTCGCCGCCGCCGGCGACAAGAAGATCCAGGTCATCAAGGAGGTCCGAGCGCTGACGAGCCTGGGGCTCAAGGAGGCCAAGGACCTCGTGGACTCGGCCCCCAAGCCGGTCCTGGAGAAGGTCGCCAAGGAGCAGGCCGAAGAGGCCAAGACGAAGCTCGAGGGGGCCGGGGCGACCGTCGAGGTCAAGTAGGGCACCGGCGGTTGACGGCCGGCAAAATCGCGGTCTAAGGTTCCCGTATCAGCTCCAGAAGGGGTACGTATACAGGCACAATCTGAGCTCCGGGATCGTGCTTGACGTCAGTGTGGGCGGATGCCTATACTGTCTGTTTGCCGTGCCCGCCACCCAACCGCTCCAGCCTTTCTGTCGCGCGGCTAAGACCCGCCCAGGAGGATCCGGTTGCTATCCCGGTCTGGGGTGCCGCCGCCCCGGCCGGCTATCCGCCGTTTAGCAACATCACGAGGAGGCTCGTTTGACGTTCAACGCTCTGCGCGAACGCCGTTCTTTCTCCAAGCTCGTAGAAGTCCTGCCCCCTCCCAACCTCGTAGCGGTCCAAAAGGAATCTTTCGACTGGTTCCTGAGCGAAGGCCTCGCCGAAACTCTCGGAGACATCTCTCCGATCGAGGATTTCACCGGTAACCTCGCGCTCTTGTTCGAGCGTCACCGCTTCGAGGAAGCCAAGTTCGACGAGGAGGAGTGCAAGGCCAAGGACCTCGATTTCTCCCGCCCCCTGTTCGTCACGGCGGTCTTCCACAACAAGGAGACCGGCGAGATCAAGCAGCAATCGGTCTTCATGGGCGATTTCCCGATGATGACCGAGAAGGGCACGTTCATCATCAACGGGACCGAACGAGTGGTGGTCAGCCAGCTCGTCCGCTCACCCGGCGTCTACTTCGACAAGTCCGTCGACAAGACGACCGACAAAGACATCTACGCATGCAAGATCATTCCCGCTCGCGGAGCGTGGCTCGAGTTCGACACCGACAAGCGAGACACGATCGGAGTGCGCGTCGATCGCAAGCGTCGTCAGTACGCAACCGTGTTGCTCAAGGCGATGGGGTACTCCGCCGACGAGATCCTCGAGTTGTTCGACGGCGCGGAATCGATCCAGGCCACTCTCGAAAAGGACCTCATCGAGACCCAGGACGAGGCCCTCATCGATGTCTACCGCAAGCTGCGCCCCGGCGAGCCGCCCACGGTCGAGAGCGCAAACAACCTCCTTCAGAACCTGTTCTTCAACCAAAAGCGCTACGACCTCGCGAAGGTCGGTCGCTACAAGGCCAACAAGAAGCTCGGTTTCGGTCACGACGAGAAGACGATCAAGCAGCACGGAACGGTGCTGAGGACCGAAGACATCGTCGCCACGATGCAGTACCTCGTTCGTCTCCACGCCGGTGATCCCGAATGTGACGTCGACGACATCGATCACTTCGGCAACCGTCGCGTGCGTCCCGTCGGCGAGCTGCTGCAGAACCAGATCCGCGTCGGCCTCTCGCGCATGGAGCGGGTGGTCAAGGAGCGCATGACCACGCAAGACGTCGAAGCGATCACGCCTCAAACGCTGATCAATATCCGCCCCGTCGTCGCGTCCATCAAAGAGTTCTTCGGCTCGAGTCAGCTCAGCCAGTTCATGGACCAGACCAACCCGCTCGCGGGGCTCACCCACCGACGCCGGCTTTCGGCGCTGGGCCCGGGAGGACTCTCGCGCGAGCGAGCCGGGTTCGAGGTGCGCGACGTACACCCGAGCCACTACGGGCGCATGTGTCCCATCGAGACGCCCGAGGGTCCCAACATCGGCCTGATCGCGTCGCTCTCGACCTACGCCCGGCTCAATCGATACGGGTTCGTCGAGACCCCTTACCGGAAGGTCCAAAACGGACGAGTGTCCGAGGAGATCGCCTACCTCACCGCGGATGACGAGGACCGTGCCGTGATCGCCCAGGCCAACGCCGAGATCGACGGCCGCGGGCGCTTCGTCAATCCCAAGGTGCTGGTGCGGGCGCGTCACAACGAGGTCGAGTTCGTCGATCCTGCCGAAGTCGATTACATGGACGTCTCGCCCAAGCAGATCGTGTCGGTGTCCGCGGCGTGTATCCCGTTCCTCGAGCACGACGACGCCAACCGGGCGCTCATGGGCGCCAACATGCAGCGGCAGGCCGTGCCTTTGCTGAAGCCGAGGGCACCGATCGTCGGAACCGGACTTGAATACCGGGCCGCCGTCGACGCAGGCGACATCATTCTGTCGGAGGGCTCCGGAACGGTCACGTCGGTATCTGCCGACCGCATCGTCGTGTCGTCGGGCAGCGACCGGCGCGAATACCGGCTCGAAAAGTACCGCCGCTCCAATCAGTCGACGTGCATCAACCAGCGTCCGATCGCGCGCGAGGGTCAAAAGGTCAAGAAGGGCGACATCCTCGCCGACGGCCCTTCGACCGATGAGGGCGAGATGGCTCTCGGCGCCAACCTGCTCGTCGCGTTCATGAGCTGGGAGGGCTACAACTTCGAGGACGCAATCATCATCTCCGACCGCCTCGTCAAGGAGGACGTCCTCACCTCGATCCACATCGAGGAGTACGAGATCGAGGCGCGCGACACGAAGCTCGGTCCCGAGGAGATCACCCGTGACATTCCCAATGTCTCGGAAGAGGTCCTCGCCGATCTCGACGAGCGAGGCATTATCCGCATCGGTGCAGACGTCGGTCCGGGTGACGTGCTCGTCGGGAAGGTCACTCCCAAGGGGGAAACGGAACTGACTCCCGAGGAGCGACTCCTCCGTGCGATCTTCGGTGAGAAGGCGCGCGAGGTGCGCGACACCTCCCTCAAGATGCCGCACGGCGAGTCGGGCAAGGTCATCGGCGTGCGCGAGTTCAGCCGTGACAACGGCGATGAGCTGTCTCCGGGGGTTAACGAGCTAGTGCGCGTGTTCGTCGCACAGAAGCGAAAGATCTCCGAGGGGGACAAGCTCGCCGGTCGCCACGGCAACAAGGGCGTCATCGCCAAGGTCCTGCCCGAGGCGGATATGCCGTTCCTCGCCGATGGGACGGCGGTCGACGTCATCCTGAACCCGCTTGGGGTTCCCTCGCGGATGAACCTCGGTCAGGTGCTCGAGGCGCATCTTGGATGGGCGGCCAAACAGCGCTGGGAGGACGGGGCGACGAGCAACGGAGCTGCCGGGGCGTGGCGCGACGAGGAGCCCACCTTCGTCTCGACGCCGGTGTTCGATGGAGCCAAGGAAGACGAGATCCTTGATGCTCTCGCGGCCTCGTCCAAGAAGCCGAGCGAGTATCCGCTGGTCGACTCGGTTGGAAAGGCGCAGCTGTACAACGGACGGAACGGAGAACCCTTCGACAACCCGATCACCGTCGGCTACATGTACATCCTGAAGTTGGTGCACATGGTCGACGACAAGATTCACGCTCGCTCGACCGGTCCGTACTCGATGATCACCCAACAGCCACTCGGTGGTAAGGCGCAGTTCGGCGGTCAACGGTTCGGCGAGATGGAGGTGTGGGCGCTCGAGGCCTACGGCGCGGCCTACTGCCTCCAGGAGCTCCTGACGATCAAGTCCGACGACGTGCTCGGCCGCGTCAAGGTCTACGAGGCGGTCGTGAAGGGCGAGAACATTCCCGAGCCGGGGATCCCCGAGTCCTTCAAGGTGCTGATCAAGGAGATGCAGTCTCTCTGCCTGAACGTCGAGGTCCTCTCGGCAGAAGGCGAGGAGATCGAGATGAAAGAGATCGACGAGGACATCTTCCGGACCGCCGAAGAGCTCGGCATCGATCTGTCCCGCCGCGAGCCATCCAGCGTTGAGGAGGTCTAGGTAGTGCTCGACGTCAACTATTTCGATGAATTGAGGATCGGCCTCGCGACCGGGGATCAGATCCGCGCATGGTCGAACGGAGAGGTCAAGAAGCCCGAGACCATCAATTACCGAACCCTGAAACCGGAGAAGGACGGGCTCTTCTGCGAGAAGATCTTCGGTCCGACCAAGGACTGGGAGTGCTACTGCGGCAAGTACAAGCGCGTCCGGTTCAAGGGCATCATCTGCGAGCGCTGCGGCGTCGAGGTGA
>JBOGXF010000185.1:0-2591 GCA_050694275.1 Actinomycetota bacterium | reverse complement strand
CTGAACATCGTCCTCTCATCGAGAGCCTTGGCGATGATCTGCAGGCCGACCGGCAGCCCGTCGTCGGGGGACAGACCGCACGGCACGCTGATCGCGGCGTTGCCGGCGAGGTTCACCGGCACGGTGAAGATGTCGCTCAGATACATCGACAGCGGGTCGGCGAGCCGCTCCCCGATGCGGAACGCAGTCGTCGGCGAGGTCGGGCACACGATTAGGTCGACGCTCTCGTATGCGCGCTCGAGGTCGCGGATTATGAGCGTCCGCACCTTCTGCGCCTTGCCGTAGTACGCCTCGTAGTAACCGGCCGACAGCGCGTACGTCCCGAGCATGATGCGCCGCTTGACCTCGGTCCCGAAGCCCTCGGCGCGCGTCCTGGAGGTCATCCGCACGACGTCCTCGCCGTCGCTTCTCGCGCCGTACCGCACCCCGTCGTAACGGGCGAGGTTCGACGAGCACTCGGCGGGCGCAATGAGGTAGTAGGCGGAGATGCCGTACTCGAAGCTCGGAAGCGATACCTCCTCGAGCGTCGCGCCGAGCTTCTCCAACCGGGCGAACGATTCCTCGACACGCTGGCGAACCCCGGGGTCGGTGCCCTCGCCCTGGAACTCCTTGACGACGCCGACGCGCAGCCCGTCGATGCCGGAATCGATCCCGTCGAGGTAGTCGGGCACGTCGCGCGTGATCGACGTCGAGTCGAGGGGGTCGTGGCCCGCCGCGAGCTGCAATAGCGCGGCCGCGTCCCGTACCGTCCGGGTCAGGGGCCCGGCCTGGTCGAGCGAGGACGCAAAGGCGATCATCCCGTAGCGAGAGACCAGCCCGTATGTCGGTTTCACCCCGACGATCCCGCAGAGCGACGCGGGCTGGCGGACCGACCCCCCCGTGTCGGTCCCCCACGCCCACGGCGCTCCGCCGGCCGCGACGATGGCCGCGGATCCCCCGCTCGACCCGCCGGGCACGCAATCAAGGCTCCAGGGGTTCTTGCTCGGACCGAAGCCGGAGTTCTCGGTCGAGGATCCCATGGCGAACTCGTCCATGTTGAGCTTCCCGAGCATCGGGAGCCCCGCGTTGTCGCACCGCGTCACGACGGTCGCGTCGTACGGAGGGATCCATCCCTCGAGGATGCGCGACGCGGCGGTCGTCGCTACCCCCTTGGTGACGAAGATGTCCTTGTAGCCGACCGGGATGCCGTCGAAAAAAGAGCGAGCTTCTCCCCGAGCCCTCCGTTCGTCCGAGGCACGCGCGTCGGCAAGGAGGCGTTCGTCGGTCCGCTGTAGATAGGCGTTCAGTTGCTCGTCCACCGCGCTCGCCCGGGCGACGAACGCCTCGGTGACCTCGACCGACGACAGCTCGCCGGCCTCCAGCCGCTCACCGAGCTCGGATGCGGATTCCCAGACGACCTCCGAGCTCACTCCTCCTCCAGGATCCTCGGCACCCGAAAGCGGCCGTCCTCGGTGGCCGGGGCGTTCTGGAGCGCCTCGTCTCGGCTGAGGCCGGGCCGTGTCTCGTCGGGGCGCATGACGTTGCGCAGCGGGACCGCGTGTGCAGTCGGCTCGACCCCGTCGAGGTCGAGCGCCTGGATCCGTTCGGCGTGCTCGAGGATCTTGGCGAGCTCCTGGCTCATGCGGTCTCGCTCGGCCTCGGAGAGAGCGAGGCGGGCGAGGCGGGCGACGTGATCCACGGCGGCTCGGTCGATTCCCATAGACGGCGATCCTAGCCGCCCCTGTCTTTGCGCACGCGGCGGGAGTAAGTTGCCGACATGGGGTTTCCTCGACGCCTGCTCGCCGAACACGAGAAGCTCGTGTTCGACCTCAAGCCCCACTGGCTCGCGCTGGCCGCGCCGGCGGCGTGGACCATCGTGCTCGCGGTCGTGTACGTGGTCGCAGCCAACATCGCCGCGGGCCGATCTTGGGAGGCCGAGGTGCAGACGATCGTCGGCATCGTCACGACTCTCCTCTGGATCTTTTTCGCGTTGATCCCGTTTCTGCGCTGGCGGTTCACTCACTTCGTGCTGACGAGCGACCGGCTGATCACCCGTTACGGGATCATCGCCAAGAACTCGAAAGAGATCCCCTTAGAGCGCATCAACGACGTCGCGTTCAACCAGACCGTGTTCGAGCGAGTGGTGGGCGCCGGCGACCTGATGATCGAGTCGGCGGGCGAGCGCGGCCAGACGCGCATCACCGCCGTGAGAAAACCCGAAGAGGTGCAGCTCATGATCTACAAGGAGACCGAAGCCAACAACGCCCGCATGATGCGCCCCGCCGATAGCGGTGAGGCATCGATCCCCGAGCAGCTCGAGGCCCTCGCCCGGCTCAAGGATCAGGGCGTGCTATCCGAGGCGGAGTTCGAAGCCAAGAAGCAAGAGCTGCTCAAGCGCCTGTAGGCAAGCCGGTGAACTGGTGCGATCTCGTTGCTGTTAGTAGGCCATAGCGCCTATTCCAGCAACGAAATCGACTAAGGCGAGTCGGTGTCGCTGATGTGGCTCACCGTGTTCGTCGAGTTATGCGTGAGCCAGATGCCGGTGCGGCCGACCGCGACGTCGAACGGCCGGCCCGTGAGCGGCAGAGCTGCGCCGACCTGTTCGCCGGTGC
>JBOGXF010000184.1:0-9864 GCA_050694275.1 Actinomycetota bacterium | reverse complement strand
GCCACCATTCCAGATGCTGCTCGACGAGCATCGCACCGACGTCTACCGCTTTCTCGCCGCCCTGGTGGGCCGGGACGCGGCCGACGACTGCTTCCAGGAAACGTTTCTCGCCGCTCTGCGGGCCTATCCACGCCTGCGCGACGGCTCCAACCTCAGGTCGTGGTTGCTCACCATCGCCCACCGAAAGGCGCTCGATCTGCATCGAGCGAGGCGGCGAGTCCGGCCGCTGGAGACGGTTCCGGAGCGCTCGGTCGAGCCGCACGACGGTGATCCCGCGCTGTGGAAGGCGGTCGGAGCGCTTCCCACGAAACAGCGCGCCGCGATCGTCTGCCGCTTCGTCGGCGATCTGACATACCGCGACATCGCACAGGTCATGGACACATCCGAAGAGGCAGCCCGACGGAACGTGCACGAGGGCGTCAAGAAGCTCCGGGAGGGGTGGGAACTATGAAAGAGATCGAGCGAGCGCTCGCCCGAGCGGGGAAGCTGCGCTACGAACAAGAAGTCGGGCAGGCGGCGGATCGCCTGGCCGGCGCCGCGGTCGAGCGCGGACTGGCCGATATCTGCTACGCGCTGGCCGATTCGCCGCTCGGCCCCCTCCTTGCGGCGCGCACGAAGAAGGGCTTGGTCACGCTTGCCTACGTCTCGTCGGGAGTCGACGATGCCCTCGCAACCCTCGCGTCGGAGCTGTCGCCGCGTGTGCTCGAGGCACCGGCGCGTTTTGACGACGTGAGGCGCGAGCTCGACGAGTACTTCGACGGCCGGAGGCGAAGCTTCGACGTGCCGATCGACTGGGCGCTGACCAAGGGCTTCACGCGTCGGGTCCTCGCCGCGACCGCTCGCATCCCCTACGGGAACGTCACGACCTACGGCGCGGTCGCGGCAAAGGCCGGAAGCCCGAGAGGAAACCGTGCCGCCGGCAATGCGCTCGGATCGAACCCGATCCCCATCGTCGTGCCGTGCCATCGCGTGGTGCGCGCCGGCGGCGCGCTCGGCGGTTACGGCGGCGGGGTGGACAAGAAGGAGTTCCTGCTCCGACTCGAAGGCGCCCACTCCTAGACTCATTTCGTTGCCGAGTGCTCGTGAGAGCACCTCTCAGGTGCCGTGGTGAGCACTCGGCACGGGGGTTAGCGGCATTCGGCGGGGAGGTCGCCCGGCGGCGGGATCGGGATCGGCAGGATCTGAATCAGCTCGGCAGTTCTTCCTCCGCGCCGGCCGACGATCACCGCGACGTCCACGTCTCTGCGCGTGTTGCCCTCCTTGAGCTCGGCGTTCGGCATCGCCGCGGCGATGACCGCGGCCATCGCCTCCGCCGACGGTTCGTAACGGATGACCGTCTGCCTGTAGTTCGAGCGCAATGCATTGGCCCGCTCGACCACCCGGACGCCGCCGTCGCCCACATTGGTGTCTCGCTTGAGCCGGGCTGCGGTGGTCGCCGCGAGACCCTCTTCGGTCGTCCCGTTGTAGACGGCGACCCGGATGGTCGACGGCGCGATGCTCGGGACGCCGTCGGCCTCGGCGGGCGACTCGTTGCCGTCGATCGCCCCGAACATCAGATTGATCGCAGGCATGTCCGGGAGCACGACGGACGCTCCATCGATGCGAGCGGTGCCCAGATTCGGGACCGTGTACGCCTCGTAATGCTCCGGATCGAAGTGCCGGAGGTCGTTTGCGAGGTCCTTGAGACCGAGGATGGTGGTGTGCCTGTCGGTCGCGACGTTGTCGCCGGCGACATCAAGCAGCTTGTTGATCCGGCCGGGACTGAGCACGGTCGAGATCGACGTCACCTTGTCGATGGCGGCGGCGAGGAATTTCTGCTGGTTGCGGATGCGCTCGAAGTCGCCCGTTGGAAACCGGCGCGACCGTACGAAACGCAGGGCGCGCTCGCCGTCGAACTTGACGAGACCGAGCTCGTCCTCGGCGACCTCGATCCCGGTGTTGGGGTCGAACGGGATCGGCTCGGTGATGCAGATCTCCACCCCCCCGATGGCGTTCACGAGATCCCTGAACCCGGCGATGTTGACCTGGAGGTACTGATTTATCTCGAGCCCGGTGAGGGCCTTGACCGTGCGCACGAGCTGATTCGGCCCCCCCGCGAGGGCCGAGTTGATCCGGTCGTCTCCCCCGCCGGCGATCGGGACGTAGAGGTCGCGCGGGAACTGCACCATCGTCACCTTGCTCTCGCCGGGGTCGATGTGGGCGAGGATCAGGGTGTCGGCGCGCGCTCCCCCGACCGCCCCCGCGCCCAGCTCGAACTGTTCTTCTTCGGTCAGCCCCGCGCGCGAGTCCGATCCGACCAGCATGGCGTTGAACGGCGCCAGCTCCTCGCCGCGCTCGTCGACCTCGATGTCCGGGTTCTGGATGTCGCCCTGGGTCTCGTAGTAGCGGTAGGTAGCGTAGCCCGCGGTCGCGGTGATCAGCAGGAAGAAGCCCAGGAGCGCCCACTGCCACCAGTGCCGCATGTGCTTGCGCCCCCGCGTCCGGATGCTCCGGAACACGCCGGAGTCGCCGTAGGCGGAAAACGGTTCTGGTTTCTTCTTGAACGGGCGCATTTTCGTAGACGATTATCGGGTCTCGAAAACGATCCGCGTCACGACCGGCCCGGCACCCCGGGCTCGGTCATCGGAGTCGCGTCGAGGACCTTGTCGAGCTGATCCTCCGGCATGAGGTCGCGCTCGAGCACGATCTCGCGGATGGTTTTGCGCGACTCGAACGCCTCCTTGGCCAGCTTGGCCGCCTCCTCGTAACCGATGTAATCGGTCAGAGCGGTGACGAGCATCAACGACTGCTCGACCCAGTACTTGCAGCGCTCCTCGTCGACCTCGATCCCGACGATACAGCGCTCGGTGAAGAGGTTGACGCCGTTACGAAGGATCGTCATGCCGAACAAGAGGTTGTAGGCGAACGCCGGCCACCACACGTTGAGATCGAGCTGGCCGAGGTGCGCGGCGAGCGAACAGACCTCGTCGCACCCGATGACCTGGAAGCACACCATGTTCATCATCTCGGCCATTGCGGGATTGACCTTGCCGGGCATGATCGACGAGCCGGGCTGGACCGGCGGGAGAATGATCTCGGCGATGGCGGTACGGGGGCCGGCCGACAACAGCCTCAGGTCCGAGGCGATGCGCGAGATTTCGACCGCGGCGTTGCGGACCGCGCTCGAAAGGTGTGCCATGTCCGCGCCGGACTGGGTGAGGCGAAAGAAATTCTCGCCCCGACGCAAGTCGAATCCGGTCAGCTCCCGCAAGCGTTCGACCACGGCGTCGATGTAGGCCGGCTCGGCGTTGATCCCCGTCCCGGCCGCGGTTGCCCCCAGGTTCAGTTCCTCGAGCGCGACTGCGGCGGCGCGGACGCGCTCGGTCGCGATCGCAACCGCCGCGGCGTAACCGGAGAACTCCTGTCCCAGCCGTATCGGTACCGCGTCCTGCAAATGAGTGCGCGCCGCCTTGACGACGTGATCGAACTCTTCGGCCTTGGCGGACAGCGCATCGCGCAGCCCCTCGAGGGCCTCTATCAGCGTGGGCGCGACCCTCAGCGCGCCCAGGCGCACGGCGGTCGGGTTCGTATCGTTCGACGACTGCGCCATGTTGACGTGGTCGTTGGGATGGACCTTGCGATCGGTTCCGCGGCCCCCTCCGAGCAGGTCCGAGGCGCGGTTGGCAAGCACCTCGTTGACGTTCATGTTGTGGGACACCCCGGCCCCCGCCTGCCACGGGTCGACGACGAAGTGCTCGTCAAGCTCTCCGGCGAGGGCCTCGTCGGCCGCCTTCACGATCGCCTCACCGATGCCTCGATCCAGACGGCCCGTGTCCATGTTGGCGAGGGCGGCTGCCTTCTTGATCGTGACCATGCCCCACAAGTAATCGGGTTGGGGAGGGTATCCCGACACGGGATAGTTCTCGCGCGCGCGCTGGGTCTGGGCACCGTACAGCGCGTCGGCCGGAACTCTCACCTCACCGAGGCTGTCCCTCTCGATCCGGTAGTCGCTCACCCACGCAGCCTATCGGTCGGAGGGCGCGGACTGACTGCACAGCAGCGGCAGGTCGCAGTGCCACATCGAGCTCGCGGTGCGCGCGAGCGCCACGCCGGTCAGAAGGGCGCCGAGAACGAGCGCAACGATCCACCAGACGACGGGGAAGCGCCATCCGCGTCGCGGAGGCTCGGACGGGACGGGCGGCTCGACCGAGGGCGCCTCGTAGGACAGCTCGGCGAGCGCGACCTTCGCCTCTTCCATCTGCCAGTTCCGCACCATGATCGTCACCGGGGCCCACGGGTTCGATCCGCCGTAGAGCCACGCCCCCGGGGCGGAGCGATCCTTGACGGTGCGCGTCTCGATGCCCGCCTCGTGCAGCCATCCGGTCAACAGATTGCAGTCGATGTCGTTGGGAGCCCGCATGAGCTCCACCCATCTCGATCCGCCCTCGCGATCGATCGTCTCCGGGGGAGACGGCTCTGCGATCTTGGTAGCCATCAGCTTCTTCCGAAGATGCTGCGCGCGATCACCACGCGCTGAATCTGGTTGGTGCCCTCGTAGATTTGGGTGATCTTCGCGTCGCGCATGAAACGTTCGACCGGATATTCGCGGATGTAACCGTAGCCGCCGAGTGCCTGAACGCAATCTGTGGTCACCGACATCGCCACGTCGGATGCGTAGCACTTTGCGATCGCCGCCCAGTACGAGACCTTCCCGTCGCCTCTTTGCGCCACGTCGTCTTCGATGGCGCGGGCCGCTTTGTAGACGGCCAAGCGCGCGGTCTCGATCTTCATAGCCATATCGGCGAACATGAACTGCATCCCCTGGAAGGACGAAATCGGCTTCCCGAACTGCTCGCGTTCCCGGCAGTACGAAGCGGCGAAGTCGAATGCCCCCTGTGCGATCCCGAGCGCCTGCGCGGCCACCGTGGGGCGGGAAAAGTCGAGCGTGCGCAGCGCGAGCTGGAAGCCCTGATCAACCTCTCCGATGACGTTTTCTTTCGGTACACGGCAGTCCTCGAGGACGACTTCGCAGGTGGGCGATCCGCGGATCCCCATCTTGTCTTCCTTGCGTCCGAGCGAGAACCCCTCCATGTCTTTAGACACCAAAAAGGCGGTGATGTTCCTTCCCTTCTGCCCGGCTGGGTCGGTGACGGCGAAGAACGTGTAGAGATCCGACGCGCCGGCACCCGTGATGAAACGCTTCGAGCCGCTTATGACCCAGTCATCGCCGCTCCGGGTCGCCCGGCTCCGCATGGCCGCTGCGTCCGAGCCGGATCCGGGCTCGGTCAGGCAGTACGACATGCGGTGAGCTCCGTTCGTGATCCCGGTGCACACCTGCTTCTTCTGCTCGTCGCTGCCGGCGATCAGAATGGGGATCGCGCCGAGCTTGTTCACCATCGGGATCAACGCGACGCCGGCCGAGACCCGGGAGAGCTCCTCGACCAGGATGCACAGCTCGACCGCGTCGCCGCCGGCGCCGCCGTGCTCCTCGGGATAGGAGACGCCCGCCAACCCGGCTTTGACGAGCAGCTCGTCCATGTCCCACGGATACTCGTCGGCCTCGTCGATCTCGGCCGCCCGGGGAGCGATCTTGTCCTCGGCCAACTGCCGGACAGAGTGGCGGAAGGCGTCCTGCTCCTCGGTGAAGCCGAAGCTGAGACCATCGCTCATATCCGAATCGTACCGGGGAGCGATGCCTACGGCGCGGGCGCTTAGGCTGGCGCCCTCCATGCGACGGGACGGGCTCAACATCGCTTTGCTTACCTATCGAGGCAATCCTCACTCTGGAGGGCAGGGTGTCTACGCGCGGTATCTCAGCGACGCGCTCGTCAAGGAAGGTCATCGCGTAACGGTTTTCTCCGGGCCGCCCTATCCCGAGCTCGACGACGGCGTCACGCTCGAGAGAGTGCCGAGCCTCGATCTCTACAACCAGGACGACCCATTCAGGCGGCCGCGACGAGACGAGCTGCGCGACTGGGTCAACGTTCTCGAGTACGCGCTCATGTGCGCTGCGGCGTTTCCGGAGCCGTTGACTTTCTCGCTCAGAGCGGCGCGGCTCCTGCGGAATCGGCCTCATGACTTCGATGTCGTGCACGACAACCAGTCGCTTGGCTACGGGCTGCTCGCGCTCAGTCAGCCGGTCGTCGCGACGGTGCATCACCCTTGTTCGGTCGATCACATGGTCGAGCTGCAGCACGCAACGAGTGGACGGCGGAGATTGAGCCTTCGACGGTGGTACTCGTTCACTCGCATGCAGGGGCGCGTGGCGCGCCGTCTGCGCGCGATCATCGCCGTGTCGGCGTCGGCGCGCGCCGACGTGATACGAGACTTCGGGACCGATCCACGGCGCGTCGCGGTAGTACACAACGGGGTCGACACGGAACTGTTCAAGCCCCTCCCACACGTGGGCAAAGTCGCCGGCCGGATCGTAACTACCGCCAGCGCCGACGTCCCCCTCAAAGGGCTCGTGCACCTCATTGAGGCTCTTGCCAAGCTCAGAACCGAACGGGCCGCGGAGCTGGTCGTCGTGGGACGCGCCTCGGCTCGCGGGCCGGTAACGCAGGCGATCGAGCGCTTCGGCCTGCAGGACGCGGTGAGGTTCGAGTGTGGCATCGAGCGGCTGCGCCTCGTCGAGCTCTACGCGGAGGCTCAGGTCGCGGTCGTGCCGTCGCTGTACGAGGGCTTTTCGCTGCCGGCAGTCGAAGCGATGGCGAGCGGCGTCCCCCTCGTCGCGACAAGAGCCGGAGCCCTTCCGGAGGTCGTGGGCGGCGACGGCGAGGCGGCCCTGCTCGTTCCCCCCGCCGACCCGGGCGCGCTGGCCTCCGGAATCGGGCGACTGCTGGACGATCCGGTCCTCGGCGCGCGGCTGGGGGCCGCCGGCCGGCGCCGCGCCGCCGAGCGATTCACGTGGCGCGCCGCAGCGCGCACGACCGTAGACCAGTATCGGCAGGCGATCGAGCGATGCTGACCATCGACTACACGCGGCTCGGGCTCTCTTCTGGCGAGACGTTGCTCGACCTCGGTTGTGGGGCCGGACGCCATGCCTTCGAGGCCCTTCGCCGCGGCGCGCACACTGTGGCCGTCGATCTCGACGACGCGGCGCTCAAGGACGTCCGCGCCCTGGGCTCGACCATGATCTCGCAAGGGGAGACGCCTTCTTCGTCGGCGGTTGATTGCGTCTGTGCAGATGCGCTGCGGCTCCCCTGCCCCGAGGACACCTTCGACCGGATCGTCGCTTCGGAGGTGCTCGAGCACATCGTGGACGACCGGCAGGCGATCGGCGAAATCGCACGCGTCCTTCGACCCGGCGGGACGGTCGCGGTGACCGTCCCGCGCCGGTGGCCCGAGCGGTTGTGCTGGACGCTGTCGAGCGAGTACCACGAGAACGCAGGAGGTCACGTTCGCATCTACCGCGCCTCCGATCTCATCGACCGGTTCGAGGGCGTGGGCTTCTTCGTGTATGCGCGGCACCACGCGCACGCGTTCCACTCTCCCTATTGGTGGCTCAAGTGCATCGTCGGTCCGTCGAACGACGACGCGCTCCCGGTGCGCCTCTACAGGCGGGCGCTCGAATGGCAGATCAGAAGAGGGCCCCGCCTCGTCGACGCCGCGGAGCGAGCTCTCAATCCCCTGATGGGTAAGAGTCTCGTCCTTTATTTCGTCAAACATGTTGCATAGAGGGCCGCAACCTTCAGAACTCCGGTCGACGGCTGAGGCGATCGCGCGCGTCCAGCAGGGAAATGGGTGCATCCCGTGGTTTCGTGGAGGTCACGCCGACCCGTGGGATCACGTCGAGGCCGCCATGGCTCTCGACGTCGGCGGGTTTCACGCTCAGGCGGAGCGGGCTTACATGTGGCTGGCCGCAACTCAGCGGCGCGACGGTGCCTGGGCCGCCGCCTATCGCGACTCGGTCGTCATCGACCACACACTGGATGCGAACTTCTCCTCCTACGTGGCGGTCGGCACCTGGCACCACTATCTCGCCACCGAGAACCGGGAGTTCGTCGCTCGGATGTGGCCGACGGTCGAGCGGGCGATCGACTTCGCTCTCGATCTGCAGCGACCAAACGGCACGGTTCTGTGGGCGCGCGACTCCGGTTACCGGCCGTGGCCGGGCGCGCTGCTCACATCGTCCTCGTGCATCTTCCTGAGCATTCGCTGCGCCCTCGCCGTTTGCGACATCATCGGATGCGATCGTCCGGATTGGGAGCTCTCGCTTGCTTCCCTCGGCCACGCGATCGCCCACCAGCCCGACGCGTTCGAGGACAAGGAGCGCTTCTCGATGGACTGGTACTACCCAGTGTTGTCTGGGGCGCTGAGCCAAGACGCGGCCCGAGAGCGCATCGAAGCTCGTTGGGACGAGTTCGTCGTCTCTGGCCGCGGCGTCAGATGCGTGAACGACCGGCCGTGGGTTACGACCGGAGAGACGTGCGAGCTGGTGTTCACCCTTGCCGTAATTGGTCTCGAACAACAAGCGCGCGAGCTCTACGACTGGGTGCAGCTCCTGCGATCCGATGACGGCGCTTACTGGATGGGGGCGACCTTTCCCGACGGCACGGTTTGGCCGGAAGAGAAGCCGACCTGGGGATCGGGTGCCGCCCTGCTCGCGTCGGATGCGCTGGCGCGCGCGCGTCCTACCTCGCAGTTGTTCTACGGCGAGGGTCTGCCCGAAGTGATCGACATCTCAGACGTCGTTCCGGACTCGCTGTAGAATCCGGAGGCTCCCGGTCGCCGAGATCTCCTCGAACGCGCCCGTGTCGAGGGCCCGCCGGTACGCCTCGAAAGGGGCCCGGCCCCCAGCGGCGGGATCGACGAACACGTCGTGGATCGCGAGCAGCCCCCCAGTGCGAACGTGCCTCGCCCACGTCTCGTAATCACTCGCCACCTGCGTCTGTGCGTGACCGCCGTCGATGAACACCAGGCCCAGCGGTTCGCGCCAGGCACGCCCGAGCTCCTCGGAGCGGGCGACGATCGGCAACACGACCCCCGCCAAGCCGGCCCCTCGGACCGTGGCGGTGAACTGGGGGAGCGTGTCGATGCGACCGGTCGCCTCGTCCACGAGCCGGGGATCGTGATACTCCTGACCATGCTGATGCTCCTCGGAGCCCCGGTGGTGATCGATCGAATAGAGAACCGTTCCCCGGACTCGTGCCGCGCCGCCGAGGTAGACCGCGGACTTGCCGCAATAGCTCCCGATCTCGAGCAGCGGCCCGACCCGGGCCGCGAGCAACCCGGCCCGATACAACGCGAGCCCCTCGTCCTCGGGCATGAAACCGATCGCATCCCGCGCCGCGTCCCTAAGAGTCGGTTCCATCGGTGCCATCCTTGTTCTCCGCCTCGTCTTCGTCCGCCAGCGCACGGACGACCTCTTCACCGTCGCGGGTGAGTGAATAACCCACGAAGTCCCTTCTGACGAGCCGCTTGATCTCCAGCCGGCTGAGGTCGATGGCCGCAGCCACGTGGTCATGAACGCGCAGCTGCTCGGGAGGGTTGCCGTGGGGCCGGCCATCAGAGAGTAGCTCCAGCATCTCCTTCTGGATCTGGGTCAGCTCCTCCAGCAACCCGGGGTCGACCGGCTCTTCTTCGGCCTGTATCCAAGGAACGTGGGACTCGAACCATCCCAGAGGTATCGGAGTGACCAGTGCCACGGGGTGGCCCCTGCGCACGATCATGAGGGTGCGCCTGCGCCCCTGCACTTCCTCGAGGAGAGACCGGGTCGCACGGGATAGTTCCCGCGCCGTTATCGACCGAACTGGCGAATCCGGCTCCGACATGGGCTCTTTCATGCATCTCCCTATCTACTCATCCAAAATGTCAGACCCGTGTCAGACACCTGTCTGACATCCACAGGGAATAAGAGCGTAGGCGCGGGGTGTGACACGAACT